>JBIOTP010000305.1:0-4146 GCA_044865965.1 Solirubrobacteraceae bacterium
CGGGCGCGGTCGACGGGGACATTGGCGCCACCCCGCCGCGCGCGATCGATCACGCTCGATCACCCGGCGAGGGGGGTGGCTTACGCTAGTACCCCTCTGTGGGGCGACAAACGTAAGCCACCCCCCGCGCGGCACTGTTCGTTTTGGCGCCGCGGCAATCCGGGCTCCCCCTCACCTGCAAGCTGTTCGCCGAGCCCGCCCCGGCGGCGGAATCAAACGTCTAGTGCGCGTGGCCGTGTCCTTCGGGCACGGCCTCGACCGGCACCCGCGCGACCAGTGACGCCGCGAGGCCGGTGGTCAGCGGCACGGCGGCGATGAGGGCGATGCAGCCGACGCAGGTGGCGGCGATCGGGCCCGCGATCGACTGCGAGGACAGCGTGTCGACGGTCTCGATCCCTGAGGAGCGCAGGAGCAGCATCAGCGGCAGCGCGGCGCCCGCGTAGGCGAGCACGAGCGTGTGGATCGTGGCCGACAGGTGGTCGCGACCGATCGTGAAAGCCGATCGGTAGAGCCCGCCGACGCCGAGGCGCGGATCGGCCCGGCGCAGCGCCATAACCGCCGAGGCCTGCGTGACCGCCGTGTCGGCGAGCACGCCGAGCGCGCCGATCAGCATTCCAGCCAGCGTCACGCCCTGGAGCGAGATCCCTCCGCGCTGGGCCGCGAGCCCCAGCAGCGCCTCGTCACCGCGGCCGTCGATCGCCGTGAAATGGACGACGACCGCCGCTACGAGGCACGTCAGGCCGAGGGTGGCCGAGATGCCCAGCGCGGCGGCCAGGCTCTGGGCCCCGACCCCATTGGTGAGCGCCAGCGTCACGAACATCACCGCGAGCGCCGCCACAAGCGCGACAAGCAGCGCGGGCCGCCCCGCGAGGATCGCGGGGATCAGGAACCACACGACGATCGCGAGGGACAGCGCCACCCCAGCGACGGCGAACGCGCCGCGCCAGCGCAGCAGCGCGGCGGCCATCACGGCGACCAGCGCGCCGACCCACAGCAGCGAGCCGCGATGGTCGACGCTGCGGAAGTCGTACTCGGAAGGGCCGGGGACCGCGTGCGCATGCGCGAAGTTGCGCGTCAGGCGGACGGAGTCGCCGGCGTGCACCGTCGGCGCCATGCTGGCGAACCCGAGCACGACCGTTGCGGTCCTGCCCTCCGCGCTCACGATGATGCGCCGGCACGGATTCGACCCGGTGCCCGCGCAAGAGAAGTCTTCCACACGCTGGACCGTGGCGGAAACCACCGGCGAGGGGGTCGTCGTCCGCGCGGGATGCCAGCCGTACGGCCACAGCGCCACGAGCCCGATCGCTGTCAGCGCCGCGATCGCCGCCACCGTGGTCACGAGCACGCGCCCCGCACCTGTGGCGAGCAGGTGCCGGGCCTCGACGGCGCCCCGCCACGGCCACGTGCGCCGCCTGGCCGGCGGGAGGTCGTGGACGTGGCCGGCCATCGCCGCGGAGCCTAGGCCGTCCGGCGGTGCCCGACCCTGGCCGGAAGGCGAGGGCCGATGCGCCCCGTTCGGCGGCTTCCTCATCCACGGGTCAATGCGTCCCACTACCCTTGCCCGTCGATGAATCGCGCGCTGCTGAGCTCGCTCGTGCTCGCCGCCGCCCTCGCGGGCTGCGGCGGCGAGAAGGCGCCGTCCGACCCGGTCCAGCAGCTCCCGTCCGAGAACGGGGTGCGCCAGGCGGTCGCGGCCGCGTCGGCGCCGAAGGCCGCCGACTTCCCGCCCGCCAGCGGGCGCACGCTGCAGGACCTCGCCAACCAGATGAAGGACGGGCCGACGCTGGCACTCGCGAGCTCGGTGCTGACGACCGGCCCCAACCGGATCGCGTTCGGGGTCATCGACCAAGAGGGCCAGCCGGTATACGGGCCGACGGTGCTCTACGTCGCCAGCACGCCGGGCGCGCCGGCGAAGGGGCCCTACGCGGCCCCCGCCGACGTGCTGCTGACCCAGGCGCGCTACCGCTCCAAGCAGGCCGCGACCGCGTCCGACCCGTTCGTCGCGGTCTACGGCGCGCGGCTGCCGTTCGACAAGGCCGGCCGCTGGACGGTCCTGTCGGCCACGCGCACGTCCGACGGGTCGCTGGTCGGCACGCGCGGCAGCGTGAACGTGACGGCTCCGAGCCAGGATCCGATCCCCGAGGTCGGCCAGAAGGCGCCGGCCGTCCACACGGACACGCTGGCGAGCGCGAAGGGCGACGTCTCGAAGATCGACACGCGCGTCCCGCCGAGCGACATGCACGACGTGGACTTCGCCGAGGTGGTCGGCAAGAAGCCGGTTGCGCTGCTGTTCTCCACGCCGCAGCTGTGCTCGTCGCGCGTGTGCGGCCCGGTGACCGACATCGAGCTGCAGATGAAGGCGAAGTACGGCGACCGGATGACCTTCATCCACGAGGAGGTCTACCAGGACAACGACCCGAACAAGGGGCTCCGGGCGCCGCTGCTGGCGTTCCACCTGCGCACCGAGCCGTGGCTGTTCGTGGTCGACCGCACCGGGAAGATCACGGCCCGCCTCGAGGGCTCGATCGGCGTGCGCGAATTCGAGCGGGCCGTGAAGTCAGGGCTGTGAGGCGGGCGGCGCCGGCGGCGGCCGTGGCCGTCGCCGCTCTCCTGGCGCCGGCCTCCGCGCAGGCCCACGGGCTCGTCCAGCGCGAGCAGCTCCCGATCCCGCAGTGGCTGTTCGCGTGGGCGGCGGCCGCCGTGCTCGTGATCTCGTTCTTCGCGCTCGCGGTGCTGTGGCCCCAGCCCAAGCTCGAGCACGACGACTGGCGGGAGGTGCCGGGCGGCCGCGTTCTCGGCAGCGGGCGCGTGCAGGCGCTGTGGGGCGCGCTCGGCGTGCTGCTGCTGGTCGTGACGATCCTGGCGGGCTACATCGGGCGCGGGACGGCGCTGGACAACTTCGCGCCGACCTTCATCCTCATCACGTTCTGGGTCGGGCTGGTGTTCGCCTCGATCCTGTTCGGCGACATCTTCCGCGCGCTCAGCCCGTGGCGCGCGCTGGGGCGCCTGCTGCCGTCGCTCGAGCGGCCGTACCCGGAGCGCTTCGGCCGCTGGCCGGCCGCCGGCGGACTGCTGATCTTCACGTGGATCGAGCTGGTGTCCGGCTGGGGCGACCACCCGGCCTCGCTCGTGACCGCGGCCCTCCTCTACACCGTGCTGACGCTCGCGGCCCAGTTCGTGTGGGGCGTCGAGACATGGTCGCGCCGGGGCGAGACGTTCGCGGTCTACTACAACGCGTTCTCGCGCCTGTCGATCGTCGAGACGCGGCACGGCGTGGTCGGGGTGCGGGCGCCGCTGCGCGGCCTGCCGCGGCTGGACCCGGCGCCCGGGACGGTGGCGTTCGTGATCGTGATGATCGGCACCGTCACCTACGACGGGCTCAGCCAGGGGCCGCTGTGGAAGGACCTCTCGGCGAGCATCGTGGACGCGCTGGGGACGGTGGGAATCGCGCCGCTGACGGCGGCCAAGGTCGCGGGCACGATCGGCCTCGCGCTCGGCGTCACGCTCGTCGGCTCGTTCTACCGGCTCGGCATCGAGGGCGCGCGCTCGGTCGGCGGCGACCTCTCGCAGGAGCGGCTGCGGACCGGCTTCATCCACTCGCTGGTCCCGATCGCGGCCGTCTACGTGGCCGCGCACTACTTCACGTTCCTGATCTTCGAGGGCCAGGCGATCGGCTACCTGGCCTCGGACCCGTTCGGGCAGGGCTGGGACCTGTTCGGCACCGCCGCCGCCGGCATCGACTACAACGTGTTCCCGCAGAAGGACACCTGGTACGTCCAGGTCGCGGTGGTGGTCGTCGGCCACGTGGCGGCGCTGACGCTCGCGCACGACCGCGCGCTGACGATGTACGGCCAGGCGCGGCTGGCCGTGCGCTCGCAGTACTGGATGCTCGGGGTGATGGTGGGGTTCACCTCCCTCGCGCTCTGGCTGCTCGCGCAGGCCGGTACTTGACGCGCGTCGCCGCGCCCCCATACGGTCGATCGAGGCCGACTGACCGAAGGGGAACCCGTGACCGCTGCCACACTCGCCTATCGCCGCCTGCTCCGGGCCGGCCTGGGCTGCCTCGCCGCCGCGCTCGCGGTCGCGCCGCCCGCCGTCGCCGCCCCGAGCTGGATGGCCGAGCAGACGGTGACCGGCGCGTCGGTC
>JBIOTP010000306.1:0-5048 GCA_044865965.1 Solirubrobacteraceae bacterium
GCGACGGCTCGACCCGACATCGTTCGCGGTGCTCACGATCCCGGCGAGGGACGCGAGCGCGTGGGATGCCGAGCAGCCGTTCCGTGTCGAGCGCGTGCGTGAGCCGGCCCTACTGCCCAACCCATGGCTCGCGCGGCGCATCGACGCCCTCGCCGACGAGATCGGCGCGGGCGTCGGCCGGGTCGCACGGGCACGGGGCAACGAGCGCCGGATCGAGCGCGACGGCGCCGCGCCCGCCGGGTCGCCGCCGGCCGCCGCCTCGGGCTCGCCGGGGCTCGCCGAGCGCGGCCCTCATCGATCTCTCGCGGCCGCCGCGCCGGCGCGCCGCCCGAACACGAGCGCCGGGCCGAGCGTGCCGCCGGCGCCGGGGTAGGCCATACCGAACGGACTGGCGGCGACGTTGCCCGCCGCGTAGAGGCCTCCGATCGGGGCGCCGCCGCTGATCGACAGGACGCGGCCGTCGGCGTCGGTGCGCGGGCCGCCCTTGGTGGAGAGGCAGCCGGGCACGACCTTGAGCGCGTAGTACGGACCGCCGTCGAGCGCCCCGAGCGAGCCGATGAAGCGGTCGTAGGGATAGCTGCCGCGCCCGAAGTCCGGATCCTCGCCGCGCGCGGCGTGCTCGTTGAACCGCGCCACGGTCCGCTCGAGCGCGCCGGCCGGCACGCCGATCGCGTCCGCCAGCGCGGCGAGCGAGTCGCCCCTGGCGATCCAGTCGGGGTCCGGGTCGCGTCGCGACAGCGGGCCGATGCGGTACTTCGAGCGGTACGCCGCGTCGAACACGAGCCACGCGGGCACGTGCGGCAGCGAGTACGAGGTCGGCTCGAAGTTCAGCAGCGTGCGCCCGAGGTCGTTGTAGTTCTGCGCCTCGTCCACGAAGCGGCGGCCGGTCGTGTCGACGATCAGGCATCCGGGCCGCGCCCGCTCGGTGAGGATCAGCCGGAACATCGGCGCGCCGTCGATCGTCTCGCCCGGGATGGAGATCGCCGGGCACCACCACGCCTCGCTCATGCCGCCGAGCTGCGCGCCGGCGGCGATCGCCATGCGCAGGCCGTCGCCCTCCGCGGTCGGCGCGCCGGTCGGCGCCAGCACGGGCCCGCGCAGGAACGCGCGCGCGAGCTGGGGATCGCGCTCGAAGCCGCCGCTGGCGAGCACCACGGCGCCGTCGCGCGGGAGCTCGCGCACGCGCTCGCCCGCGCGGACCTCCACGCCCGCCTCGAGGCACGCCTCGAGCAGCCCGGCGATCAGCGCGCGGCCCATCGTGAAGATGCCGCGCTCGGCGCGCTCACGCAGCGCGTCGCGGTCGATCTCGCCGCCCGCGAGCTCGGCGTAGGTGATCGGCGCCGTCACGTTCGGCGCGTCGCGGACCTGCGCGGCGACGCCCGGCGGCGGCTGCAGCGGCTGCGGCTCGAGGGTGCGCCCGCCCTGCTCGCGGCCGCCGGGGAACTCGGCGTGGTAGTCCGTGTAGGGGATCGGCTGCAGGCGCACGCGCGTCTCGCGCTCCAGCCACTCCGCCGTGGGGCCGCCCTCGCGCGCGAACACCTGCAGCAGCGCGTCGTCGCTGTCACCCAGCGACAGCGCGCGGAGGTAGGCGAGCGCCTGCTCGGGCGAGTCGTCTTCCAGGAAGCGGTTGGCGGGCAGCCAGGCGTTGCCGCCCGACAGCGCGGTGGTGCCGCCGAGGCGCGGGTGGCGCTCGTAGACGGTCACGCGCGCGCCCGCGCGCGCGGCGGAGAGGGCGGCGGCGAGTCCGGACGCGCCGGAGCCGATGACGGAGACGTTGTTCATGGCTTCTCGAAGAGCTCGACGTGGTAGCCGTCGGGATCGATCAGGTAGACGGCCCTGCTGCCCGCCCAGCGGCCCTCGCCGATCGTCACGACCTCGCCGCTGCGCGACGTGAAGCCGTGCTCGGCGAGCCGCGCGTGCAGGCCCTCGGCGTCCTCGACGTAGAGGCAGAAGTGGCCGGCGCCGTAGTCGCACGGCCGCGCAGAGGCGCCGTGGCGCTCGACCTCGCCGAACTCGAACAGCTCGACGACGGCGTCGCTGCCGGGCACGCGCAGGAACACGACGCGCACGCGACCCGGGTCCATGTTCCAGATGCGCCGGGCGCTCTCGCCTCCGGTGTGGCCGTCGGAGATCACCTCCAGCCCGAGCCCGTCACGGTAGAAGCGCAGCGACGCGTCCATGTCGCGCACCGTGACCCCTGCGTGGAAGAACCCCGTGACCGCCATCGCTCTCCTAGTCAAATCAACCGATCGTTTGGTAGTGTACACGATGTGAGCGAGAGCCGCGCATACGCCGGGCTCGCCGTGTGCGCGGCGCTGTGGGGGCTCGTGTTCGTCGCCAATCACGAGCTGCTGGCGGTCCTCGACGCCGAGCAGATCGTCACGGCCCGCTACCTGCTGGTGGCGCTGGCGTTCGCCGCGCTCCTCGCCGTGCGGCCGGCCTGGCGCGTGCGGCCGAGCCGGCGCGACTGGGCGATGCTCGCGCTGTGCGGACTGCTCGCGGTGCCGTTGTCGCAGCTCCCCGTGGTGGAGGGGCAGCGCTTCCTCGCGCCGCCGCTGGCCGCGATGCTGATCGCCTCCGGACCGGTGTCGGGCGCGCTGTTCGCGGCCGCGTTCCTGCGCGAGCGGATCACCGCGCGCCACGTGCTCGGCCTCGGCGTCGCGCTGTCCGGCGTCGCCCTGATCGTGCTGGTCGGCGCGGGCAGCGGGGCGAGCGGCGAGTCGAGCGTGCTCGGGGCGTTCATCACGATCGTCTCGCCGACGGCTTGGGCCGCCTACACGGTGGTCTCGAAGCCGCTCGCCGCGCGCTACGCGCCGGTGGCGGCGGTCGGGCTCACGTGCGTGGTCGGCGGCGTCTTCCTGCTGCCGCTGCTGCCGCACACGCTGCCGGGCCTCGACGGGCTGTCGGCGGCCGACTGGTGGTGGCTGGCGTTCCTGGTCACCGCCGGCACGGTGGCGCCGTTCCTGCTGTGGTTCAGCAGCCTGCGCGCGCTGCCGGTGAACGCCGCAACGCCCTTCATGTACCTGGTGCCGGTGTTCGCCACCGGCTGGACGGTCGCCGTCCTCGGTCAGCTGCCGGAGAGCGTGACGCTGCTCGGCGGCGCGCTCGTGGTCACCGGGGTGGCGCTGACCCAGGTCGCTCAGCGGCGCGCGGCGATCGCCGAGAGCGCCGCCTGATACGCCTCGGCCTCCTCGGGCGTGGTGGCCTCGAGGCCCATCACGACGCCGAACATCTGGCCGGCGATCGCGACCAGGCACGTCCACGCCACGAGCTCGACGATCTCCTCCTCGTCGAACTCCTCGCGCAGGACGCCGAACATCGCGTCGTCGACGCTGCGCGGGTCGTCGGCGACCATCTGCGCGAAGGCGACCGCGAGCGACTCGCGGCGGTCCTCGTACGAGGGCTTGGGCGCACCGAGCGACGCGCAGTACTCGCAGCCGACCTCGCCGGCGGTGGAGCGGCGCACGGCCTCCTTGAGCTCCACGGGCAGGCGGCCCTTGAAGCGGATCGTCGTGTCGAGGCGCCCGAACGCCTTGAGGATGTCCGGGCTGCGGCCCATGACGCGGGCCAACAGGCTGTTGGACAGGGCGTTGCCGTCGGCTGACGGGGGAGCGGGCTCGATCCTGGGCATGGTCGAGAGGTTACCAAATCGACCGAACGTTTGGTATGCTGAGCGGTATGGAGGCCGGAGCGCAGCTGGGGCCGTGGCGGACGACCGTCCGCCAACCGGCGATGGACGCGATCGCCGTCGTCCTGGAGGACCCGAACCCGATCCACCTGGATCCCGCGGCGACGCGGGCGGTGGGGCTCGGCGACCGGACCATCAACCAGGGGCCGGCGAACTTCGGCTACGTCATGAACATGCTGATGGAGGCGCTCCCGGGCGCCGCGGTGCGCGACCTCGGTGTGCGGCTGCTCGCCAACGTCTTCGCCGGCGACGAGGTGGTCGCGGCCGGGCGCGTCGAGTCGGTCGACGGCCACGTCGTGCGCTGCGCCGTCTGGCTGGACGTCGACGGCGGCGCGCGCGCCATCGAGGGCACGGCCACCGTCGTGCTGCCCAACTGAGAAGGAGCGAACGGGATGCCGAGCGGACCCTTTGCGCACGTCTGCCTGCTGGTGAAGGACCTCGACCGCGCGGTGGAGGACTGGACGAAGATGCTGCGGGTGCTCGACCCGCAGCAGGTCGAGCAGAAGCTCGTGCGCTACGAGGACTTCGAGGGCGGCGAGGACCGGATGCGCTGGGCGACGTTCGTATCGGCCGGCGGCGCCGAGATCCAGCTCATGGAGCCCGCCCCCAGCAGCCCGCTCGGCAGACGGCTCGCCAAGCACGGCGAGCACGTGCACCACATCTGCTTCACCGCCGACGACCCCGAGGAGACCTCGCGGCGGCTCGCCGAGGAGGGGCTCAACGTCAGCCCGGAGATCTTCAGCGACCCGACGATGCCGTGGCAGCGCTGGACGTGGGTGAGGCCCGACAGCGCCCACGGCACGCTGGTGGAGGTCGCGCGGCCCTACAAGGCGGTCGACGGCACCTGGGAGTCGGCCTCGTGACGATCGACCGGGTCGCCGTCGTCGGCGGCGGCGTGATGGGCAACGGGATCGCCCAGGTCGTCGCGCAGGCGGGCTTCGACGTCCAGGTCGTGGACGTCAGCGACGAGGCGCTGGAGCGCACGCTGGCGCGGATCGACCGCAGCCTGGCGCGCTTCGTGAAGGCCGAGAAGCTGACCGAGGAGGAGGCGGCGGCCGCGCGCGGCCGGATCGCCACGACGACCGACCTGGAGGCCGCCGGGGCGGCCGCCGACCACGTGATCGAGTGCGTCATCGAGGACCTCGACGTCAAGTACGACGTGCTGCGCCGGCTCGACGCCGCGTGCGCCGAGCAGGTCGTGATCGCCTCCAACACGTCGCAGTTCTCGATCTCCAAGCTCGGCGCCGCCACGGGCCGGCCGGACCGCGTGATCGGCACGCACTGGTTCAACCCGCCGCCGTTGATGGACCTGATCGAGATCGTCCGCGGCGTCGGCACGTCCGACGCGACGCTCGCGACC
>JBIOTP010000307.1:0-3900 GCA_044865965.1 Solirubrobacteraceae bacterium
CCGATCGCCACCCGTCCGCACACGCGAGCCCACGCACAACGGGCCGCGACCGCGTGCGCGCCCGGTGCCGCGGAGCCCGCGTGTCCGGCCCGCGCGGTGGGCCGACAGCGGCCCGCGGGGGCTGGCGCACGTGAGCCCGATCGCCCCCTTCCCCCGCGAGACGCCCGCGTGGCTTGTGCGCTACGACGAGCTGCAGGCCTCGCTGTTCGCGACGCTCTGCCGGCCCCTGGGACTTGGCGGCCCGGGCGGCCGCGACACCTTCGGCGACCTGTTTCAGATCGCCGTCACCGCCGCCTGGGTCAAGGAGCGCGACGGCGAGCCGATCCGCAATCCGCGCGCCTTCCTGCGCCAGGTGATCGTCAACCAGCGCAAGATGCAGCTGCGCAGCCAGCGCCGCCACCCCGCGATTTCCTACGACGAGCTCGCCGCCGGCTTCGAGGCCAGCGGCGTAACGACACCGGCGGCGATGATTGACCGCTGCGCTTCGGTGAGCGAACAGGCCGAGTGGCACGAGGTGTTCGGCGTGATCACCGACGTGGTGCTGAGCATCGAACGGCGCGCCGGCACTGTGTGGGCGATGCGCTTCTTCGAACGTCTCACGCCCGACGAGGTTATGGCCGAGCTGGGGGTCACCCACCGTCAGTACGCGCGCCTGCTTGCACGCGCCCACGCCGTCATCGCGCGCAAGCTCGCCGCGTACGTGGCCGGTGACTGGTGCCCCGGCTACGCGCCCAAGTTCGCCAGGCTTGCCGCCGGGCGCGCCACACCCGCACAGGCGAAAGAGGCGCGCGCACACCTGGCCGCCTGCCCCCGATGCCGCCGCGCGTACGAGCGCTTCACGCGGCTGCACCCCACCGGCAACGGATAGGGCCATCCGCGCGCGTGCGGCGACCGTTCGCTCACGCTCATGGTGCGACAGCCAGCGCCACGTCGAGCAGCGTCGCGACCTCGTTCGCCGCCGCCCTGAGATTGCGCATGGCGTCCGGCGTGCACCCGGGCGGCGCGCGGCGACACGCGGATCGTCGCCGCGCCCCTGGGCTCGTCTCGCCCGCCGCGCGCGCGTGGTCGCGAAGGACAGCGCGGCGCACCGTGCCGACGCGGCTCAGCGGCCAGGCAGAGACGGCGGGCGCTGCTCATCGAAGCTCGCGGCAGCCGACCGCGCCGAAGTACGAGCCTCGGTCCTTGGACGAGGCGCGGGCCGCCGGTCCGGCAGACGACCGGCACGCCGACCCGACGCAAGCGGCCACCCCGCGGCGGGTGCGCTTCGCGGCCGCCCGCTCGCGACCTCAGGCGCGCTGGCCGCACGGCCAGGCGACCGCCGCATCCGGCGCCGACCGCCGACGCGCCGCAAACCCGCCCGACGGCCGCGGCCAAGAGCCCGCGCGACCAGTCAGCGATCCGCCGCGCCAGCCCATCCCGCGGACCGATCCCGCAGCAGGCGCCTGACCAACACCCACATGGCGCCCCACGCCAGAAGCCCGCTCACCAGCCCCAGCACGACCGCGAAGACGTCGCCGGCGACAGCACCCACGGCCGCAGTCGTCCAGAACACGACGACCAGCAACCCCCAGAAGGTGCCGTCACTCCGGCGCGCCGCGGTGAGCCGCGACCACCAACCCCGCGGCGTGGCCGGCACGCACGTGCGCCAAACGACCACGAAGGGCCGCACGCAGGCGAGGGCCACAAGCACGGCGAGCGAGACCGCCACCGCATACGGGGCCCGCGCCCCGGCCACAAGGAGCGCCGCCCACCCGACGGCGAGGATCTCAAACACTCCGACACAGCGACGCACGATGGCCGCAGGCTACCGGCGCGCCCGGACGCCGCCGTCGCGGTTCGGCCAGCGCTGCGCAGCAGCATGGAGCAACCCCGGTCGCGGTCACCGGCACGCGCCGGAGCGGTCGCGGCGATCGCCGCCACGGCCACGACGAGCCCTCGATCGGCGCGCCGCCAGCGCCCGCCGGCGAGCACCAGCCGCAGCCACCCGGCCGAGGCGGACGGCATCTTTGCGATGCAAGAGCCGACGCTCAGCGGTGACCTCGATGGGCGCAATGGGAGCGGCCGACAACACGACGGTCGTCGCAGACGGCGCCGGGCAGCCGGTCGCGGCCGGGACCGCGACGCGGGCGGCGAGAGCCGGTCGCCCGCGAGCGCGAGGCGGCGGCACACCGGCGCGCCGCACCGGCCCGCGAGCGCCGCGCGCCTTGTGCTCGAGCAGCGCCCGGGCCGCAGCACGTACGACTGGGCGATGGCCGCGGCGCCGCGCATGGATCCCGTAGGCTGCGCGGCCGCTGAGCCGGGGCGCGCGCTCCACCGCCGCTGGCTGGCTGGCGCCGCGAGCCGCAGCCCGCGGCGACGCGGCTGCTCTGGTCGCCACGTGCTCGAGGTGCTGGTCGGCCGCGCCCGCGCTGAAGGCGCCGCGGCTCCGGATCGGACCGCGCGCGGCGCGGCTCCGGCCCTGGCGCGCAGGCAGCATTGCTTACCGCCCGCTGGAGCGGCTGACAGCGGCGCGCGAAGCGGCGCACGCGCGAGAACGACGCCCAGCCTGGCGGACCTCGCCGCGGCCGCGAGACTCCGCGTACGGAACCCGCTTGCTCGCGCGGCCGCCTCGGCGGGTGTACAAGACATGGCGAGACCCACCGAGGACCGCTGCCGGCCGTCCGCCGAGGGCGACCGTGCCCGGCGCCAGGGCGGCGCGCGCCGTACCGTTTGGCTGCGGCCGCCCAAACCGAAGCGCCCGCCAGCCGGTTCCGGCGCCGAGCCACGAAACGCCTGTCCGGGCGGCGCACCGCGCCCGCGTTGCGATCGACGAGGCGAGCGGCGCCATCCGCAGCGGTCGCGCCGCATCGCCCTGCGCACATGCCACGGACGACCGCCCGGGGGCGCCGGAGCGATCCGCACAGGCGCCGCCGCGCTCGCGCACCAGGAACGCCGGTCCGCTCGCCAACGCGATCAGAATCGCAGTAGCCGCCAGCCATGTCCCGCGTTGAGCGGCGCGGCGCCGGCCTCGCGGCATGGCGCGCGGAGGAGCGATGCGACTGCGACCGAGACAGGGGCGCCTCGATCACATTCCGCAGCCGAGCCGACGCGGCGGACGATCGCTTTGACGCGCGCGGGCGCACCGCGCGCCCGTCCTCTCTGTGCGCGCGAGGCCTGGGGCCGACGACGCCGTACCAGCACTGTAGGGCGAGTTTCTCCGGCGGCGCCCTACCTCGTGAGAAGGAGCGATGAGCCATGAACCCGCTGCATGACCTGTCCGTCATCGACACCGACGAGTGGCGCGAGCTGCATCGCCGCGCGCTCGCGGCCGCCCACGGGTCGACGCTGCTGCCCGAGCTCGAGCGGCTGGCCGCCACCGACGAACTCCTCGCCCTCACCGTGCCGGAGCTGGTGCGCCTCGCCGTGTTCGCGGTGTGCACCGAGGCCCCGCCCGAGCCCTCGCCGCAGTGCGCGCGTGCTGGCCAGCAGCGCGGCGGCCGTGCTGCGGCTACTCGATCACGCGCTCGCCGCCGACGGCCACGACACCGGCTATCCCGTCGACGCCTGGCGCGAGCACGCGTTCGATTGCGCTCAAGCGCGCGCGATCGCCGTCTGCAGGCTTCCCCCCGAATGCCTGCCGCTCGGCACCCTCGTCCAGGCCGGTGCCGAGGCCGCCGCCGACGTGGTGATCGCGCTGCACGGAGACCCCTCGGCATCCCCGAGGGACTCGCCGACGCGCTCGCCGCAGTGCTCGTCCTGTACGCCGCCGGAGAAGCCATCGGAGGCTGACATCCCATGCTCGCACCAGACCAGATCGCCGCGCCATGCGCCGCCCGGGGGGCGCCGCAGCGAACCAAGGCCGCCGCCCCGCGGCGGCGAGTTGCGGTCGGGGCCCGCGCGTCGCGTCGATTCCACATGCCC
>JBIOTP010000308.1:0-2023 GCA_044865965.1 Solirubrobacteraceae bacterium
GGCGTCGACGACACCGTGCGCTACGACGAGAACCTGCTCGTCGGCTACCGCTACTTCGACGCGCGCGGCCAGCAGCCGGCGTTCCCGTTCGGGCACGGCCTGTCGTACACGACGTTCTCCTACGGCAGCCTGCGGGTCCTACGCTCGTTCGGCCGCGGCGGGGTGATCGTCAAGGTGCGGGTGCGCAACACGGGCGACCGGGAGGGCGCCGAGGTCGTCCAGCTCTACGTCGGCTTCCCGCCGGGCGCCGGCGAGCCGCCGAAGGTGCTCAAGGCCTTTCGCAAGGTCCAGCTCGACCCGGGACAGCGCTCCACGGTCACGCTGACGCTCGACCGGCGCGACCTGTCCGTGTGGAGCGAGCCGCGCGACGGCTGGGTCAGCCCCAGCGGGCAATACCGCCTCATGGTCGGCAGCTCGTCGCGTGACATCCGCGCGAGCGCGTCGTTCTGGCACCGGGGCTCGTAGCGCATCAGCCTTTGGGGCGGGCCCGGCGCCCGCCCCCGCTGTCGCGGCGCTCGAGTCTCGTCCCGTAAGCCGAACCTCTCCGGGCACACCCGGCGCGCTGAGACATCGCGAGCGCTGGGGCCGAGGCGAGGCGTGCCGTAAGACTGGTTCGGTGATGGGTGCCGGTGATGGGGCGCTAACCGGCCGGTCGCCAGCGCCGGAGGGCCGGAATGGCGTTTCGGGCGCTTGGCGCCCTGGTTTACGTGTCGTTTCCCGCGCCCTCCGCCGCGGCGCGCCGGGGCGCGCGGCGGGCGGCACCGGGGGAAAGGCAGTTCCGGACTTGCGCGGCCGCGCTTACGATCTGGCGGGGTGTTCCAGAAGGCGACGGCGACGATCGATGCTCGTCATCGCGATTTCTTCGCGGCGGCCGGCGACGCCCGGCAGCTGTGGGCTCGCCGCCGCGATCAGCAGCCGCCGGGGGTCTTCTTCCTGCCCGAGGGCGGCGTGACCGACGAGATCCGCCGCCGGTGCGCCGCCGGCGAACTCGTCTGCCCGATGGCCGACTGCCCGGACCCACGCTTCATCGCCCGTGGCGGCGATATCCGGCGCCACCACTTCGCGCATCACGTCGCGCACGTCAAGCACGCCACCGCTGCCGTCTGGCGCACCGAGGCGATGACGATGCTGGCCGACTGGGCCGGCCACTACCGCGGCGCCGACGTCGACGCCGAGGATCGCGACGGCCTCGCGCGCGTGCGGGTGCGCTCGCGGCGCAGCGGCCGGCGCGTCGAGCTGCGGGTGACCTACGATCGCCGCTACCAGCCGTCGCTCGAGGACCTCGCGGAGTCGTCTGCGCAGCTGCTCGTCGGCCACACGCGCGGGCTGCTGCTGCCGCGCGAGCCGTGCCAAGCCCGGTCCGACGCATGGTGGTGCGGCGAGGGGCGCCTGGTGGGGGAGATCGTCTATCGCGCCGGCTGGGCGGTCGCCGTCAACCCTGAGCAGCGACTGGTCGCAACCCTGGTCGGCTCCTACCTCGCCCGCGACGCCGGCCTCATCGACCGCCGCGCGTACTCGGCGTATCCGCTGCTCTGCATCGTCTGCGAACTCGACGCCTGCCGGCTGAGCGAGCGCGGCGTTCTCACGCCCACGGCCGAGCGACTGCTAGAGCACCGACAAGAGCGGGCCCGCGCCGCCGCGCGGGCGGCGGCGCGCACCGATCGGCCCGCCGGCCCGATCCCGCCTTCTCCGCCGCCGCGGCGCGATGATCGCGAAGCGGAGTACCTGCGGCGCGCCGAGGGCCTGAACACCGAGCAGCGGCTCGCGTTGATCAAGGAGATGTTCCTGCCGCGACAGCAGCCGTAGACGCGGGGTCGCCGTGATCTGCCCGCGCACCGGTTACACGCGCTCGCGCGCGAGCCGGCTCGGCCGCCGTCCTGCTCGGAACGGGCTGACGCGCCGGTCCGATCTCGCTTAGCGCCGAAAACGCGTCCCGAGAATCCGGCGTCGTCGTGAGCGGCATTTCGCGTGGCGACTGGCTTGAGCATCCGGGCTCGTGTCCGGGAAAGGGCATTCTCGGACG
>JBIOTP010000309.1:0-14595 GCA_044865965.1 Solirubrobacteraceae bacterium
CTCCCACTCGTCTCGGGGCTCGCGGTCATCTCCGAACAGGCCGCCAGCATGCTCCTGGCAGACGTGGTCGATCCGCCCGACCTGGTGCAGGACTCGCAGCCGAGCGCCGACGTCGCTCGACGACGATCGCACGTCCTGGCCGCGGCGGAGGACGTCCTCGCCTGCGGCCCGCAGCCGCGGCGGCACCTCCGGCTCGGGCTCCTCGACGTCGTCGTCGACATCATCGACATCGTCGACGGCATCTTCGGGGAGCTGCTGCTCGCGCTCCACGCGAGCCGAGGCTATCGACGTGCACACGACCACGCCGCCGGCCAAGCCGGTCTTAGCGCTAGTTCCCGTTCCGTTCCTCCCCAGACCCCTTACCAGGAGCCAGATCCCGGGACGGCTGTCGTAGGTTTCGAGCGTATCTTGGCCGTACCCCAAGAAGAGGTGACAGGCGCGCGGGTCGTCCTGGTTGACGGTCTTCTTGACGAGCCGCAGCCCCAGCACCCGGACGTAGAAGTCGACGTTGCGCGGGCCGTCGGCGGGCGGTGATCGCGGTGATGTGGTGCGGCCGGCTCGGCGTCCAGCCTCCCCGCCGGCAGACGCCGGGACACGGCGGGCGCGCCCGGACCATCGGGGGGTTTGGGCCCGCCCGCACACGGCATTACGCCGGACGGCGGAGGGAATTTCGAGCTTGCCCCATACGCTGCCCGGACAGGCTGGTTGCTCGTGGGGCTCGCGGTTGTCGTCCTCGCGCTGCTGCTGCTGCTGCTACTGCTGCTGCGCGACGGCGGACCGGGGCCTGCGCCCGCCCGAGCCCGCGCCCGCACCGCCGCCGCCGGCGCCGTCGACCGCTGCGCCGTGCTCAAGGGCGAGCGAGCGCGCGCCTGCTACGACCGCGAGGTCACGCTCGCGCTGAAGTCGGTTCGAACGCCGGTGATCCCGGGCGACAGAGGCACCGCGCTGCTCTGCGAGCTCCACACCCGGATCGGCCGCGTGGACGCCGACACGCCGGCCTGGCTCGGACCGATCGGGCTGCCCGGGACATGAGCCGCCCCTCGACGCGCCGGGGGAGCCGCTCGCCGCGGCAGGAGGCTGGCTGGCGCCTCCTGCTCGCCGGCCTGCTCGCCGCAGCGCTGATCGGCGGCTGCGGCGGCGACAAGCCTTCGCGCCCGGCCAACCACGCCGCACCCGCCAAGGCCGCGCCCGCCGACCTCGGCGACCTCGCACGCTGCAAGGGCTCACCGGCGACGCGGCGCGCGCCTGCTACTCCGACGAGCTCGCGGCGATCATGCACACCGTGGCGCGCAAGTACGCGCCGGCCCACGGCGTCACGCTCGCGAACCTGATGAACCACATGCCGCGCCACAACGACCCGGCGTGCACCGCGGGCTACGCGCACGGCCTCGTGACGGGCGTGGCGAGGGAGATCGTCCCGGGCCGCGAGGGCGCCGAGGCCGCCAACCGCGCATGCGGCAACGCCGAGACGCGCTACCGCTGGCTGGGCAAGACGATCGGCGTCGTCACGGACGGCGAGTTCCGCACCACCGGCTGCCCGGTGCTGCCGTCCCCGGCCGGGCGCAAGGCGTGCGCCGCCGGCGTGCGCAGCATGGAGGGCCCGCTCGTGACCTTCAGCTGACGCGCGCGCTCCGGACCGCGTCCAGCGCCTGCTCCACGCCGCTCGCGTCGACGTCCAGGTGCGTGACCGCGCGCACGCGGTGGGCGTCGAGCGGCACCATCTCGACCCCCGCGCGCACCAGCGCCGCGCACAGCCCCGGCGCGTCGTCGACCGCGAAGATGACGATGTTGGTCTCGACGAGCGCCGGGTCGATCGTCACGCCGTCGATCTCGGCCAGCCCCTCCGCCAGCCGGCGCGCGTTCGCGTGGTCCTCCGCCAGCCGCTCCACATGGTGCTCCAGCGCGTACAGCGCCCCCGCCGCGACGATCCCGGCCTGCCGCAGCGCGCCCCCCAGCATCTGCTTGTACCGCCATGCCTCCTCGATGAGCTCGGCCGACCCCGCCAGGCACGCGCCGACCGGGGCGCCCAAGCCCTTCGTGAAGTCGATCCAGACGGTGTCGAACCCGCGCGCGAACTCCGCGGCCGGCACGCCCGCGGCGACCACCGCGTTCATCAGCCGCGCGCCGTCCATGTGCAGCCGCAGCCCCGCCTCGCGCGCCGCCGCCACCACATCGCGCAGCCGCTCCAAGGGCCACACGCGGCCGCCCGCGAGGTTCACCGTCTGCTCCACCGACACGAGCCGCGAGCGCGGCGCGTAGCGGTCGCCCGGCGCGCGCAGCGCGGCGCGCACGTCCGCGCCGGTGAACATCCCGTCCGGCGTATCCAAAGGGTGCAGCACCGCGCCCGCGAACGCCGCCGGCCCGCCCGCCTCCGCCACGATCGGGTGCGAGGTGCGGTGCAGGATCACCTCGTCGCCGCCCGGCCGCACGTGCAGCCGGAACGCGATCTCGTTGCACATGGTCCCGCTCGGCAGGAACACGGCCGCCTCGAACCCGAGCAGCTCGGCCACGCGCGCGCACAGCGCGTTGACGGTCGGGTCGGCGAAGCGCTGCTCGTCGCCCACCTCGGCCTCCGCCATGGCGCGGCGCATGGCGGAGGTCGGGCGGGTCTGGGTGTCCGAGTAGAGATTGACGGGGGCCATGCCCCCTACTTCTACTTCAGGCGCCGCTTCGCATACTTCGTGAACTGGGCGAGCGCGGGGCGCGCGGAGCCGTCGGCGCCCACGAGGCCGGCGTCGAAGCGGGCGCCCGGCCTGTCGCCGAACCACCGGTAGACGTACAGCCGCGTGACCTTCGAGCGGTAGCCGCGGCGCCGCGAGTCGTAGCGGTCGGCGAGCTGGAACATGTACTTCGTCGCCGACGACGCGCGCGACTGCGACGTCTTGAAGTCAGGCAGGAACGTCACGATGCCGCCGGTCTCGGTCAGCCACACCTGGCCAGGGACCGTCTTCAGCACGCGGGTCAGGCCCTTCGACTGGCGCCGGTTGACGTCCTTGTAGTTGTGCAGGCCCCAGATCGACCCGCGCCCGTGCGACGCGCGCAGGAACGAGCGCAGCCAGCTCGTGACCGTGCTCTGGTCGAGCACATCGGCCGCCATCACCGTGCAGCCGCGGCACGCGCTCCGCACGATCGAGTAGTACTGCGCGGCCCGCCTCGGGCTCTTGGAGGTCGGCTGCGAGACGTGGTTGGCCTCGTTCCAGGGCGCGTACGCCTTCACCCATGGATAGGCGCGCTTGAACTTCAGGAACGCCGACTTGTAGGCGCTCCGCGACGGCGCGCGGCAGACGCTCGAGCGCGAGTAGCGCCCGTTGCGATAGCAGCCGCGGTGTGCGGAGAACATCACGAGCACCTCCTGCCCGTGAGCGCGCGCCCGGTTGAGGTACTGCGCGGTCTCGAAGACCTCGCCGCCGGTCTTGTACCAGTCCCAGGAGACGATGTAGCGGACGCGCTTGAGCTTGAGCGACTGCCACGTGGGCGAGTCGAAGAGGGCCGGGCTCTGCTCGCTCAGCCCGACGCGGTAGTTGGCGCCGGCCGGTGCGGCGAGCACGAGGGCCGCCAGCGCGGCCAGGGGGAGCGTCGTTCTCAGTCGCATGGTCATCGGAACCACCGATAGCACCCGGAGTTTCCTAAAGAGAGACTTAAGATCGCGATCTTGCACGCCCGGCCGCCCGTCTAAGCTCATCGGGAGAGACCCCCGGATGGCCATCGACGCCCCACCCGCCGACAGGCTCGCCGAGCAGCGTCGCGCCCTGCCCGACCAGCCCGGCGTCTACCTCTTCCGCGACGAGCGCGGGCGCGTCATCTATGTGGGCAAGGCGAAGTCGATCCGCAAGCGGGTCGCCTCGCACTTCAGCAACCCGACGCTCTACGGCACGCGCGCGCTGACCGATGAGATCGACCACATCGAGTCGCTCGTCGTGCACACCGAGGCCGAGGCGCTGCTGACGGAGCAGAACTTCATCAAGCAGTACAAGCCGCGCTTCAACATCCGGCTGCGCGACGACAAGTCGTACCCCTACATCGCGATCAGCCTGGATGAGGACTTCCCGCGGGTGTACTTCACGCGCGAGCGCCACCGGCGCGACCGCGCCTACTTCGGCCCCTACTCGAGCGCCAAGCGCGTGCGCGGCACGCTGGACCTGCTCGGCAAGATCTTCCTCTTCCGCTCCTGCGAGGGGACGGAGCCCGGCCGCCACTCCGGCTCGCCGTGTCTGGACTACTACATCAAGCGCTGCGGCGCGCCGTGCGTGGGCTACGTCTCCAAGGAGGAGTACCGCGAGGGGATCGACGGCGTGATGGCGTTCCTGTCCGGGCGCTTCAAGCAGATCGAGCGCGACATCGAGCGCCGCATGTACCACGCCGCCGGCGAGCAGGACTATGAGCAGGCGACGGTGGAGCGCAACCGCCTGCAGGCGGTGCGCGCGCTGCTGGAGCGCCAGCGGGTCGCCGAGGGCGGCTCCGGCACCTACGACGCGGTGGCGGTCGCGGTCGACGGCGCCGAGGCCAACGCCCAGGTGTTCCAGGTCCGCGACGGCGTGCTGTCGGACCGCCAGTCGTTCTACCTCGACAACCACGCCGAGCAGGGCCCGGCGATCGTGGCCGAGGAGTTCATGCTCCAGTACTACGCGAGCGCGCTCTCGATCCCGGCGCTGATCGTCGTCCAGGGCGCCGTGGAGGAGGGCTCCGAGCTCGGCGTGCTGGGCGAGCTGCTGGCCGAGCGCCGCGGCAGCGGGGTGGAGGTCCGCGCCGCCGAGCGCGGCGGCAAGCGCCGCATCCTCGACCTCGCGGAGCGCAACGCGGACCTCGCGCTCGACCAGGAGAAGCTCAAGGCCGAGCGCCGCCGCCAGCAGCGCGTGGAGTCGCTCACCGGCCTGCAGACGGCGCTCGGGCTCGACGCGCTGCCCGTACGCGTCGAGTGCTTCGACATCTCGCACCTGGGCGGCACGCACACGGTCGCCTCGATGGTCGTGTTCGAGGGCGGCGCGCCGAAGAAGAGCGATTACAGGCGCTTCACGATTCGGGAGGTCGATCCCGGCGACGATTACGCAGCGATGGCGGAGGTGCTGTCGCGCCGCTACGCGCAGTGGTCCAAGCAGGCCGAGCGCTCGCCCTACGACGCCGAGCGCGACGCGTCGTTCGCGGCGCTGCCCCACCTCGTCGTGATCGACGGCGGGAAGGGCCAGCTCGGCGCCGGGCTGGAGCCGCTGCACGGCTTCCGTGAGCGCGGCGTGGCGGTGGTCTCGCTCGCCAAGCGCATCGAGGAGGTGTTCCTGCCAGGCGTCGCCGCGCCGGTTGTGCTCCCGCACGACACGCCCGAGCTGCAGCTGCTGCAGCGCGTGCGCGACGAGGCGCACCGCTTCGCGATCACCCACCACCGCCAGCGCCGCGAGAAGGCGATGACGGAGTCGATCATGGACGAGCTGCCCGGCATCGGCCCGGCGCGCAAGCGGCTGCTGCTCCAGCACTTCGGCTCGCCCGAGGCCGTCCTCGACGCCAGCCGCGAGCAGCTCGAGAACGTGCCGGGCTTCCCGCAGAAGGTCGCGCGCGACCTCTACGCCCACGTCAACAAGACGGGCCGCTGATGGGCAGCGCCGTCCGCGACTCCACCAACGGCCGCCGCCCCGGCTCGCGCCTGCAGGACCTCGTGCTGATCTCCGGGCTGTCGGGGGCCGGCAAGTCCTCCGCGATGAACGTCTTCGAGGACAGCGGCTACTTCTGCGTCGACAACCTGCCCGCCGAGATGATCCGCTCGCTGTCGGAGCTGTTCCTGCTCGACGGCTCGAAGGTCGAGCGCGCGGCGGTTGTGTGCGACTCGCGCGGCGGCGAGTACCTGGCCGCCCTGGCCGGCGTGATCGACCAGTTGGCGGCGACCGGCATCGTGCACCGCGTCGTGTTCCTGCAGGCCGACGAGCAGACGCTCGTCAACCGCTACAAGGAGACCCGCCGCCGCCATCCGCTCGCGCCGCACGGGAGCGTGGTGGACGGGATCCGGCGCGAGGTCGAGCTGCTGGCGCCGGTGCGCGACCGCGCGGACCTCGTGATCGACACCTCCGGGCTGTCCGCGACCGCGCTGCGGCGCAAGGTCGTCGACGATCTGCTGGAGCCGACCTCGCCCGGCCGCCTCGCGGTTACGTTCACCTCCTTCGGCCACAAGCACGGTCCGCCGCGCGACGCCGACCTCGCGTTCGACGTCCGCTTCCTGCCCAACCCGCACTACGAGTCCGACCTGCGCCCGCTCACCGGGTTCGACCGGCGGATCGTCGACTACGTGGGCCGCGACGGCCGCCTGGAGGAGTTCTACGCGCGCGTGCTGCCGCTGCTCGAGTACCTGCTGCCGCAGTACGTCGCCGAGGGCAAGTCGCATCTCATGATCGCGATCGGCTGCACCGGCGGGCGCCACCGCTCGGTGGTGATCGCCGAGCACCTCGCGAGCGTGTTCCGCGACCGCGACGAGTACTTCATCGAGGTCGCGCACCGCGACGTCGACCGCGTGGCCGCGCGCGACTGAAGACGGGCGGCGCGGCGGCGCGCGGAGGGGTGCGGCGCGGGGGCTTCGCCCCCCTGCACCCCGGCGCTTCGCGGCCGGGGCACCCCCAGTTACGGCCGCCAACGTGACCGCGAGCGGCCGGCGCAGCGTGTCCGACCCCGACCTGCCCGACCCGCTGGACGGGCCGGTCCGCGCGACCGAGTTCGTGGGCTCGGCGGTCACCTCGCAGGGGATCGTCGACCGCGCTGCCGGCAGCGAGGAGCAGCGCGTCGCCGCGGCCGCGCCCGCGGACGCGGGCGTGCTCGCGAACAACCCGCAGATCGTCTTCTCCAACCAGGCCTACAAGGGCTACGCGCTCGTCGAGGCCGGCGACCGGATGGACGTGCGCTACCGGGCCGTGCACGAGGCTCGCGACGCCGGCTCCGGCGTGTTCACGCTGCACAGTTTCCGGGTGGAGCCCGCGCGCGCCGGGGTGATCGACGCGGGCGCGTAGGCGTCCGCTAGCCTGACCCCGCCGCTCTACTCGGGAAAGGGTTCAGACATGGCTGTACGCGTCGGGATCAACGGCTTCGGCCGCATCGGGCGCAACGTCTTCCGCGCCGCGCAGGAGTCCGACGCGGACGTGGAGATCGTCGCCGTCAACGACATCACGGACGCCGAGACCCTCGGCCACCTGCTCAAGTACGACTCCGTCTTCGGCCCCTTCCCGGGCTCGGTGGAGGTCGCCGGCGACGGGCTGCAGGTCGACGGCCGCGAGGTCAAGGTGCTGGCCGAGAGGGACCCGGGCGCGCTGCCGTGGGAGGACCTCGGCGTCGACGTGGTCATCGAATCGACCGGCCTGTTCACCAAGCGCGACGCGGCCGCCAAGCACCTCGACGCGGGCGCCAGCAAGGTGATCATCTCCGCGCCGGCGACCGAGCCGGACGTGACCGTTGCGCTGGGCGTCAACTTCGACGACGCCTACGACCCCGACAACCACCACGTCATCTCGAACGCCTCGTGCACGACGAACTGCCTGGCGCCCGTGGCCAAGGTCCTGCACGACACGGTCGGCGTCGAGCGCGGGCTGATGACCACCATCCACGCCTACACGGCCGACCAGCGCCTGCAGGACGCCCCGCACAAGGACCTGCGGCGCGCACGCGCCGCGGCCATCAACCTCGTCCCGGCGTCCACCGGCGCGGCGAAGGCGATCGGCCTCGTGGTGCCCGAGCTGCAGGGCAAGCTCCACGGCTTCGCGATCCGCGCGCCGGTCCCGACCGGCTCGGTGGTCGACCTCACCGCGGTCGTGTCGCGCGAGACGTCCAAGGAAGAGATCAACGACGCCTTCCGCGGGCGGGCCGACACCGGCGCGATGACCGGGATCCTGCGCTACACGGAGGACCCGATCGTGTCCTCGGACATCGTCAAGTCGCCGTTCTCGTCGATCTTCGATGCGCAGCTCACGTCGGTGCTGGAGGGGACGCTGGTGAAGGTCGTGGCCTGGTACGACAACGAGTGGGGCTACTCGAACCGCTGCGTGGAGCTCGCGCAGAAGGTGCTGGTGCGTGCGCACGCTTGACGACCTGGAGGTCGGCGGCAAGCGGGTGCTCGTGCGGGTCGACTTCAACGTCCCGCTCGGCTCGGAGGGCGACATCACCGACGACTCGCGCATCCGCGCCGCGCTGCCGACGCTGCGCGAGCTGCGCGAGAAGGGGGCGCGGCTGCTGCTGTGCGCGCACCTCGGGCGCCCGAAGGGGCGCGACGAGAAGTTCTCGCTGCGCCCCGCCGCGAAGCGGCTCTCGGAGCTGCTGGAGACCGACGTGCAGCTCGCGCCCGACCTCGACCACGTGCCCGACGGCGACGTCGTGATGCTCGAGAACGTCCGCTTCGAGCCCGGGGAGACCAAGAACGACCCCGGCCTCGCCAGGCGCTACGCGGCGCTCGCGGACGCCTACGTCAACGACGCGTTCGGCGCCGCGCACCGCGCCCACGCGTCCACCGAGGGCGTGGCGCACCTGCTGCCGTCGGCGGCCGGGCGGCTGCTCGAACGCGAGGTGGCGACGCTCACCGGCATGCTCGAGGAGCCGCGGCGCCCGCTCGTGGCGGTCGTCGGCGGCGCCAAGGTGACCGACAAGATCGGCGTGCTGGAGGCGTTCCTCGCGCGCGCCGACTCGGTCCTGGTCGGCGGCGCGATGTGCTTCCCGTTCTTCAAGGCGCAGGGCCACTCGGTGGGCGACTCGCTGTGCGAGGAGGAGGGCGTCGAGCCCGCGCGCGAGGTGATGGGCGAGGAGAAGCTCGAGCTGCCGAGCGACCTCGTGGCCGGTCGCGAGTTCAAGCCCGACACCGAGGTCCGCAAGCTGGACGAGGTCGACGTACCGGACGGCTGGATGGGACTGGACATCGGGCGCGGCACCGCCGAGCGCTACCAGGCGGAGATCGCGGGCGCGGGGACCGTGTTCTGGAACGGGCCGATGGGCGCGTTCGAGCTGCCGCCGTTCGCGGCGGGCACGAAGGCGGTCGCCGAGGCGATGGCGGCGACGTCGGCGACGACCGTGGTCGGCGGCGGCGACTCCGCCGCGGCGCTCGCGCAGTTCGGGCTGGCCGACCGCGTCGACCATCTCTCCACCGGCGGCGGCGCCGCGCTCGAGCTGATCGAGGGGCGCGAGCTGCCCGGGGTGACCGCGCTGTCATGAGCGACCGCACGCCCTTCATCGCCGGCAACTGGAAGATGAACAAGACGGTGGCGGAGGCGGAGATGTACATCGCCGCGCTGCTGCCGCGGCTGGCGGCGGTGGCCGGCGTCGACGTGGCGATCTGCCCGCCGTTCACCGCGCTGGAGGCGATGGTCAACTCCACGCGCGGCTCGAACGTCCAGGTGTTCGCCCAGAGCATGCACGAGGCGGGGTCCGGCGCGTTCACCGGCGAGGTCTCGGCGCCGATGCTGTCCGAGCTCGACGTGCACGGCGTGGTCCTCGGGCATTCCGAGCGCCGCCAGTACTTCAACGAGACCGACCGTTCGCTGCAGCAGAAGGTGCCGCGGGCGCTCGAGGCCGGGCTGACGCCGATCCTGTGCGTGGGCGAGACCGAGGAGGAGCGTGAGCGCGGCGACACCGAGCGCAAGCTGCGCCATCAGGTCCAGGAGGGGCTGGAGAAGGTGCCGACCGAGCGCCTGCACGAGGTGGTCGTCGCCTACGAGCCGATCTGGGCGATCGGCAGCGGCCGCACCGCGACGCCCGAGCAGGCGCAGGAGGCGATCGCCTTCGTGCGTGCGCTGGTCGAGGGCTTCGACAGGCCCGCCGGGCAGCGCGTGCGGATCCTCTACGGCGGCTCCACCACGCCCGACAACGTCGGCGAGCTGATCGCCCTGCCCGACGTGGACGGGGCGCTCGTCGGCGGCGCGTCGCTCGCGGCCGAGCCGTTCGCGGCGATGGTCGCGACGGCGGCGGGGCAATGAGCGTTCCCTCGGTCTGCCTGATCGTGCTCGACGGCTGGGGGCTGGCGCCCGACGGCCCCGGCAACGCGATCTCGCTGGCCGACACGCCGGTGTTCGACGAGCTGTGGGCCGCGCATCCGCACACCCAGCTGACCGCGATGGGCGCGAGCGTCGGGCTTCCCGAGGGCCAGATGGGCAACTCCGAGGTCGGCCACCTGAACCTCGGCGCCGGCGCGATCGTGCCGCAGGACCTCGCCCGCATCGACAAGGCCGTGGAGGACGGCACGCTGGCCGAGAACGAGACGCTGCAGGCGGCGATGCGCGACGCGCCGCGCGTGCACCTGATCGGCCTGGTGTCGGACGGCGGCGTGCACTCGTCCGACCGCCACCTGCGCGCGCTGATCGAGCTCGCGGCGGAGTGGGACGTCGAGGACCTCGTGATCCATGCGTTCACGGACGGGCGCGACACGTCGCCGACCGGCGGCGCGGGCTACCTCGCCGACGTCGAGGGCTGGTGCGAGCAGGTCGGCGCCGGGCGCATCGGCAGCGTCGTCGGGCGCTACTTCGCGATGGACCGCGACGGGCGCTGGGACCGCACGCAGAAGGCCTACGACCTGCTCGTGCACGGGCGCGCCGAGCACCACGCCGACACCGCCGAGGCGGCCGCGCGCGCGGCTTACGATCGCGACGAGACCGACGAGTTCATCACGCCGACCACGGTCGGCGAGGAGGCGCGCATCCGCGAGGGCGACGCGGTCCTGGCCTTCAACTTCCGGCCCGACCGGATGCGGCAGATCAGCCGCGCGCTGGCCGAGGAGGGCTTCGGCGAGATCGACCGCGGCGGCGCGCCCGTGGTCGAGCGCTTCGTGACGCTGACCGAGTACGACGAGGACTGGGACTATCCGATCGTCTTCCCGCCCCAGCGGCCGGCCGTGACGCTCGCCCAGCTGCTGTCCGACCGCGGGCTGGGCCAGCTGCACGTCGCGGAGACCGAGAAGTACCCGCACGTGACGTACTTCTTCAACGGCGGCGAGGAGCATCCGTATCCGGGGGAGGTGCGCGAGCTCGTGCCGTCGCCGCGCGACGTGCCGACGTACGACCACAAGCCCGAGATGAGCGCGCGCGAGGCGGCCGACGCCTTCGTCCGCCATTTCTCCGAGGAGGCGCCGACGTTCGCGATCATCAACTTCGCCAACCCGGACATGGTCGGGCACACCGGGGTGATCGAGGCGGCGGTGGAGGCGGTGGAGACCGTCGACGAGTGCCTCGGCAAGGTGGTCGAGGCGGTGCACGCGATCGGCGGCGCCTGCATCGTCACCGCCGACCACGGCAACGCCGACCACATGCTCAACGACGACGGCTCAACCAACACCGCGCATTCTTTGAGTCCGGTGCCGTTCATCGTCACCGCGGGCGCCGAGCGCCTCGACGGCGAGGGCATCCTGGCCGACGTCGCGCCGACCGCGCTCGCCCTGCTGGGGATCGAGCGGCCGCCGGAGATGACCGGACGGTCGCTGCTTGGGTGAGCGCACCGCGTACGCCCCGGGGACGGGATAGGAAACCCACCCACCCGACCTCGGCATGCCGGACCGCGAGGCGGCGGCCGCGTTCTACGCGGAGCTGTTCGGGTGGGAGCGCCGGGCGGACCGGTTCCTCCAGGACGGCTACGACGTCGCCGGGGTCCACGAGGCGGAGCGGGCGCAGTGGCTGAGCTTCGTGTCCGTGCGGGAGGCCGGCGCGACGGCGGCGCGCGGCGGGTGAACGAGTACGGGTGCCTGTGCTGGAACAACCTCGTAACGGCCGACCCGGCGCCCGCCGAGCTGTTCTACACGGACCTGTTCGGCTGGGAGATCTGGCGCTTCGCGCCCGAGTACGCGGCGATCCGCAACCGGGGCAATCAGAACGGCGGGGTGATCACCGCGGCGGACAGCTCGTCGTTCTGGCTCGCCTGCTTCGCTGCCGAGCGGCTCGAGCCGGCGCTGGAGACCGCGGGCGCGGCCGGCGGGATGACCGTGATGCCGCCCACGCAGGCGGCCGCTGCACGCTTCGCGATCCTGCGCGATCCGCAGGGCGCGGTGTTCGCGCTCATCGAGGGCGAGCTGGATCCGTGACCGCGCTGCGCGGGTTCGCGACCGGCGTGAGGATGCGCTCGAGCCGCTCGCGGCGCTCCTCGTAGCGCGGCGGCAGGACGAGCCGCTCGCCCAGCGCTTCGGCCGGCTCGTCGACCGCGAAGCCGGGGGAGAGCGTCGCGATCTCGAACAGGACGCCGCTCGGCTCGCGGAAGTAGATCGAGCGGAAGTACGTGCGGTCGATGATCGGCGTCGGCCGCGCGCCCGCCATCTGGGCCGCGGTCCGCCACCGCGCGTGGTCGTCGTCGTGCGCCGCCCAGGCCACGTGGTGGACGCTGCCGGCGCCCTGGAACCCGGGGTCGTCGGGCGGGTTGTCGTAGACGTAGACCGAGTGGCGGAGATCGCCGCCCGCTCGGTGCGAGTAGCCGCCCGGCGCGGCCTCGAACGTGAGCGCCTTCAGCAGCGCCTCCGAGCGGACCGGGTTCTGCGTGTAGGCGCGCACGCCGTGGAAGCCCCGCAGCGCGTGCTCGGCCGGGATGTCCGGCGCCGCGGCGGTCAGGGGCGCATCGCCGGCGTCGAGGGTCAGCAGCTCGATTCCCATGCCCTCGGGGTCGCTCGACTGCAGCGCGCCGGTGCGCCGGTCCACCGGACGGCCGGCGTGCTCGAGCCGCGCCGCCCAGAAGTCGAGCGCGGCCTCGTCTGCCACGCGCCAGGTGACGGTGTGGACCATGCCCGCGCCGTGGCGGCCCCGGCGCGCGCCCGGGAACTCGAAGAAGGTCAGGATCGAGCCGGGCGTGCCCTGGTCGTCGCCGTAGTAGAGGTGGTAGACGTCGGGCGCGTCGTAGTTGACGGTCTTCTTGACCATCCGCAGGCCCATCGTCTCCACGTAGAAGTCCACGTTCTGCTGCGCCTCGGCGGTGATCGCGGTGACGTGATGAAGGCCCTCGAGGCGCATGCCCCACAACTGTATCGAGCGACGGTTGTTCATACAACTACTCCTCGATAGACTGTGGCCATGGCGACCGACGCGGATAACGGGGCCGTGGCGCAGGCGACGGCGGACGTGTGCGACCGTGCCCTGCCCGGGCTCGCGCCCGAGGAGCTGGCCGCCTGGCGCGGGCTCCTGCGCGTGCACAGCGCGCTCGTGAAGGCGCTCGACGCCGAGCTGATCGCCGCCCACGACCTGCCGCTCAGCTCCTATGAGGTGCTCTTGACGCTGGAGGCGGCGCCCGGGCGGCGCCGGCGGATGGCCGAGCTGGCCGACTCCGTCCTGCTCTCGCGCTCGGGCATGACGCGGCTCGTCGACCGGCTCGAGGGCGAGGGGCTGCTGGTGCGCGACCGCTGCACGGATGACGGGCGCGGCGCGTTCGCCGTGCTCACGGACAAGGGGGCCGAGCTGCTCGAGCGCGCGCGCCCCACGCACCTCGACGGCGTGCGCGAGCGCTTCCTGCGGTATTTCGACAGCGACGACCTAAAGGTGCTCGCCGGCTGGTGGGACCGGGTGCTGCCCGGGGCATCAGAATCTACGTCTAGCTGACTCAATAAAAACTTGATAGCGGCCGACTGAGATTCTATACTGCCGTATAGCGCAGTTCCCATCCGAGCCTGGAGGTATCCACATGGCCATCGTGCGTTGGGAGCCGCTCCGTGAGCTGGCTTCTATTCAGAACGAGATGAACCGCATCTTCAACTCCGCGTTCGACGCTCCGGCGCCGGGCAACGGGCGCGCCCTGCGGCGCTGGCTGCCCGCGATGGATCTCGTCGAGACCGACGACCACTTCGTCCTTCGGGCCGATCTCCCCGGCCTCACCGAGGACGACGTCAAGATCGAGGTCGAGGACAAGGTCCTCACCGTCTCCGGTGAGCGCAAGGCGGAGCAGGAGACCACGAAGGAGGGCTACCACCGCGTCGAGCGCGCGTTCGGCGCCTTCTCGCGGTCGCTCACCCTTCCCGAGGGCGTCGACGCGGACGCCGTGACCGCGAGCTTCGAGCGCGGCGTGCTGGAGATCAGCATCCCGAAGCCCGAGGAGCGCAAGCCGCGCCGCGTCACCATCGGCGTCGGCAACGCCCAGAAGACCATCGAGGGCGAGCCCGCCGCCTGACGGGATTCCGGGGGGGCCGGGTAGCCTGGCCGCCCCGATGTCCCTCTTCGAGATCCGCGCGCGCGCGGGTGGGTGGGATTCCCAATCCCGGGCCCGCACCGGAACCCTGCGGCTCGCGCACGGGGACGTCCGCACGCCGGCCTTCGTGCCGCTGGCCTCCAAGGCGGTGGTCAAGACGCTCGAGGTCCGCGAGGCCGCCGAGCTCGGCTTCGACATGGTGCTCGGGAACACGTTCCACCTGTTCCTGACGCCCGGACACGAGCTGATCGCGCGGCTGGGCGGGCTGCACCGCTTCATGGCCTGGGAGCGCCCGATCGTCACCGACTCGGGCGGCTTCCAGGTCTTCTCGATGGGCCACGGCACGGTGGCCGACGAGATCAAGGGCCGCGCGCCCCAGTCCACCGGCGAGCGCGCCGGCGCGATCCTGTCGATCGCCGAGGAGGGCGTGACGTTCCGCTCCTACCTCGACGGGACGGCGATGTTCATGGGCCCCGAGACGTCGATGGCGGTGCAGGCCGCGCT
>JBIOTP010000310.1:0-27700 GCA_044865965.1 Solirubrobacteraceae bacterium
GACTATGGGTCGTGAGCGGGCGGCGCTGCCGCTCATCCCGACGACGCTCATCGGCAGCTACCCCCAGCCCGACTGGCTGATCGACCGCGAGCGCCTGCTGAGCAGCCTCCCGCCGCGCGTGCGCGCGCGGGAGCTCTGGCGCGTCGACGAGCGCTTCCTCGCGCAGGCGCAGGACGACGCCACGGCGCTCACGATCCGCGAGCTCGAGCGCGCCGGGGTGGACATCCTCACCGACGGCGAGATCCGCCGCGAGAGCTACTCCAACCGCTTCGCCACCGCGCTGGAGGGGATGGACATCGACAACCCGGCGATGGTCGCCGGCCGCACCGGCCGCGCCAACGCCGTGCCGCGCGTCGTCGGGCCGGTCCGGCGCACCCGGCCGGTGGAGGTCGACGACCTGCGCTTCCTGCGCGCCCACACCGACCGCACGATCAAGATCACGCTGCCCGGCCCGTTCACGATGAGCCAGCAGGCGCACAACGAGGCCTACCCGGACCACGCGAGCCTGGCGCTCGACCTCGCGGCGGCGGTCAACGAGGAGGTCCGCGACCTGTTCGCGGCCGGCGCCGACGTCGTCCAGATCGACGAGCCGTGGCTCCAGGCGCGCCCCGAGCAGGCGCGCGAGTACGCCGTCGCCGCGATCGGCCGCGCGCTCGACGGCGTCGAGGGGACGACCGCCCTGCACACCTGCTTCGGCTACGCCCACGTGGTCCACGACAAGCCGCCGGGCTACTCGTTCCTGGCCGAGCTGAACGCGTGCGCGGCCGACCAGATCGCGATCGAGTCCGCCCAGCCGAGGCTCGACCTGTCGGTCCTGCGCGAGCTGCCGGACAAGATCGTGATCCTCGGCGTGCTCGACCTCTCGGACCCCGCGGCGGAGACCGCCGCGACGGTCGCCCGCCGGATCGAGGCCGCCCTCGCGTTCATCGCGCCCGAGCGGCTCCAGGCGGCGCCGGACTGCGGCATGAAGTACCTCCCGCGCGAGCTCGCGTTCGCGAAGCTCCGGGCGCTCGTCGAGGGCGCCGCGCTCGCCCGCGGATGACGGCGCCCGCTGACCGCGCCCGTCACCGGCGTGTCGATTTTCGCCATGCTCGCTCGACGCATGGACAAGCGACCCAAGGAGGACACGCAGATGCGCGTCATGGTGATGGTGAAGGCGACCGAGGAGAGCGAGGCCGGTGCGATGCCGAGCCAGGAGGCGCTCACCGAGATGCTCGAGTTCAACGAGAAGCTGGTGAAGGCCGGCGTGATGCTCGCGGGCGAGGGGCTGCACCCGAGCTCCGCGGGCGCCCGCGTGCAGTTCTCGGGCAGCGAGCGCAAGGTGATCGACGGGCCGTTCGCCGAGACCAAGGAGCTGATCGCCGGCTACTGGCTGTGGCAGGTGAAGTCGCTCGACGAGGCGATCGAGTGGGTCAAGCGCGTGCCGAACACCGACGGCGCCATGGACGGCACGATCGAGATCCGCCCGGTCGTCGAGAGCGGCGAGCTCGGCGAGTCCCCGGAGCTGCAGGAGCGCGAGCAGCGCCTGCGCGCCCAGACCGGCGAGTGATGGCGCGGGCCGACGTCAACCGCACGATCGACGCCGTCTGGCGGATCGAGTCCGCCCGGCTGATCGCCGGCCTCGCCCGGATCGTGCGGGACGTCGGCCTCGCCGAGGACCTCGCGCAGGAGGCGCTCGTCGCCGCGCTCGAGCAGTGGCCCGAGTCGGGCGTCCCGGACAACCCGGGCGCCTGGCTCATGGGCACCGCCAAGCACCGGGCGATCGACCGGCTGCGGCGCACCGGCGTGCACGAGCGCAAGGTGCAGGAGCTCGGGCGCGAGCTCGAGCTCCGCGGCGAGTCGGAGAGCGACGACCTCGCGGCCGCGATCGACGACCCGTTCGACGACGACCTCCTGCGCCTGATCTTCACCGCCTGCCACCCGCTGCTGTCGACCGACGCCCGCGTGGCGCTCACGCTGCGCCTGCTCGGAGGCCTCACGACGCGGGAGATCGCGCGCGCCTACCTGGTCCCGGAGGCGACGATCGCCCAGCGGATCGTCCGCGCCAAGCGGACGCTGTCGGCGGCGCGGGTGCCGTTCGAGGTCCCCGGGCGCGACGAGCTCCCCGGCCGCCTCGCCTCGGTGCTCGAGGCGATCTACCTGATCTTCAACGAGGGCTATGCCGCGACCGCCGGGGATGACTGGCTGCGCCCCGAGCTCATCGAGGAGGCCCTGCGGCTCGGCCGCATCCTCGCCGAGCTGCTGCCGTCGCAGCCCGAGGTCCACGGCCTGATGGCGCTGATGGAGCTGCACGCGTCGCGCTCGCGCGCCCGCACGGGCCCGTCCGGAGAGCCGATCCTGCTGCTCGACCAGGACCGCTCGCGCTGGGACTGGGTGCTGGTGGGCCGCGGCCTCGTCGCGCTCGAGCGCGCCTACGCCACCGGCCGCGCGCTCGGGCCGTACACGCTCCAGGCGGCGATCGCCGCATGCCACGCGCGCGCCCGCGTCGCCGCCGACACGGACTGGGAGAGCATCGTCGCGCTCTACGACGCGCTCTGCCAGCTCACCCCGTCCCCGGTCGTCGAGCTCAACCGCGCGGTCGCGGTGGGGATGGCGTTCGGGCCCGGCGCCGCGCTGGAGCTCGTCGACGCGCTGCGGTGCGAGCCCGCGCTGGACGGCTACCACCTGCTGCCGAGCGTGCGCGGTGACCTGCTGGAGAAGCTCGGCCGCACCGAGGAGGCGCGCGCGGAGTTCGAGCGGGCTGCGGCGCTCACGCACAACGCCCGCGAGCGCGCGGTGCTGCTCGCGCGCAGTCGCGATCTCACCCGGCCGGGATGAGGCACACACGCCGCGCCCGGCATAGGCTGGCGCGGTGACGAAGACGCCCGAGCACGTGCGGCTCGAAGAGGCGCGGACCGGCGCCGTCCCGTGGAAGGCGTGGGGCCCGTACCTCTCCGAGCGCCAGTGGGGCACGGTCCGCGAGGACTACAGCGAGGGCGGGGACGCCTGGAGCTCCTTCACGCACGACCAGGCGCGGTCGCGCGCCTATCGCTGGGGCGAGGACGGCATCGCGGGGATCTGCGACGACCGGCAGCGGCTGTGCCTGGCGCTCGCCCTGTGGAACGGCGCGGACCCGATCCTCAAGGAGCGGATGTTCGGGCTCTCCAACGGCGAGGGCAACCACGGCGAGGACGCCAAGGAGTACTGGTTCTACCTCGACAGCACGCCGACGCACTCGTACCTGAAGTGCCTCTACAAGTATCCGCAGCGGGCGTTCCCGTACGCGGACCTCGTGGCCGAGAACGCCCGCCGCGGCAAGCAGGACCTCGAGTGCGAGCTCCTCGACACCGGCATCTTCGGCGAGGACCGCTACTTCGACGTGGTGGTCGAGTACGCCAAGGCCGCGCACGACGACATCCTCATGCTCGTCACCGCGCACAACTGCGGGCCGGACGCGGCGACGCTGCACCTGCTGCCGACGCTGTGGTTCCGCAACACGTGGGGCGGCGGCGGCGCGAAGCCGGCGCTGGCGGCGGAGGGCGAGGGCGTGCGCGCGACGCACCCCGAGCTCGGCGAGTGGCGCCTGCACGCCGGCGGGGAGGCGCTGTTCTGCGAGAACGAGACGGAGGGAGCCCACCCCAAGGCCGCGGTCAACGACTTCGTCGTCGCGGGCGCGGCGGACGCGGTCAGTCCCGACCGCACGGGCACGAAGTGCGCCGTCCACCACGTGCTGGAGATCCCCGCGGGCGGCACCGCCTCGATCCGGGTCCGGCTGACGGCGGCCGCCGGCACGCCGGCGGACTTCGACGAGGTGTTCCAGACCGACTCGCACTGGCACGACCTGCTGCTGTTCCACGAGTACTTCCACGGCGACCTCGGCGCCGGCATCGGCGCGAGCCACCAGACCGGCTGGACCGGGACCGTCGCCCTGCTGCTCCCGCTCGCCGTGGGGGTTCGCGTCGCGGCCGGGCGCGCGGGCTGATGCGGCTGCCGCCCCGCCCGAGCGTCTACGAGATCAACAGCGCGGTGTGGCTCCAGCGGCTGGGCTGCGAGCTCGGCGAGGTCCCCGGAGCGGCGTGGGACGCGCTCGCGGCGCTGCCGGTCGACGCGGTGTGGCTGATGGGGGTGTGGCGGCGCAGCCCGGCGGGGCTGGCGATCGCGCGGGCCGACCCGGCGCTCGACGCCGGCTTCCGGGCCGCGCTGCCGGACCTGCGCCCGGAGGACGTGATCGGCTCGCCCTACTGCGTGCGCGACTACGTCGTCGACGACCGCTTCGGCGGTCCGGACGGGCTGGCGGAGGCCCGCGCCGAGCTCGCGGATCGCGGCCTCGGGCTCATCCTCGACTACGTCCCGAACCACGTCGCGCCGGACCATCCGTGGCTCGCGGAGCGCCCCGGCTGCTTCCTGTCCGGCTCCGAGGAGGAGCTGGCGCAGAGCCCCGGCGCGTTCCTGCGCGTCGGGAACGCGATCGTCGCGCGCGGGCGCGACCCGTACTTCCCGCCGTGGCCGGACGTCGTGCAGCTCAACGCGTTCTCCCCCGAGCTGCGCGACGCGGTCGTCGACACGCTCGTCGCCGTCGGCGGGCAGTGCGACGGGCTGCGCTGCGACATGGCGATGCTGATGACCAACGAGGTGTTCGCGCGCACGTGGGGGGAGCGCGCCGGCCCGGTCCCGCAGGACGACTACTGGCCGCTGGTCATCGGCCGCGTCAAGCAGGCGCACCCGGACCTCGTGCTCGTGGCCGAGGCGTACTGGGACATGGAGTGGACGCTGCAGCAGCAGGGCTTCGACTACTGCTACGACAAGCGCCTCTACGACCGGCTGGCCCACGAGGGCGCCGAGTCCGTGCGCGGCCACCTGCAGGCCGGCGCCGCCTACCAGGAGCGGCTGATCCGCTTCATCGAGAACCACGACGAGCCCCGGGCCGCGAGCACGTTCGGACCCGCGCAGGCGCGGGCCGCCGCGGTGGTGATCTCGACGCTCCAGGGCGCCCGCCTCTACCACGACGGCCAGCTCGACGGGCGCCGGACGCACATCCCGGTCTTCCTCGGGCGCGGTCCGGACGAGCCGCCCGACGACGACCTGCGGGCGTTCTACGAGCGCCTTCTGCGGGCGGTCGCCGAGTCGGGCCTGCGCGATGGCGACTGGCGGCTGTGCGAGTGCACCGGCTGGCCCGACAACGACTCCCACCGCCGGCTCGTGGCCTGGTGCTGGCCGCGGGAGCTCGTCGTCGTCAACCTGAGCGACGCGCCCGCCCAGGCCCGCGTGCGCCTCTCGTGGGACGACCTGGCGGGACGCGCCTGGGAGCTGTCCGACCGCCTCGGCGGGCAGCGCTTCGAGCGCGCCGGCGACGAGCTTTCCGCCGAGGGGCTCTACGTCGCCCTCGACCCCTGGGGCTCGCACTTCCTGAGATTCGGCTAGTCGTCCTCGAACTCGTGCTCGTAGCCCTGGCCGGTCCGCGGCTTGGAGCCGAACCCGCGCTGGAGCCCGCCCGTCCGCACGCCGGGCGGCGGGCCGCCGGGCTGTGGGTCGCCCGCGCGGCCGCGGTGGGTGGGCCGGTCGCGGTCGCGGCTCGGCTGGACGCGCTTGGGCTCGCCCCGCTGTTTCGGGAAGTGCGGCGGCCAGGGAGCGTCGCCGAGGCCGCCCTCCTCGTCGCGGCGCGCGAGGTCGAGCAGCGGCTCGAGCGATCCCGGCGCCTCGTCGATGCCGGCCGCCGGGTCGCCGGACGTGCGCAGGCGGTCGGGCACGGTGTCGATGCGCAGGTCGCCGGGCTCGACGTCCGGCACCTCGTCCCAGCGCAGGGCGCACGAGACGCGCGCGTCGGGGGTCGGGCGCACCGAGTAGCAGGACGCCACCGTGCGGTCGCGGGCGTTCTGGTTGTAGTCGAGGAACACGCCGTGGCGCTCCTCCTTCCACCACTTCGTCGTCGCCAGGTCCCCGGCGCGGCGCTCGACCTCGCGCGCCAGCGCGAGCGCGGCCCGGCGCACCTCGAGGAAGTCCCACCGCGGCTCGATCCGCACGTTGAGGTGGATGCCCTTGGACCCCGACGTCTTCGGGTAGCCGGTCAGCCCGTGCTCCGTCAGCACCTCATTGGCGACGAGCGCGGTGCGGCGGACGTCGTCCCAGCCGATGCCCGGCGTGGGGTCGAGGTCGACGCGCAGCTCGTCCGGGTGATCGAGGTCCTCGCGCCGCGCGGGATGTGGGTTGAAGTCGATCACGCCGAGGTTGACGGCCCACACGAGATGCGCCTCGTCGTTGGCGACGAGCTCCTCGGCGGTCCGGCCGGACGGGAACGACACGGTCGCCGTCTGCAGCCAGTCGGGCACGTTCTGGGGCACGCGCTTCTGCCAGATCGGCTCCTCCATGATCCCGTTCACGAAGCGCTTCATCACCGTCGGGCGCTCGCGCAGGTGGATCAGCACCGCCTCGGCGACATCGACGTAGTAGCGCGCGACGTCGAGCTTCGTCCAGCCCGGCTTCGGAAAGTAGACCTTCGCCGGATTGGACAGGCGGACCTCGCGCCCCGCCACCTCGAGCATCGTGTACTCGCCCTTGGCCACCGCCGCGCAGCGTACCTGGGCGCGCATGCGACACTGGACCGATGAGCCGAACCCTCATCCCCGTCAGCCGCGTCGGGGTCGAAGAGCGCGCCGCGACGCTCGGGCGACGCTCGATCAAGACTTCGGCCAAGCGCCTGGGGATCCTCATGGCCACGTCGATGATCGACCTCACGACCCTCGAGGGCTCGGACACCCCCGGCAAGGTCCGCCACCTGTGCGCCAAGGCGGTCGTCCCGGACTCCACGCGGCCTGAGATCCCCTCCGTCGCCGCCGTCTGCGTATATCCGGCGCTCGTGCCGGTCGCCCGCGATGCGCTGCGGGGGACGGGCGTGGCCGTCGCGTCCGTGTCGACCGGGTTCCCGGCCGGCCAGACCTCGCTCGCCGTCAAGGTCGAGGAGACGCGCGACGCGGTCGCCGCCGGCGCGACCGAGATCGACATGGTGATCTCGCGCGAGGCCTACCTGGCGGGCGACGACGCGCGCGTCGCGCGCGAGATCGAGGCCGTCAAGGAGGCGTGCGGCGACGCGCACCTCAAGGTGATCCTCGAGACTGCGGAGCTGCCGACCTACGCGCACGTGCGCCACGCGTCGCAGCTCGCGATCGACGCCGGCGCCGACGTCATCAAGACCTCGACCGGCAAGGCCGCCTCGGGAGCCACGCCGGGCGTCGTGCTCGTGATGCTGGAGACCGTGCGCGACCACTTCTTCCGCACCGGGCGGGTCGTCGGGGTCAAGGCCGCCGGCGGGGTGAGCACGACCAAGCAGGCGCTGCACATGCTCGTGCTCGTGAAGGAGACGCTGGGCGACGACTGGCTGACGCCGGAGCGCTTCCGGATCGGCGCCTCGTCGCTGCTCAACGACCTGCTGATGCAGTACGCCAAGCTCGACGGCGGCCACTACGGGCGCGCCGAGGACTTCTCGAAGGAGTGACGATGACCGCAGCCACCGAGCCGCGGACGGCGCTCAAGTGGGACTACGCGCCCGCGCCCGAATCGCGCGACGCGGCCTCGCTGAAGCCGCGGTACGACCTGTTCATCGGCGGCGAGTTCAGCGCGCCCAAAGACGGCACGCGCGAGCCGTCGATCAACCCGGCGAGCGAAGAGCCGCTCGCCGAGGTCGCGTTCGCAGGACCCAAGGACGTCGCCCGCGCCGTCGCGGCCGCCCGCGCCGCCGCGCCGGGCTGGCAGGCGCTGGCGCCGCTCGAGCGCGGCAAGTACCTGTTTCGCATCGCCCGCCTGATCCAGGAGCACGCGCGCGAGCTCGCGGTCGTCGAGTCGCTCGACGGCGGCAAGCCGATCCGCGAGTCGCGCGACGTGGACATCCCGCTCGCCGCCGCGCATTTCTTCTCCTACGCCGGCTGGGCGGACAAGCTGTCGTATGCCATGGGCGGGCGCGCGTTCGCCCCGCGCGGCGTCGTCGGCCAGGTCGTGCCGTGGAACTTCCCGCTGCTGATGGCGGCCTGGAAGCTCGCGCCGGCGCTCGCGTGCGGGAACACGGCCGTGTTGAAGCCGGCCGAGACGACGCCGCTGACCGCGCTGTTGCTGGCGGAGATCTGCCAGGAGGCCGAGCTGCCCGCCGGCGTGGTCAACATCGTCACCGGCGACGGCAGCGCGGGCGCCGCGCTCGTGCGCTCCGACGTCGACAAGGTCGCCTTCACCGGGTCGACGGCCGTCGGCAAGGAGATCCAGCGCGCGCTGGCCGGCCGCGCTACGGGCCTGACGCTCGAGCTCGGCGGCAAGTCGGCCAACATCATCTTCGAGGACGCCGCGCTCGACCAGGCCGTCGAGGGCATCATCGAGGGCATCTTCTTCAACCAGGGCCACGTCTGCTGCGCGGGTTCGCGACTGCTGCTGCAGGAGAGCGTCGCCGAGGAGGTCACCCGGAAGCTGTGGGCGCGGATGGAGCGCCTGCGCGTCGGCGACCCGCTGGACAAGAACACCGACGTCGGCGCCATCAACAGCGCCGCGCAACTCGCGCGGATCGAGGAGCTGGTGCGCGAGGGCGAGAGCGAGGGCGCCACTCGGCGATCGATCGCGTGCGCGCTGCCGGAGACCGGCTACTGGTTCCCGCCCACGCTGTTCCTCGATGTCGCGCCCGCCAACCGGATCGCGGTGGAGGAGATCTTCGGGCCGGTCGTCTCGGTCACGACGTTCCGCACGCCGAAGGAGGCGATCGAGCGCGCGAACAACTCGGCCTACGGCCTGGCCGCCGGCGTCTGGACCGACAACGGCTCCAAGGCCTTCCAGGTGGCCGGCGCCCTGCGCGCCGGCGTCGTGTGGCAGAACACCTACAACCGCTTCGACCCGACGGCCGCGTTCGGCGGCTACAAGGAGAGCGGATTCGGCCGCGAGGGCGGGCCGGCCGGCCTGCTGCCGTACGTGAGGCTGGCATGAGCCGCCGCTCGCTGGTCGCGAAGACCTACAAGCTCTACCTGGGAGGCGCGTTCGTGCGCTCGGAGTCCGGCCGCAGCGACCCGACGACCGATCACGCCGGCGGCCACGTGGCCAACGTGCCGCGCTCCTCGCGCAAGGACGTCCGCGACGCGGTCAAGGCCGCCCGCGGCGCGCAGGCCGGCTGGGCGGCGCGGACCGCCTACAACCGGGGCCAGGTGCTGTACCGCTTCGCCGAGGCGCTCGAGTCCCGCAGCGACGAGCTCGCCCGCGCCGCGGTCGCCCAGCAGGACGTCGCGCTCGCCGCCGCGCGCCAAGAGCTCGGCGCGGCCGTCGACACGCTCGTGCACTACGCCGGCTGGACGGACAAGCTCGCGGCCGTGATGGGCGGGATCAACCCGGTCGCGGCGCCGTACCTGAGCTTCTCGGTCCCGGAGCCGACCGGAGTCGTGGCCGTGCTCGCTCCCGACGAGCCCGACGTGCTCGGGTTGATCCGCGAGGTCGCCCCGGCGCTGGCCGCGGGCAACACCGTCGTCGTGGCCGTGTCCCGCCGCTGGCCGCTGCGCCCGCTCGACCTCGGCGAGATCGCCGGCGTCTCCGACGTCCCGGGCGGGGTGCTCAACCTGTTGAGCGGCCGCATGGACGAGCTGCTCGCGCCGCTGTGCGGCCACCGCGACGTCAACGCGATCGTCGACGCGACCGGCGAGGCCGAGCGCGCCGAGACGATCGACGCGCTCGCCGCCGAGACCGTCAAGCGCGTGACCCGGCCCGCGGGCGAGGACACACTCGCACGGCTGGAGGCGCTGACCGAGCTCAAGACCGCCTGGCACCCGGTCGGGTCCTAGCGGAGAGGGAGGGATTCGAACCCTCGGACGAAGGCGTCCCTGAGACCAAACGAGAAGCGGCCCCCGGACTGGGCCGCTTCGATCGAGGAGCGCGGGCGCTGTCGTGGACCGCGACAGTGCCTGCGGAGAGCTCATTACTTGGCCGAGACGCTCCCGACGTCTTCGCGACGCTGTGACGTGGACCACGAGGAGCAGAGCCAAGGGGGCCGGCGCTCACACACCGGCGCGGGCTGGCCGCGCGTAGGCTGCGGCCTCGATGCCGAGGGACGAGCGGCCCACTGACCGACGGCGCGTCTTCGACGCAGCATGGCCGATCGCGCGATCGCCGAGGGCCGCAAGGCGCTACGCGCTGACGATTGGAGAGTTGTTTCCTGATGGGGACGCGGCCGCGCAATGGGTCTTCTCGCTGACGGCACTCGCCGAGGACATCAACGTGCTCGTGAAGCCGCTACGCCAGGCGCGCGACGAGGAAGACCTCGGAGCATCTCTGTTCTTCTACCGCCAGTTGGTCACCCGGCTGTACGAGGCTCGGCGCATCGCGACCACCGCTCGGACAGTCCCTGACATCGCGTCCTTTGTCGGAGACCTTCTCCGACGGCCGCCAGGCGGCATCGACCTCGAAGAGGCCTATCGCCGTGACCCAGAGACGAAGCCATCCAGGGTTGAGCAGCTCTATGCGGAGCTCCCCCACCGCACTGTCCACCATTCGCAGCCGTCGAGCGACGAGCTCGCCGACGCCTTGTGGAACCACTCGGGCTAGTCATGGACAATGGCCGCGGGCGTCGCCGTCGCGCTCCACGTTCGCCGACTCGGGATTGACAGCTCGCGGCTTGGTCAAGCGCCGAAGCCGCCGTCTGGGAATGCCGCCTCGCTTGCGCGAAATCGCTGGCTCGCGCTTTCCACGCGAAGCAACGGTCGCGCGGCATTGCCGGTACTCGTTCGAATGGGGTGACGGCCATGCGCCGGCGGTCCGAGGCGGCGCCGCCACCCCATGATGTGGTCAGCGGTCGATGACGGACATGTTCGTCTCGTCGTGGCGCTCGCCGGTGGCCGGGGTGAGGTTGTTGAGCCGTTCGATCTGCCCGGCGCTCAGCTCGATGCCGTCGGCAGCCGTGTTCTCTTCGACGCGGAAGACCCGCTTGGTGCCGGGGATCGGCGCGATGTCGTCGCCCTGCGCGAGCAGCCAGGCTAGGGCGATCTGCGCCGGTGTTGCGTCGACCTCGGAAGCGACGGCCGTGACCTCGTCGACGATGCGGAGGTTCGTCTCGAAGTTGCCTGCGGTGAAGCGCGGGTTGGTCTTGCGCCAGTCCTCGTCGGCGAGCTCATCGGGGGAGCGGATCGTTCCGGTGAGGAAGCCGTGCCCGAGCGGCGAGTAGGGCACGAAGCCAATGCCCAGCTCGCGCAGCAGCGACAGCAGCTCGGCCTCCGGGTCACGGGTCCACAGCGAGTACTCGGTCTGCAGCGCGGCGATCGGGTGCACGGCGTGGGCGCGCCGGATCGTTTCGGGCCCGGCCTCGGACAGGCCGACGTGCAGGATCTTCCCCTGGGCCACCAGCTCGGACAGGGCGCCGACGGTGTCCTCGATCGGGGTGTTCGGGTCGACTCGGTGCTGGTAGTAGAGATCGATGCGGTCGGTACCCAACCGCTTCAGGGAGCCCTCGACGGCGGCCCGGATGTTCGCCGGGCTGCTGTCGAGCACTCCGGCCCCGGGGCCGGAGTGCGAGACCAAGCCGAACTTCGTCGCCACCACGACGTCGTCGCGTCGCCCTTTGAGAGCGCGGCCGACGAGTTCCTCGTTCGCGTAGGGGCCGTAGATCTCGGCGGTGTCGATGTGGGTGACGCCCAGGTCGAGTGCCCGGTGGATGGTGCGGATCGACCCGGAGTCGCTGCTGTTCGGGTCGAGGTAGTAGCCGGACATCGCCATCGTGCCGAGCCCGATGCGCGAGACGTCAAGGTCGCCTAGCGAGATGTGCTTCATGTCGTGCTCAGCTCTCGGTGGCGGCGGTGTCGGCCCCGTCCAACGCGAGCGACGAGGAGAGGTCGCGGTAGGCGTCGATCTGCTGCTGGCGTTCGGCGAGCTTCTGCTCTGCCTGCGCGAGCGCGTCGGCGCCGGCGATGAACCGGAACGGCGGCTGCTCTTGGTCGGTGATGGTCAGGAGCGTCTGGGCGAGCTTGGCGGGGTCGCCGGTCTGCTTGCCGTTCATGCTCTCCCAGAACTCGCGCTGCGCGGCGTTGCGCTCGGTGTAGTCCTCGATCGACGGCGTGGCGTAGTTCGTCGACTCCGTGGTGAGGAGCTCGGTGCGGAAGAAGCCGGGGTTGACGACCGTCGTGTGGATGCCGAACGGCTCGACCTCGGGAGCGAGCGACTCCATCCAGCCGTCGACGCCGAACTTCGACGCGGCGTAGGCCGTGCCGTACTCGAAGCCGGCGAAGCCCGCGGACGACGAGATCGTCACGACGTGCCCGGAGCGCTGCGTGCGCATGATCGGCAGGACGGCGCGGGTGACGTTCATCGGGCCGATGAGGCTCGTGGTGATCTGGCGGTCCATCTGCTCAGGCGTGAGCTCCTCGAAGAAGCCCGCGTAGAAGCTGGCGGCGTTGTTGACAAGCACGTCGATGCCGCCGAAGCGGTCGACAGCCGCCTTGACCGCCGCCTCGGCGTCCTGCGTGCTGGTGACGTCGAGCTTGACGACCAGCAGGTCGTCCCAGTCGCCGACCGCCTGCGCGACGGCGCCGGGGTTGCGGCCGGTGGCCACGACGTTGTGGCCGGCGGCTAGCGCGGCCTTGGCGATGTCGACGCCCATTCCGCGGCCGGCGCCGGTGATGAGCCAGGTCTTCTTCTCGGTGGTCATGGCGTCCAGCAAAGCGCGAATCTGGAGAAGGTGGGAGTCCCCGTTGAGAGAGCTACTGGCAGGGACTCCCAAGCGCGCGTCACCGGGTCTACGCTGGTCTTTCTTGGAGACGAAGAAGGAGATCCGTGAGTTCCTGACCTCCCGCCGCGCCCGGGTCACGCCCGAGCAGGCCGGGTTGCCGACCTACGGTGCTCGTCGCGTTCCCGGACTGCGCCGCGAAGAGGTCGCCGTCCTGGCCGGCGTGAGCATTCAGTACTACACCCGCCTGGAACGCGGAGAGATGAGCGGCGCCTCCGAGAGCGTGCTGGAGGCGCTGGCCCGAGCGCTCCAGCTCGATGACGCCGAGCGCGCCCACCTCTTCGACCTCGCCCGTGCCGCCCAGCCGGCCGGGGCGCGCCCGCGCAGGCGTCAGGCCAAGCCACGAATCCGGCCGGAGATCCAGTGGACGCTCGACGCGATCACTGGCGCCGCCGCGTACGTGGGCAATGACCGCCTCGACATCCTGGCCACCAACGAGCTCGGGCGCGCGCTGTTCTCCGAGCTGTACGCCGCACCTGCGCGGCCGGCGAACCACGCACGGTTCGTCTTCCTCGACCCGCGCGCCGAAGCGTTCTACGCCGACTGGGACCGCGCCGCCCGCGAGACCGCCGCGATCCTGCGGTCGGCGGCCGGCCGCGACCCGTACGACCGCGACCTCTCAGATCTCGTCGGCGAGCTCGCGACGCAGAGCGAGGCGTTCCGCACCCACTGGGCTGCACACAACGTGCGCTTCCACGCCACCGCGGTCAAGCACTTCCACCACCCCGTCGTCGGCGAGCTCAGCCTCAGCTTCAACCGCCTGGACGTCGCCGCCGACCACGGGCTGACCCTCTTCACCTACGCCGCCGAACCAGGCTCTCATTCCGAGGAGGCGCTGAACCTGCTCGGGAGCTGGGCAGCCACGGTCGACCTCGCCGAGTCCGCGCGGACGACCGACCAAAGCTGAACCCGAGCGAGAACGCGGAGTCCACCGAAGACGTCCGCATTTTCGCTTCTGCTTTCCATGCATCTGAGCAGCCGCGATCACGGCCGACCTGCCGCCGGCCGCGCTATCGCTTCCGCCTGGATGCGAGAGCGCCAGTCTGGCCGCTCGATGAGCGTCGCGATCGGTCCAGGAGGGTAGTCCCAGGACTGGCGCGACATGCGCATGTTCCGCTTGTCGACCGTGAAGGCTCGGTGCTTGTCGATGAGCTCTACGTCGCAGGCCGGGACTACGCGGACTTCATCGACTGGCCCGTCGATGACGATGAGCCGCTGTACCCGGCGGGCTGACCGGTGATCCTTGGCTAGGAGCCGCCGGAAGGCGCCCATGAGCAGCTCGGAACTCTTACTCGACCGTCGCGCAGGGCTCAGACGAGATACGCCTCATGGCGCGGATGTACGTGCGGCTCCCAGGACACGCTCGATCTGCATCGCGATGAACGTTCCGAGGAGTCCCCAACGGTTGCCGCCACCGAATGCGCCGTGGCGGGCGAACGAAATGTCGATCTCGGCCACCGGTCCGTGTCGGCTCTGTTCGGAGCGCCCGTCGGTGCTCATTACGAATCCGTCCTGAAACGTCGATTCCGGGGGTCCAGATTTGGCTCTGCGGCGCCAGCGGAGAGGGAGGGATTCGAACCCTCGGACGAGGTCGACCCCCGTCACACGATTTCCAGTCGTGCCCGTTCAACCGCTCCGGCACCTCTCCCGGGAATCGGGCGGACAGGCTAGCTCAGATCCGCCAGCTCCCGTTGACGAGGATGGGCACGCGCTCGCCGCCGGCGGTGATCCCTGTGACCGTCAGCTCGGGCGAGCCGATCATGAAGTCGATGTGGATGTCGCTCTGGTTCATGCGCTGGATCGCCGCGGGGTCGGAGGCGAGGAACTCGAACGCGCGCCCGAGCGCGGTGTGCGACGCGGCGTTCTCGTCGAGGAGCGTGTCGTAGAAGACGGTGTCGAGCGCGCCGATGCGCCCCTCGGCGTCGACCAGCGCGATCTCCCCGAGCCGCGCCGCGCCCGGGTCGCGGGCGATGATGGTGCGCATCGTCTCCTGCGCGCTGGACGCCTCGAGCTCGACCGCCCGCCCGCCCTCGAAGCGCACCCGCAGATCGCGCACGACGGTGCCGTCGACCAGCACGAGCGGCTTGGTGGAGGTCACGTGGCCGTCGACGCGCTCCGGGTCGGGCGAGGAGAACACCTCCTCGGTGGGCAGGTTCGGCATGTGCGGGATGCCCTCGGCGGTCTCGAAGCGCGCCGCCATCCAGGTCACGCCCGGCAGCAGGCCGATGGTCATGTCGGTGCCGGGGCCGGCGAGGTGCAGCGCGTCGAACGCGCGCTCGGTGAGGCGGGCGGCCACGCTCACGAGCGTGTCGGCGCGGCGCACCCAGGCGGCGACCGGGTCCGGCTCGTCGAGCCGCAGGACGTGCACGAGCTGCTCCTCGAGCCGCTGGAGCGCGGCGTCATCGTCGAGGTCGGGGTGCACGAGCCGCGCCCACGCCGTCGTCGGGCACGGCACGATCGTCCAGTTGACCTCGCGCCGGTTGACGACCTCGCCGCTCTCCTTGATCGTCGGCAGCCGGTCGCGCCCGGCGCGCGCCGGGTCGAGGTCGTCGAGCAGCCCGGGGGCGACCGGGCCCGAAAGCGCGATCGACGCCCCGCGCTCGCGGCCGATCGCGAGCATGCGCTCGCCGTACCAGGGCGGCACGAAGTCGAGTGTGTCCTCGGCCGCGTGGGCGATCCGGGCGCGCTTGACCCATGGGTCGAACCAGCTCACGTCGACGAACCGCGCGCCGCGGCGGTAGGCCTGCTCGGCGACCGCGCGGACGAGGTACTCCTTGCCGGGCGCGCCCGAGATTGAGACGATCTGACCCGGCTGCACGTTGGCCCCGAACTCGACGGCCAGGCCGGCGAGGCGGGCGAGCATCACGTCGTCCATCAGGGCGCCACCCTAGTACGCGACGCGCTCCTGCGGACGCGCACCGAACGGGGGCGGGCTGTACCGGCGAGCGCCGGCGATGCGAGGATGCGCGCGGTGCTGCGCTACCGCCACGTGCTGATCGCCTACGACGGCTCGCCCGACGCCGAGCTCGCGCTCGAGCATGCCGTCGGCCTCGCGCAGGTGTTCCGCGCGCGCCTGGCGCTGGTCGCGGTCGTCCCGCCGCCGCCGCCGTTCGCGTGGCAGGCGCCGGGCGGCGCCGTGCAGACGCACGCCGCCCAGCAGGCCGACCTCGACCGCCGCCTGCGCGCGGCCGCCGACCGCGTGCCCGACGACCTCCCGCTGACCACGCGCCTGCTCGACGGCGACCCGGCGCGCGAGATCCTGCGCGCCGCGCGTGAGGGCTCCCACGACCTGATCGTGCTGGGATCGCGCGGGCGCGGGCGCGTCACCGCAGCCCTGCTGGGCAGCGTCTCCAACCGCGTCATGCACGACTCGCCGGTGCCGGTGATGGTCGTCCACCGCCCGCGCGGCGACGACGAGCCCGACCTGGCCGCCTGAGGCACGCGTACCGATCGCGCGCCGGCGACCTGGCCGCCAGAGGCACGTCCGACGATCGCGCGCCAGTGCCTAAGGCACGTCCAGAGCCTCGATCGCGCGCGAGAACGCGAAGCCGGGCCTGGGGCCGCCCTCGATCGTGTACACGCGGCGGCCGGCGGCCACCACTCCCAGCCCGTGGCGCGGCGCGGGCATGTCGGGCAGGCGCGACCATCGGCGGCGGGCGGGCTCGTAGAGCTCGACCTCGCGGATCGTCCCCGCCCCCTCCTCACCGCCGGCGACCACGATGCGACCGTCCGAGAGCGCCGCGGCGGCAATCCCGCCGCGCGCCTTGGCGAGGTCCGGCAGCCGCTCCCAGCGCCCGCGGCGCGGGACGTAGCGCTCGGCGACGGTGAAGTTCCCCGCGCCCGCGGCGCGCCCGGCCAGCACGTAGAACGCGCCCCCCGAGACGGCGCCGGCGAGGTGCTCGCGCGCGACCCGCAGCCCGGGGCCGCGGCTCCAGCGCCGGGCGCGGAAGTCGTAGATCTCGAGCGTCCGCATCGCGCGGCCGCCGGCCGCGCCCCCGGCCGCGTACAGGCGGTCGCCGATCACGCCCGCGGTCAGCGCGGCGCGCGCGGTGGGCATGTCGCGCAGCCGCCTCCAGCGGTCCGTCTCCGGGTCGTAGCGCATGAACGTCCGCGTCGCCGGGTCGCCGGCATAGCCGCCGATCACGTACAGGCCGCCGCGATAGACCGCGGCCGCCGCGTGGTTGAGCGCGACGGGCATCCGGCGCACGCGCCGCCAGCGGTTGCGCGCGATGTCGTAGCGCTCCACCGCGGCGCTTGTCGCCCCGCCGGGCACGAAGCCGCCCGCCACGTAGATAGCGCCGCCGATCCGCGCGGCGGCGACCTCCGTGCGCGCCAGCGTCGCGGGCCGCAGCGAGACCCAGCCGGCCCGCGCGGCGCTGTCGGCCTCTCCGCACCCCGCGAGCGCCGCCGTGGCCAGCCCGATCGCCGCGAGCCGCCTCATGCCGCCGAGGCTACTCCGCGTCGTGCGCCCTGGTGGACGAACATCCCGCTGGGCGTCTTCGAGCTCGAGATCGGCGGGCTCTACGCGTTCGGCGGAGCGATCGCCGAGAGCGTGCTCCTGGCGGCGGCAGCGATCATCGCGGTGCTCGGCCGCGCTCCCGCCGATCGGTCCTGACCTGGGCCTGGCAGCCGCTGAGCGGCCGTTCATCCGTCTTTCCGCGCCACGACGTTGCTTATCGGCCCAGAGACGATGTGTGACATGGCTCACATCTGAATAGGCGTTCAGTGGGCCGAAGAGCCGTGGATCGACGCCGAGAAGGCCGTAGCCACGTGATTCCCCTAAAAGTGGACGCCATCAGAACCTCCTGAAGCCCAACCGGGCCCCAAGATCGCGCCAAGAACGCCAAGAACGGCCCAAGGCGCGGGCCGCATCCTTCGCCGCGGCAGGCAGGTCCGGGAGCCCAACAACAGGAGGAAGTACACATGTCACGCAAGGCGTGGCTCGGTGGTGTCCTTGTGGCACTGCTGGGCCTTACCAGCACACCGGCGCATGCACAGACGCACACGCGACCGGAGATCAGGAGCTTCGCGGTGCAGGACGTCAGGACCACGTCGGCGAAGTTCAGCGCCTCGGTCGTCTACCACGAGCGCCAAGGGGAGTTCTGGTTCAGCTACTGCCGGGTGTCGGAGTGCGCCAACGGCGAGATCGAGACCCCGCATCAGCAGGACGTCCCCGAGAGCGAAGCCGAGGCGAACTCGCCGCGGACCGCGGAATGGCCGGTCAACGGCCTCCTGCCCGCGACCGACTACCGGGTCACCGCGCACGTCGCCAATGACACGTTCTCGAACGACCCGGCCGCGCAGACGATCACGTTCCGCACCCCCGGCACGTCGACCGCGCTCCGCAACCCAGCGGCCACGACCGAGCAGGAGAGCGGCGTCACGTCGCGCGCCGCGACGCTGAACGGCACCGCGGTGCCCGGCACCACGGGGAACACGGCTCACAGCTCGTCCGCGTACTTCCAGTGGGGCGCGAACGGCGCGCTCAACCAGACGACGCCGGCGCAGACGCTGCCGGCGGACGCCAACCCCTACCCCCTCTCGGCTGCGCTCACCGGGCTGACGCCCAACACCGACTACAGCTACCGGCTCGTCGTCTCCCGCGAGGGCCAGCAGTTCCTCGGCGCCGTCCGGACGCTGCGGACGGCCGACGAGCCGCACTGCACCGCGCCCGCCACGTATCAGACGGTCACCGCCGAGCGCGTCGTCGCTGTCGGCTGCTTCCAGGCGGACGGCAACACCGGCCGCTATGTGGCCGACGGCGAGGTGCGAGTCAACGGTGTGCTGTTCTCGCCCGCCGGCTCGGCGCATTCCGCCAACCAGTACCGGTTCGCGACCTCCAGCCCGCTGCAGAGCTATCTGAACGCCGCGAACCGCCTGTACATCGACCGGCCCGGCCGCGCGTTCGGCACGACCGGCGAGTACGCCATGAGCGTCTCGAACCTCCCCCACATGCACACCGGCGCGATCAACCGGACCGGCGTGCAGTGGAGCGGGACCGCGCCGCTGATGTCGGTCGGCGCCGACCGCTCGGTCGACCTGTTCAGCTTTCCGCTCGCGGGCCAGCTCTCGTGGACCCCGAGCGCCGACGGATCGAGCCGGCTCGGCCTGCTCGTGGGGCTGCCGCGTGCCTGGCGCATCGAGGAGATCACGGGCGACGCGGCCGTGAAGGTCAACCCGGGCGGCGACCTCGCGTTCGACCGGCTGCGGCTCGACATCGGCGCGCTCCCGATGGGGAGCTTCGAGATCGGCGACCTGCATTTCCTCTATGACCGCACGGACCAGCGGTGGGAGGGCGGCGCGTCCGTCACCCTGCCGACGGCCTCGCGCATGCAGGTCGGCGCCTCCGTGATCGTCCAGAACGGGCGGCTCATCTCGTTCGCCGGCGACGTGAACGGCCTCAACCAGCACCTCGCCTACGGCGTGTTCCTGCAGCGCGTCGGCGTCCGCGTCGGCGTGACCCCCGTCCATCTCGGCGGCACCATCGGCCTCAGCGCCGGGCCGCGCGTCGGCGGCGTGGGCATCCTCGGCATCACCGGCTCGTTCGACGTCGAGGCCGGCGAGGGCCACGAGACCCGCCAGCTCCCCAACGGCGCCACCACCGCGATCGCCTACCCGGGCTACATCCGACTGTCCGGCAGCGCGACCGTGTTCGACATCCCGCTCCGCACCATCTCCGCGACCTGGTACTTCAGCCAGCGGCCGTGGTTCGAGGTCGAGACGTCGCTCGGCATCGACATCCACTCCGGGAACATCACCGTGTTCAAGGCCATGGGCACCGTCCGCGGCATGCTGTATGACCGCGACTTCGAGATCAGCGGCGACGCCGAGCTGACGGTGTTCGACATCGACGTCGCGAGCGGGCACGCGCTCCTCGGCACCCGCGGCGTGGGCGCCTGCGGCCACGTCACGGGCCTCGGTGACATCGGCGCGTACAAGCAGTGGGGCGGCTCGTTCGCGCTGATCCACTGGTGCGACATGAAGCAGCTGCGCAGCACCATCGGCGGCCAGGCGGCGACCGCCGCGGCGGCCGGCGCCCGCCCGCTGACCCTGCCTGGTGACGACCTCGCCGTCGTCCGCTTCCAGGGCCGGGGCGGTGCGCCGCAGGTGGTCCTCCACGGGCCCGGCGGGCGCACGATCACCACGCCGGCGGCCGGCAAGGGTGGCGCGATGGAGCCGGGCAAGTACGTCGCGATCCGCGACGAGGAGCACGACTACACCGACGTCAAGCTCGCGAAGCCGGGCGCCGGGTGGACGTACGAGACGGCGCCGGGCTCGGTGCCCGTCACGGGTGTCCAGACGGCCGGGCAGCTGCCGGCCCTGAAGGTGAACGCGAACGTGGTGCGCCTCGGCAACCACGCCGAGCTGCGCTGGCAGCTCGGCGACCTCGCCGGCCGCCGCGTCACGTTCATGGAGGCCGGCCCGGGCGCGCCCCCGCGCGTGCTCAAGCGCACCACGGCCGCCAAGGGCAGCGTCCGGTTCACCCCGTACCTCGCCCTCCAGCGCCAGCGCCACATCGTCGCGCTGGTCGAGCAGGACGGCCGGCCGCTGTCGCGTGAGCAGGTCGCGACCTACACGGCCCCGGCCGCCCCGCACGCGACGAAGGTCGGCGCGCTGAAGGCGGTGCGCCGCGGCGGCAAGACCACCGTGTCGTGGCGCAAGCAGGCGGGCGCGGTGAAGTACCGCGTGTTCGTCGCCCAGGCCAACGGCCGCCGCGCCATGAAGGTCGTCAAGCGCTCCAAGCTCGTCCTGCGCGGCGAGCAGGGCCGCACGGCGCAGCGCGTGACGGTGCAGGCGATCGGCCTCGACGCCAAGGCCGGCAAGCCGGCCGCGGTGAAGGTCAAGTAGCCACCCCGAGCCGCCCGGCGAACCGTTTCAGGTTCGCCGGGCCAGCTCGCTTAGCCGGCCCCGGCGAATGGCGGGCAAGCGCTCCGGCGCTAGGCGGGGCAGGCGAACGGCAGGCAGGTGAGGAGGGGTGAGCCAGTCGCGTGGTCGGCCCAGGTCGGCCGGCCTTGTCCGAGGCGTTCTTACGTGCGCGATCGATCACATGCGATCGGCCCTCCCGGGATGTGCGTCGCTTAACTTCGATCCTGTCGAAGTAAAGCGGCGCACACCCCGCGCGGCGATGATCGATTCCCGGCGAGCCGATCCGGGCTCCCCTCACCTGCAAGCTGTTCGCCGGGGCCGCGAGGCCCTCCGGCTCCCCTTCAATGCAACGGGCCCGGCACGCGGCCGAGCGAGCCCCCGCGCCACCGCACCAGCACCGTCTCGTGGCGCACCTGCGCGCCGGTCACGGGATCGATCCCGAACCGGCCGAACAGGGTCGTCGTATCCAGGCCGGCGGCCGCCGCCCACAGCGCTCGCGGCTCTACGCTCCCGGCCACCCGGGCGCAGTGGACCGCGAGCGCCGCCGCGGCCGCCGCCTGGACCGCCGGGTAGTCCGGCGCGCGCCCGTAGGCGGCGACGAGCTCCGCCTCCGTCGGCCCGACCTCGGGCCGACCGCCGGCGCCGGGGAACCACTGGGCGATCCCGAACACACCGTCCGGGTCGGCGACCGCGGAGGCGAAGTCGCGCACCCCGGCGGCGATCGAGCACAGCGCCCGCGGCGGGCGCGGCGCCGCCCGCGCCGCCTCCACGAGCGCCACGTCGTCCTCGAAGCGGCCGGCGCAGAGGAGATCCCAGACCGCGGGCGCGTCCTCGAACGAGTCGTGCAGCTCCCCGCCGGCCCCCGCCGCGACCTGGCGGCCGAACTCGCCGGGACCGTAGGCGACCCACAGCGGCGCCCCGTCGCGCACCAACAGGAACGGCTCGGCGTAGCGGCTCGCCGGCGACAGCACGGACACGATCCGCCCGGGACGCAGTGCCTGCACGTCGTCGCCGGCGCCCCCGTGGTTCCAGAGCACGCCGTCGATCGCCTCGGCGGCCGCGCGCATCAGCCCCGTCGAGTACGGCCCGAGCAGCAGGTCGCAGCGCAGGCCGGTCAGGCCGCGGACGAGCCGGCCGGGGTCGCTGCCGTCGTCCTCCACGCGCAGCTCGACGCCCTCGCCGGCGAGGCGCCGCCACGCCTCGAGCCCGCTCGCCGCCTGCCGGCCGAAGCGGGCGAAGCGGCCGGTCAGCGACAGGCACGCGCCGAGCCGGAGCACGCCCGGAGGTTGCCACGCCGTCCGGCCCCGGCGTAGGGTGACGCCGGCCATTCACGCTCCAGCCGTACCGGCGGGCCTCGTGGAGCGCCCGCGCCTGTTCGCGCTCCTCGATCGCGGCGCCCCCGTCACCCTGCTGTCCGCCCCGGCCGGGAGCGGCAAGACGATGCTGCTGTCGTCATGGCTGCGGGGCGCGGAGCCGCCCGGCGCGGTGGCGTGGGTCGCCGTGGAGCGCGGCGAGTCCGACGCGACGCGCTTCTGGGGGATGGTCGCGGACGCGCTGCGCCGCTCGGGGGCGGTCGCGCCCGACGATCCGCTCGCCACGCTCGCGCCCGCGCCCGGCGGCCATGAGGAGCTCCTGCAGCGGCCGCGCGAGGGCCTCGGACGCCTGGAGCTGACCGTCTCGCGCTGGACGGAGGCCGACGCGCTGCTCGCGGCCGCGCAGCGCACGCTCGGCGCCGGTCCCGCGCCGCGCCGGGGGCGGGCCGAGACTGCGCTGGCCACCGTTCACCTGCTTGCGCGCGCGGCGGCTCGGCGATCTGGAGGCGGCCGTCGACGGCACGATCATGTACGCCGACGCGGCCGACGCGGAGCTGGAGGCGCTGGCGCTGATGAACCTCGGCATCGCCGAGGGCTGGACGCTGCGCCTCGCGGACTCCGAGCCCCACCTGGAGCGGGCGCTGGCGCTCGGCCGGCGGATCGGCAGCCCGTACGTGGAGATCGGCTGCCTCACGGGGCTCGGAGTGGTGGCGACCATGACGAACCGCCCCGACCTGGCCGAGGAGGAGTTCCGGCAGGCGGTCGCGACCGCGGACCGGGTGGGCTGATCGACGCACCCGATCGTCGGCGTGGCGTACATGAACCTCGGCTCCGTGCTGATCGATCGCGGGCGGCTCGCCGAGGGCGAGCGGTGGCTGGAGCGGTCGGAGCCGATCCTGGCCGACGGCCCGGAGCCGGCCGGGAGCGTCGGCCTGCGCCACGCCCAGGGGATGCTGGAGATCTGCCGGCGCCGGTTCCCCGAGGCCCTGGCCGCGTTCCGCGAGGGCGAGCGGCTGGCCGAGGAGCTGCTCGCGCCGCACTTCCTCGCCATCGTCGAGCGCCAGTGGCAGCTGCGGATGCAGCTCCGGCTCGGCGATCCCGAGCCGGCGCGCGCGGCGCTCGAGCAGGCCCGCGCCGCCGGGATCGACGGAGCCCTGTGGCGCAACCTCGAGGCGCACGTCCGCCTCGCCGCCGGCGACCCTCAGGGCGCCGCCGCCGCCGTCGCGCCCGTCCTCGCGGGGACGGCCTACGCGTTCCACGTCAACCAGGAGATCGAGGGCCTGCTGCTCGACGGCCTCGCGCGCACGAAGCTCGGGGAGCCCGAGGCGGCCGAGCGCAGCGTCGAGCGCGCGCTCGCGCTCGCCGAGCCGCAGGGACGCGTATGGATCGTGCTCACGGTCCCGGGCGCGCGCGAGCTGCTGGGCGCGCACCCGCCGCACCGCACGGCGCACGCCGCGCACCTGAAGGCGCTGCTCGGCCACCTCGCGGGCATCGAGCCCGCCCGCCCCGCCGGCGAGCTCAGCGAGCCGCTAAGCGAGCGCGAGCTCGCCGTGCTGCGCTTCCTGCCGACCAACCTCTCGGCCGCCGAGATCGGCGGCGAGCTGTACCTGTCGGTCCACACCGTGAAGACCCACATGCGCAAGCTCGACGCGCACGCGCGCGCCGAGGCGGTGCAGTGCGCGCGCGCCCTCGGGCTGCTGGCGCCGGCGCGGCGCGGCTGACCTTCACACGCATCGTGCGATGACGCGTCATACGGGTGACGCGGAAGCTGTCGCGCCATGCAGACCACCACCCATTACGAGATCACCGTGCGCGGCCGGCTCAGCAAGACGCTCGCCGGCGCGTTCGAGGGCCTGACCGCGGCGATCGTCGCCTGGCCGGCCTCCGCGGCCGACAAGGCGCGCGAGGACGGCGAGCAGGTCGGCCAGGCGGTCAGCGCGCTCTATGACGCGCAGACCTACGAGGAGGCCGACGCCGCCCTCACCGACATCCGCGTGGCCGTGAGCGACACGCGCGAGCACGCCGGCGACGCCGTCGCCGACCAGATCGACGACCAGGCGGACGCGCTCTCGCGCGCCGTCGACGGGTTCGTCGGCACCCACACCAGCGACGACGAGTGGGACGCCGACCTCTACCACGCCGAGCTCCACGTCGCCGTCGACGACCTCACCAGCCAGGCCTCCGACTTCCGCGTCGAGGGCCCGGAGGTCCAGCAGGCCTTCTGGGAGGGCGTGGACGAGGGCCTCGCCGCAGCGTGACGACGATGCCCGCGGAGACGCTCGTCTTCGCGGGCCTGCTGCTCACCGCCGGCACCCTGGGCGATCGCTTCGGGCGCCGGCGAGCCCTCCTCACGGGGCTCGTGATCTCGCGACGGCGTCGATCGGCGCCGGGATCGCGATCGCCGGGGCGCTGATCGCTGCGGCCTTGCTGCCCGCGCGGGCCCTCACCGGGTCCGTGCCGGCGGTTGCGGAGCCCGCCGCCGCCTGAGATGATCTCTGACTGGAGTCAGAGATCATGGATGAGGTGGCGGCGGTCCGATCGTTCAACCGCGCGGTGACCCAGCGGGTCGGCGCGCTGCACGACGAGTACCTGGGCGCCGGGCGACCGCTCGGCGCCTCCAGGGTCCTCTGGGAGATCGGCGAGCGCGGCACCGACGTGCGGGCGCTGCGCGCCCGGCTGGACCTCGACTCCGGATACCTCAGCCGCATCGTGTCCTCGCTGGAGCGGGACGGCCTCGTGGCCGTGGAGCCGGACCCGTCGGACCGACGGGTCCGAACGCTCCGGCTCACCGCCGCGGGACGCGCCGAGTGGGCGGTGCTCGACCGGCGCAGCGACGAGCTCGCCGCGTCGCTGCTCGCCCCGCTCGGCGACGCGCAGCGCGCCCGGCTCGTGGAGGCGATGGGCGTCGTCGAGCGGCTGCTCACCGCCGGCCTCGTCGAGGTCGCCGTCGAGGATCCCGCGAGCGCCGCGGCCCGGTTCTGCATCGCCTCGTACTTCGCGGAGCTCGAGGCGCGCTTCGACGGCGGGTTCGACCCCGGGCGGAGCCTCCCGCTCGACGCCGCCGACCTCACCGCGCCGGCCGGCCTCCTGCTCGTCGCACGGCTCCGCGGCGAGCCGGTCGGCTGCGGGGGGATGACGTTCCACCCCGGCGAGCCGCCCTACATCAAGCGCATGTGGGTCGCGCCGGCGGCGCGCGGCGTTGGGGTCGGCCGGCGCATCCTGGCCGAGCTGGAGGAGCATGCCCGCCGGCGAGGGTTCGACCGCGTGCACCTCGAGACCAACAAGAGCCTGCGCGAGGCGGCGAGCCTGTACCGCTCGTCCGGCTACCTCGAGGTCGAGCCGTTCAACGACGAGCCGTACGCCCACCACTGGTTCGAGAAGCGCCTCGGGGAACCTCGCGCGGGCGATCGGCGTTCTGCGGGGCGATGAGCGATCTCCCCACGGGGCGCCGATCTGCTGGGATGACGCGATGCGCGCCTTCAACGTCTTCGACGCCTCGATGGAGTACGACCCGTCCGACCCGGAGTCCTACCGCGCCGGCTCGAATCGCTTCGGCCCGAAGATCGGCGCCGGCCGGATGGGCGCGACCGTCTACGAGCTGCCGCCCGGCACGTCGCTCTGCCCGTACCACTACGAGTCCGAGGAGGAGTGGCTGCTCGTCCTGCAGGGCCAGGTCACGCTCCGCCACCCCGAGGGCGAGGACGTGCTCGGCCCCGGCGACGTCACCGCGTTCCCGGTCGGTCCGGCGGGCGCGCACAAGACCACCAACAACGGCACGGAAACCGTGCGCATGGTCATGTTCGCCACCGTCGACCCGATCGGCTACTGCGTGTACCCGGACTCGAACAAGGTCTCGTTCTGGTCGGACTCGAGCGACTCCGCGGACAACGTGCGCGTGCGGCGCGGCGAGAACCTCGAGTACTACGACGGCGAACCTGTCTAGCGGCCCCCGGGCGCGGTTCTGCACGCGTGGCAGGATGGCGCTGTGCCGCCGGACCTCGGTTCGATCAAGCGAAGCGTCAACGAGTACCTCGCCGCTGAGCTGGGCCATGAAGGCGAAGTTGGTGAGGGCAGTCCGGTCAGCTTGCAGCACCTGGGCGCCGTCGACATCGAGGATTCGAGCGTCGAGGTCTTCGAGTTCGTCGATGACGGTGAGCGGTTCTTCGCCCTCGCGGGCCGGCACGTCAGCTACGTGCCGGCGGGGCGGATGTCGCTCGAGGACCTCCGGGTCCAGGAGCTCGGGCGGACGTGGCGTGCCCGGCGAGCCCCGGTTGACCTCGGCACGTCGCGTCTCGGCGATGAGCGGGTGCCGACAGCGGTCGAACGACGCGAGGCGATCCACGCCCTCATCGCCCAGCTCGGCCTCGACCCAGGTACGACGACCATCTTGGAAGGGCTGTTCCTGGTCGACGACGGCGGCTATGCCGCGCTCGTCGAATCGTCGGACGGTGAGCGCGTCGCGGTGGTGGACGGGGTCGTCGAATGGCCGGAAATCGCAGTCGTGGCGCGGAGCCGGCGCGGTCGGGGGAATGCGAGTGGGGAATGAATCTCAGATGCCTGCGTTCCGCCACCCAGGCAGTGGAGGACGCGATTCAGGCCGCGACGTCTTGACCGGGCCAGGCGCCGGTACGGACGCGCTCGTAAAGCGTGTCGGGCGCGAGGTCGGCGTCGCCTGGCCATGTCACCGTGCCCGTCTCGGTGTCGACGGCGACTTTCGCGAAGCCCTCGGGCGTTCGCGCAGCCTCGAACACTGGGCCGCGCATCCTGTTGAGAACGGCGACTTCACCCCGCAGCCCGTCGGCGAACGTGAGGGCAAGCACGCCGTGCCGGACGACGCGTACGGCGACTATGTCGGGCGTCAGGCCGATCATCGCAGCGGCTCTATCTCATTCAGTGTCTCACCGGCACGGGCGCGACGCCAGTTCTCGAACAGCTCGTCCTGGTGCAGCTCGGCCCACGCCAGGACGAACCGCAGCTGCCGGCGCCCCAGGTCGCTCTCGATCACCTCGAGCGTGTCGATCCGGACCTCGCGCGCCCCACGGCGTGACGGGCGTGGAAATGCGGCGGACCGTGATCGTCGAAGTACATCGCGATCACGATCCCGAAGAAGCGACTGATCGTCGGCACCTGACGCATGTTCGCGCCGATCGACACGCTCGTTCCCGCGGCAGACCGGTAGCTCCACGCGGGCGACATCGGACGTTCCGGGCGGCGCCCTTCGTCGCCAAAGGCGTGCGACCCCGACCTCTCACGCGGGGCTCGTTCATGGCGCAGTCGTAACTGCGGGTGGTGGAGCGCCGACCGGGTCCAGACCGTTCCGCAGGCCGGGAGCTCGGCATGCGGGACGATCTCTCGGGGCAACGTGGCCCCAAACGACGCCACCGTCACCCACGCGGCCGACAGGAGTTATACGCGCGCCCGCTGTCGCCGGCCGAGTGGATCGCGTGCCCTTTCTGCACGCACGCCGAGGCGGTGCGCGAGTTCCTTTCGCTCGAGCCGCCCACGCGCCCGGCGCGCGTGGTGGTGCGCGTCTACACCGCCCAGCGGAAGCCGGTGGCCGCGGCGCGCGGCGCCAGCGGGCTGGCCGGCAGGCCGCCCGGCGGGTCGTCCTCGTTGTAGGCGCTCGGCGCCACGTCGTTGGGCGCGTCCGCGTGGAACAGCGCGGCGAGCAGCTCGATCTGCCCGCGGCCCACGCCCAGCTCGCCCATGCCACCGCCGTACATCGGCCGCCGCTCCCGCGCGCAGCGCGCGTAGACCTCGAACAGCGGGCGCAGGCTACCGATCCGCGACGGCTTGACGTTCACCACGCGCGCGGCCA
>JBIOTP010000311.1:0-15754 GCA_044865965.1 Solirubrobacteraceae bacterium
CACCCCCCGAGTGGGCTGATCGAGCGTGATCGATCGCGCGCGACGGGGGCCGCCCGGGCGGGCCAACGACCTCGCCCGATCACCCGCGAGGCAATCCGGGCTCTCCCTCACCTGCCAGCTGTTCGCCGGGCCCGCCACGCGGCGAGATCAGGCCGCCAGATCCGACTCCGCCACCACCCGCAGCGCCTGCGCGGCGATCGTGAGCGCCGGGTTCATCGCGGCGGAGGAGGGGAAGAAGCTGCCGTCCACCACCCACAGGTTCTCGAGGTCGTGGGCCTTGCACCAGGGGTCGAGCACGCTCGTTGCCGGGTCGGCCCCCGCCACGACCGTCCCGCACTGGTGGCTGTTCATGCTGATGTCGAAGTGCTGGGTGAGGATGGCGTCGTAGCCGGCGGACCGGAGCAGGCGCTTCGCCCGCCTCAGCAGGCGGCGATGGGTGCCGGCGCCGCGCGCGACGCGTGCGGTCGTGATCCGGCCCGCGCCGTCGACGCTCACGCGGCTGTCGGGGCTGGGCAGGTCCTCGCCCATGACCAGCCACTCGACGCTGCGGCGGGCGAGCGCCTGCAGGACGGCGAGCGGCACGCCGCGCGGCGCCGCGCTCTTCATCATCACGCCCTGGACCTTGCCGATCAGCTGCATCGCGCCGAGCGGGAAGCCGTCGCCGCCGTCGTGGTACCAGTCGTTGACCGACAGCGTCTTCTGGAACGTGACGTCGTTGCGGCGGTTCAGGTCGATCGCGACGATGTGGGCGTTGTTGTGCATCATGAAGTTGCGCCCGACCTGATCGGACGAGTTCGCGAGCCCCGAGGCGAGCAGCAGCGCCGCCGAGTTCACGGCCCCCGCGGCGAGCACGAACCGACCGCCGGTGACCTCGACCTGACCATCGGGGCCCTCGGCCAGTAGGCGAACGACGCGAGAACTGCGGGCGACGATCCGGCGGACGCGCACGCCGGTCTCGAGCCGTGCGTTCCCGGTCTCGAGCGCCGGGTCGATGCCGCACGTCTCGGCGTCGCTCTTGGCCCCGAGCGGGCACGGGAACCCGTCGCAGGTGGCGCAGCGGATGCATGACCCGCCCTCCCGGCGGTCGACGCCCATCGCGTTCGCGCTCGGATTGACCCCCTGCGCGCGCAGCCGCGCCGCGAGGTCGGCGATGTAGGGCTCGTGCTCCAGCGCGGGGTACGGGTACGGCGTGCTGCGCCACGGCGCGGTCGCGTCGTCGCCGGTCGTGCCGTGGACGTTGTAGAAGCGCTCGGCCTCGCCGTAGTAGGGCTCGAGGTCCGCGTAGCTGAACGGCCACGCCGGCGAGGTCCCCTCGTGGTGCTCGACCGCGGTGAAGTCGCTCTCGCGGAAGCGCGGCAGGCTCGCGCCGTAGACCTTCGTGCTGCCGCCGACCACGTAGTGCACGCCGGGAGCGAACGGGCGGCCGTCGCCGTCGAGCCAGCGCTCGGCCGGCTTGTAGCGGCGCTCGACGAACACCGCCCGCGGCGACCAGTTGTCCGATTCACGCGGCAGCCGCTGCCCGCGCTCCAGCACCAGCACGTCGACGCCGCGGCGCGCGAGCGCGAGCGCGGTCGTGCCGCCGCCCATCCCGGACCCGATCACGACGACGTCGGCGTTGAGAGACAACGTTTTCTCAGCCTACCGCCGGCTTGCCTCAGGCGGGCGCCGGTGCGGTTCCGGTCACGGTGATTCCGCTTGGCGCCCGGACTCAGGTGTCTCGCAGCGCCCGGCGGAGGATCTTGCCGGTGGCGGTCTTGGGGAGGTCGTCGACGATCTCGACGGCGCGCGGGTACTTATAGGCGGCCATCCGGTCCCTGCAGAACGCGATCAGCTCGGCCTCGTCGGTGGACTCGCCCTCGCGGAGGCTGACGAACGCCTTCACGGACTCGCCGCGGTAGGCGTCGGGGACGCCGACGACCGCGGCCTCGCGGACGGCGGGGTGGGCGTAGAGCACATCCTCGACCTCGCGCGGCCACACCTTGTAGCCGGAGGCGTTGATCTGGTCCTTCTTGCGGTCGACGAGGTAGAACCAGCCCCGCTCGTCCATGAAGCCGACGTCGCCGGTGTGGAGCTCCCCGTTCGGGAGGGCGTGCTCGGTCTCCTCGGGCTTCTCCCAGTAGCCGGGGACGACCTGCGGCCCGCTGGTGACGAGCTCGCCGACCTCGCCGGCCGGGAGCTCCCGACCGTCGTCGCCGACGACGCGCACGGTCGTGCCGAACACCGGGACGCCGACGGACAGCGCGCCCGAGCGCTCGTCGACCGGGGCGCGGGCGCGCAGCGGCACCGCGTGCGACGGGGAGGTGGTCTCCGTCAGGCCGTAGATGTTGTGGATGTAGGCGCCGAAGCGGCGCTCGAACGCCTCCACCGTGGGAGGGGCGATCGGCGCGCCGCCGCTGTAGATCTTGGTCAGCGACGAGAGGTCGTGCCCGCCGGGCGTGTTCAGCAGCGCGATGAACACGGTGATCGCGGCGACCGTGAACGTGGCCCGGTGGCGCTCGATCAGGCGCAGCGTCGTCTCCGCGTCGAACCGGTGGGCGAGCACGAGCGGCATCGGCACGAGCATCGCCACCGCGAGGTGGCCGATCAGGCCCGTGATGTGGAACAGCGGCGCGACCCCCAGCACGACGTCGCGCTCGCCCAGGGCCGCCCAGTCACGGTAGGCCTGCGCGTTGTGCACGACGTTGCCGTGCGTGTTCATGGCGCCCTTCGGCGGGCCGGTGGTCCCCGACGTGTACGTGAGGAAGGCGACGTCGTCGGGCCCGAGATCGGCTGGCTCGAGCCGCTCGCCGGCGTGGCGCTCGGCGAGCTCGAGCAGCTCGCCGGCGACCTCGCGATCCGCGGTCGTCACGACCGTCACGGGCTCCGCCACCACGTCGCGGGCCACGTCGCGCCACAGCGACTCGTGGGTCACGAGGGCGGCGGCCGCGGAGTCCTCCAGCAGCGCCCGCAGCTCGCGCGCACGGTACATCGGGTTGATCGGGACGACGATCGCGCCCGCCTTCCAGCCCGCCAGCACGGCGATGACGAACTGCGGCACGTTCTGCAGGTAGACGCCGACCCGGTCGCCTCGCCGCAGGCCGCGATCCACGAGCGCGGCCGCGAGCCCGCCGCTCAGCCGGTCGACGTCCGCGAACGTCAGCGTGGCGTCGAAGTAGTGGATCGCCGGGCGGTCCGCCGCGCGCTCCACGGCCGCCGCGAACATCGCGAGCCCGCTCGGGTGCTCGAGCGCGAGCTCGGGCGGCAGGCCCGCGTCGTAGAGGGCCAACCAGGGCTTCGCGTCATAGGCCGACATGCGCACAACTCTGACGCGGCGTCAAGTTCGGCGCATCGCGGCCGACCACAGAGGCCGGGGACGCCGAACGCGTCCTCCTCGCCTCCCCGGTCCCATGTCGTACTCGCGTTCCCTCGTCGCCGTGCTCGCCGCCGTCGCCACGCTCGCCGTGCCGGCGGGCGCGCAGGCGGCCTCGGTGGCGGTGGCCGGCAGCACCCTGACCATCACGGCCGCCTCCGGCGAGGCCAACCAGCTCACCGTCACGCCCGGCGTCGGCACGGTCGACGTCCTGGACCCGGTCACCCCGCTGGTCCCCGGCGCCGGCTGCCAGAGCTCCGGCAGCGGCCGCGTCACCTGCACCGCCGCGCCGTTCATGCGCGCGGTCGTCGATCTCGGCGACCGTGACGACACGCTCGTCGTCGGCGGCCTGCTGCCGGTCATGGTGACCGACGGCGCCGGACGCGACACGGTGACCGCGGCGGCGGCGACGACGAGTTCGTCGCCGGCCCCGGCGCCGGCAGCTACTCCGGCGGCAGCGGCAGCGACCGCGTGGACTACGGCTCCCGCAGCGCCGCCCTGACCGTCGACCTCGACGACGTCGCCGACGACGGTGAAGCCGGCGAGGCCGACAACGTGCACCGCGACGTCGAGCGCGTGAGCGGCGGCACGGGCGCCGACGCGCTCACGGGCGGCGGCGCGGCCGAGCGGCTCGACGGCGGGCCCGGCAACGACACCCTGCTCGGCGGCTCCGGCAACGACACCCTCGACGGCGGCCCCGGCGACGACTCCCTCCAGGGCCAGTCCGGCACCGACAAGGTGGACTACTCGGACCGCAGCGCGCCCGTCCTCGCCGACCTCGGCGCCGGCACCGGCGGTGAGACCGGCGAGCGCGATACGTACTCGAGCGTCGAGGACGCCACCGGCGGAGCGGGCGCCGACCGGCTGGTGGGCAGCTCCGCAGGCAACCGGCTCGAGGGCGGCGGCGGCGACGACACCTTCGACGGAGGCTCCGGCGCCGACACCGTCGACGGGGGCCCCGGCGTCGACACGGCCGACTACAGCGCCCGCACGTCCGCGCTGACGGTCGACGTCGACGGCGCGGGCGACGACGGCGGGTCGAACGAGCACGACAACGTCAAGCCGGGCGTCGAGCGCGTGCTGGGCGGCAGCGCGAGCGACACCCTGAGCGGCGACGACCTCGACTCCACGCTGGTCGGCAACGGCGGTAACGACCGGCTGACCGGCAACGGCGGCGACGACGCGCTCGTCGGCGGCCCCGGCAACGACCAGGCGTGGGGCGGAACCGGCGTCGACTCGCTCACCGGCGGCGACGGCAGCGACACCCTGGACGGCGGAGGCGGCGACGACGGTCTCGACGGCGGGACGGGCAACGACACCCTCAAGGGCTCCGACGGCACCGACGCGCTCTCCGGCGGCTCCGGCGACGACCAGGCGTGGGGTGGCGCCGGGAACGACTCGCTCGGGCTCGGCGACGGCACTGACCGGGCGTGGGGGGAGGACGGCGACGATCGCCTCGACGGGGGCGGCGGCCACGACGAGCTCGACGGCGGGCGAGGCGCGGACGCCCTCGACGGCGGCGCGGACGGCGACACGCTGACGGGCGGCGACGGCGACGACGGCCTCAGCGACGCGGCGGGCGACAACAAGCTCGACGGCGGCAACGGCAGGGACTCGCTGGCCGCCGGCGACGGCGCCGACCGCCTCTACGGCGGCGGCGAAGCGCGCCGCACTCCTACCGGCGCGCGCTCTACGCCTACAACCACGCGTGGTGGTACGTGCGCCGCGTGCTGGCCGCGGCCAAGCACTACCGCTGAGCGACGTCAGCCGACGTCGATGCGGGACTGCTCGATCCGCTTCGCGACCGTGTCCGTCCACGGCGCGCCGCCGAAGGCCTCGCGGACGCGGGCGGCGCTCGCCTCGTGGTCGTAGGCGACGCGGCGGTGCTCCACCGCCCCGCCGTCATGCACGAGCGCGTAGGCGGCGCGCGGATCGCCGTCGAAGGGCATCCCGACCGATCCCGGGTTCACGAGCTCGATGGCGCCGGCCTGGCGCAGGAACGGCAGGTGCGTGTGGCCGAAGATCAGGCGGCTCGCGGTCACGCCGGCGAGCAGCTCGGCCTCGTCCTCGGCCGGCTCGGGCAGGAACGAGCGGACGTCGGACAGCGGCGAGCCGTGGCAGATCAGCGTGTCGTCGCGGGTGGCCTCGGCGGCGAGGGCGGCGAGCTCGGCGACCACCCGCTCGCCGAGCGCGCCGCGCGCCGCCTCGATCGCCCCCTGCACGACCGGGTTGTCGGGCGCGGCGTCCGGCACGGCGGTCCAGCGCTCGCCGTTGCCGCGGATCCAGAGCGCCGGCTCGAGCTCGCGCAGCCGGGCGACGGTCTCCGCCGGCCAGCCGCCGAACAGCGCGTAGTCGCCGCCCAGCACCCATTCCCCGGTGCCGGCGGCGCGGGCGTCCTCGAGCACCGCGTCGAGCGCCGGCAGGTTGCCGTGAATGTCGTATAGCAGTGCTTGGATCGCGCGTGTATAGCATCGAGCGCGTGAGCTCCGCACGCTCGCTGGTCGTCCCCTGCCTGCCTCACGAGATCGATCCGCTCGTGGTGTCGGGCCCGGCGCTGACGCTGCGCTACGCGACCCAGGAGGATGCCCCACGGCTGTTCGAGCTCGCCGCCGACCCGGCCGTCACGCGCTTCTTCTCGTGGGGCCCGTACACGAGCCTCGAGCAGCCCGAGGCCTACATCGCCGGCCTCCCCGCCCGGCGCGAGCGCGGCGAGCTGCTCGACTTCCTGATCATCGATCGTACGGCGGGCCCGATCGGCGTGACGGGCCTGTCCGAGCTCTCGCGCCGCGACCGGCGCGCGACCGTCGGCTCCTGGCTCGGGCACCGCTGGTGGGGGTCCGGCGCGAACTTCGAGAGCAAGGCGCTGATCGCCGCGCTCGCCTTCGAGCGGCTCGGGTTGGAGCGGCTGACCGCCTGGGCGTCGACCCGCAACGGGCGCTCCCAGGCCGCGCTGGAGCGGATCGGCTTTCGCCGCGAGGGCGTGCTCGCGGCTTGGCACCGCCACGGCGACCGCGTGCACGACCTCGTGGTGTTCGGGCTACTCCGCGCGGGCTGGGAGCGCAGTCCGCTTCGTGACGTCCCGGTGACCGTCGACGGCACCCCGCCGCCGGCCTTCATCGTGGCCTGACGCGCGCGTGCGCTGGGTCGCCAGCACGCATGCGAGGACGGCGAGGGCCGCGATCCCCATCGCGCCGGTGACCTGCTCGCCCATCACGAGCGCGGCCCACACCAGCGTCAGCACCGGCTGGCCGAGCTGGATCTGGCCGATTCGCGCGACGCCGCCGAGCGCCAGCCCGTGGTACCAGGCGAAGAAGGCGAGGAACATCGACACGAGCGCGACGTAGCCGAAGCCGAGCCATGCCGTCGCGCCGGCGTGCACGCCGGCGGCGCCCGCCAGGGCGACCGGCACCACGAGCAGCGGGCCGGTCAGCACGAGCGCCCAGCAGATCACCTGCCAGCCGCCGTAGCGCCGCGCGAGTGCGCCGCCCTCGGCGTATCCGAGCCCGCCGAGCGCGACCGCGAGCAGCAGCAGCACGTCCGCGCCGGCGATCCCGTTCACGCCCTGCGTGGCCGCGAACGCGAGCACGGCGACGAGCCCCGCGGCCGCCGCTGCCCAGAACGCGCGCGGCGGCCGCTCGCCGGCCCGCGCGACCGCCCACGCGGCGGTCGCGGCCGGCAGCAGCCCGACAACCACGCTCGCGTGCGCGGAGGACAGCCGGTGCAGCGCGAGCGAGCTCGCGAGCGGGAACCCGATGACGACGCCGAGCCCGACCACCGCGAACCGCGGCAGGTCGGCACGCGCGGGGACCGGCTCGCGCCGGACCGCCAGGAGCGCGGCGGCGAGCACCGCGGCCACGAGCGCGCGGCCGAGCCCGACGAAGGTGGGATCGAGGTCGGCGACGGCCAGGCGCGTGGCCGGCAGCGAGAACGAGAAGCCGAGCACGCCGAGGCCGCCCCACGCGACCGCCCGCCAGGCGCCGCCGCCCGCGTCCTCGTCGCGCCCGCCCGCGCCCTCGCCGCGCGCGTCTTGCGTCACCGCCGAGCCGACAGTAGCGTTACTCGCAATCCTCATGATCGATAGTAACACTGAGCCTCGCGTAATCCGAGTCGTGGCGGAGCTCGAGGCCAAGGCGGCGGCCGGGGCGCCCGGCGACCGGCTTCCGTCGGTGCGCGAGCTGATGGCCCGCCACCGGGCCGGCCCGGGCACGGTCCAGCGGGCGATCGGGCTGCTCGCGGCGCGCGGCATCGTGGAGGCCCGGCCCGGGCGCGGGACGTTCGTGGCGCCGCGCGTCCGCCCGCGGACCGCGCCCGACACGTCGTGGCAGACGGTCGCGCTCGGCTCGCGGGCGATCGATGCCGACGCGCTGGAGGCGCTCCTGCGCCCGCCGGCGCCGGACGCGTTCGTCCTGTCCACCGGCTACCTGCCGGGCGACCTCCAGCCCACGGCCGCGCTCGGCGCCGCGCTGGCCCGCGCCGCGCGCCGGCCCGGCGCCTGGGACCGCGCGCCGGCCGAGGGAATCACCGGCCTGCGGGCGTACTTCGCCTCCAGCGTCGGGGGCGGCGCGAGCGCCGGCGACGTGCTGATCTGCGGCGGCGGCCAGGCCGCCCTATCGGCGTGCCTGCGCGGCCTGGCGGCGCCGGGGGCGCCCGTTGTGGTCGAGGCGCCGACCTACGTCGGCGCGCTCACCGCAGTACGCGCGCAGGGCCTGCGCCCGGTCCCGGTCCCCGCCGACGAGCGCGGCGTCCGGCCCGACCTGCTCGCCGACGCGCTGCGCGAGACCGGCGCCCGGCTCGTCTACCTCCAGCCGGTGGCCGCGAACCCGCACGGCGCGACGCTCGGGCCGGAGCGCCGCGTCGCGGTGCTGGACGCCGTCCGCGACGCCGGCGCGTTCGTGATCGAGGACGACGCCTTCCGCGACCTCACGCTAGGCCCCGAGCCCCCGCCGCCGCTGCTGCACGACGACCCCGACGGGCACGTCGTGCACCTGCGCTCGCTCACGAAGCCGGCTGCGCCAGGGCTGCGGGTCAGCGCGCTCGTCGCCCGCGGCCCGGCGCTCGCACGCCTGCGCGCCGCGCGCGTCGTGGAGGACCTCTTCGTCGCCGGCCCGCTGCAGGAGGCCGCGCTCGAGCTGGTCGGCACGCCGGCGTGGCGCGCCCACCTGCGCCGGCTGCGGCGCGTGCTGCGCGAGCGCCGCGACGCGCTCGCCGAGGCCGTCGCCGCGCACCTCCCCGGCCTCCGGCCCGCACCGCTGCCCGCCGGCGGCATCAACCTCTGGATCGCGCTCGGCCCCGGCGAGGACGACCGCGAGCTGGCGATGCGCGCCACCGCGGCCGGCGTGATCGTCTCCCCGGGCCGCCCGTTCTTCGCCGCCGAGCCGCCCGGCGCGTTCCTGCGCCTCACGTTCGCCGCCGAGCCGCCGGCGCGCCTCGCCGAGGGCGTCCGCCGCCTCGCCGCCGCCCGCCGGGCGTGACCCTTCGTCCGGCGACGAAACGTCGCCGCGCCGGGGCCACTAGTCTCGGCGCATGGCCACCGATCTCGGAGACAGCGACATCGCGAGCGTCGCCGCGCTGATCGGCGATCCCGCGCGGGTGCGGGTGCTGCTGGCGCTCGCCGACGGCCGGGAGCTCGCCGCGAGCGTGCTCGCCTCGGAGGCCGGCGTGGCGCCGTCGACCGCCAGCGTCCACCTCGCGCGGCTGGTCGACGGCGGCCTGGTGCGGGCCGAGCGGCGCGGCCGGCACCGGTACTTCCGGCTCGCCGGGGCCGAGGTCGGGCGGGCGATCGAGGCGCTGGCGGCGATCGCGCCCGCCGCGCCGGTGCGCTCCCTGCGCGACGGCACGCGCGCCCACGCGGTGCGCGCCGCCCGCACGTGCTACGACCACCTCGCCGGCCGGCTCGGCGTCGCGCTGATGACCGCGCTCCTCGACCAGGGCATCCTGGAGGGCGGCGACGGCCGCCACGACCGCGACCGCGCCCGCCGCGACCGTCCCTCCAGCCCCGGTCGCGACGTCGACTACCGGCTCAGCGACGCCGGCGCGGAGCGCCTCGCCGCGCTCGGCGTGGACGTCGACGGCGCGCTCGCCGGGCGGCGGCCGCCGGTCCGCTACTGCATCGACTGGAGCGAGCAGGACCACCACCTGAGCGCCGCCGTGACCGCCCGCCTGCGCGAGCTCGACTGGATCCGCCCGCTCCCGCGCTCGCGCGCGGTGAAGGTCACGCCCGAGGGCCGCCGCGGGTTCGCGGAGCAGTTCGGCCTGGAGGCGCCATAGGCGCCTCGTCCTCCCGGCGCGACCCGCCGGTGACGAGCGCGGTGAGCAGCGCGATCCCGCCGCCCACGATCAGCGGCGCCCAGCGGCCGGGAACACCGGCGAGAAGGGCGCCGCCACCGAACGCGGCGATGACGGTGACCGTGGCCAGGCGGCGCACGGCGGGCAACCTACAGGTGCGAGTGTCAGCGTGCAAACATCCTGCTCAGGGGTACAACTTCTCGCCCCTGGCGAGCATCGCGACGAACTCCTCGATCCGCCGCGCGCGCGTCTCGGGCCGCTTCGCGTCCTGGACCCGGTAGAGGATCGCGTAGCGATTCTGGCCCGTGAGCGTCTCGAAGAACTCCTTCGCGGCGGGGTTCGCGTCGAGCGCACGGGCGAGGTCGTCCGGCATCGTCGCGTTGCGAGGGGACTCGTAGGCGGCGTCCCAGCGGCCGTCCGCCTTGGCGCGCTCGACCTCTCGCAGGCCGGCCGGCTTCATCGCGCCGCGCTCGATCAGCTCGAGCGCCTTCTCGCGGTTGATCTTCGACCAGCGGCTGCGCGCGCGGCGCGGCGTGAAGTGCTGGAGAAACCAGTCGTCGTCGAGGCTGAGCCGCTTGCCGTCGATCCAGCCGTAGCAGAGCGCGACCTCGAGGGCCTCCGGGTGCGTGACGCTCTCGATCCCCGATGCCTTCTTGGCGATCCGCAGCCAGACGCCGTCCGAGCTCTCGTGGCGCTCGTCCAGCCACGCCTGCCAGTCGCTCGCGGACGCGAACGGCACTCCCTCGCTCACGACCGCGCCTCCCACGAGAAGCGGCGCACCGCCAGCACGCCCCCGGCCACGGCCCACAGCGCCAGCACGACGAGCGCCACGGCGTGGGCGCCGACGCCCTCGCCGTGGACCATCGCGCCCGACAGCCCGTCGATGAGGTGCTTGAGCGGGAGCACGTCGGCGAGGTCGCGGATGACGGCGGGCGCGCTGTCGTCGTCGTAGAAGACGCCGGCGATCAGGATCATCGGGAGGAAGACCGCGTTGACGTACGCGGGCGCCGACTCCGGGTTCGGGATCGCGTTCGCGAGCGCCACGCCGAGCAGCGCGAAGCAGCTCACGCCGGCCACGGCGAAGACCGCGAGCGCGAGCCAGTCGCCCGGCCAGGCGACGCCGAACAGCCAGTGCCCGGCCGCGATCACGATCGCGAGCTGCAGCCCGGCGTTCTGCACCGCGCTCGCCACCAGGCCCGTCAGGTACGCGGAGGCCGGCAGCGGCGTGCCGCGCAGGCGCTTGAGGATCCCGCGGTCGCGCAGCGTCACGAGGTTGTAGGCGAGCGAGACGAACGTCGCCGCCATCACGCTCATGCCGGCGATCCCGGGCACGACCACGTCGAGCTCGTCGCGGCGGCCGGCGAACACCGCGCCGAAGACGGCGAGCAGCAACAGCGGCAGCAGCGCGCCGAAGAACGCCGCGCTCGGGTTGCGCCAGAACATCCGCCGCTCGAGCCGGTACTGGCGCCACGCCGCCCGCCGCCAACTCGGCCCGCGGGCGCGCTCGACCGTCCGCGGCGCCTCGAGGACGGCGCTCACCCGGTCAGCTCCAGGTAGGCGTCCTCGAGCGTCGGGCGCGTCACGCTGAGCTCCTGCAGGCGCTCGCCGCGCGCCAGCGCGTCCGCAGTGAGCTCGTGCAGCAGCGCGGTGGGATCGTCGGTGTAGCGCTCGACCAGCGATCCGTCGGAGACCCGGTGGGCGACCCGGTAGCGGCCGCCGCCGAGCGCCCCCGGCGGCCCCTCGGCCAGGATCCGCCCGTCCTTGAGGATCGCGACGCGATCGGCCAGCGCCTGGGCCTCCTCCAGGTAGTGGGTCGTCAGCACGACCGTCTTGCCGAGCTCGCGCAGCGCGCGCACGACGTCCCACGCCGCGTGGCGGGCGGCGGGATCGAAGCCCGTGGTCGGCTCGTCGAGGAACACGAGCTCGGGGTCGCCCACCAGCGCCAGCGCGAAGTCCAGCCGCCGCCGCTGGCCGCCCGACAGCGTCCGCACCCGCCGGCCGGCGGCCTCCGACAGCCCCGCCAGCGCGATCGTCTCGCGCACGTCGCGCGGCGCCGGATAGAGCGTCGCCCAGTGCGCGACGGTCTCGCGCACGGTCAGGTACGGGTAGGTGCCGCCGCTCTGCGGCACGATCCCGAGGCGGGTCCGCAGCTCGCGCGCGCGCTCGCCGGGATCGCAGCCGAGCACCCGCACCGACCCGCCGTCGCGCTCCCGGTAGCCCTCCAGCACCTCGACCGTGGTCGTCTTGCCGGCGCCGTTCGGGCCGAGCAGCCCGAACACCTCGCCGCACGAGACCGTGAAGTCGACGCCCCGAACCGCCTCGCGCCCCCCGTAGGCCTTGCGCAGCCCGGCCACCTCGATCGCGGGCACGCCGCTCGTCATCGTCCCCCATCATGCCAAGGGCGCATGCTCTGCGGCTGCATCGACATCGGGACGAACACCACGCGCGTGCTGGTCGCGGAGGTGCACGACGGGCGCCTCACGGAGGTGCTCCAGCAGCGCGCGTTCACCCGCCTCGGCCGGGGGCTGAAGCCGGGCGGGACGATCCCGCGCGAGAAGATCCTCGAGGTCGCCGAGGTGGCCGCCGCGCAGTGCGCCCTGGCGTACGAGATCGGCGCGTCGCCGGTCCGGACCGTCGCCACCGATGTCATCCGCGGCGCCGCCAACCGCGACGAGTTCGTGGCGGCGCTGCGCGCGCGCGCCGGCGTGGACGTGTGCGTGCTCGACGGGGAGGAGGAGGCGCGGCTGGCGTTCCTCGGCGCCACGCGCACGCTCGGGCTGCCGCTGCCGGGGCCGGTCGGCGTGGTCGACGTCGGTGGCGGCTCGACCGAGATCGCGGTCGGCACGGTCGCCGCGGGCGTGGAGTGGTCCGCATCGTTCCGCTTCGGCTCCGGCTTCCTCGCCGACAGCTACCTGCGCAGCGACCCGCCCGCGGCGGCGGAGCTCGCCGCCGTGCGCGCGCACGCGGCCGGGGCGCTGGAGGGCGTCGCGCCGCCGCCCGTCGACAGTGCCGTCGCGGTGGGCGGGAGCGCCGCCTCGCTGCGCCGGCTCGTCGGCGCCGTGCTCGAGCCGGAGACGCTCCGGCGCGCGCTGCGCGTGCTGTCGGGCGCGCCGGCGGCCGAGGTGGCCCGGCGGTACGACCTGGACGAGGAGCGCGTGCGGCTGCTGCCCGCCGGCATCCTGGCGCTCGACGCCACCGCACAGTGCCTGGGGCGGCCGCTGCAGATCGGCCGCGGCGGGTTGCGCGAGGGCGTCCTGCTCGAGCTCGCCGCGGCTGCTTGACTAAGGGCCATCGCCAAGCAGGCCGACATCGACGTCTCGCCCTTCGAGCCCTACGCGCAGGCGGGCGCGCGGATCGTGCACGTCCGCGCCGACGAGATGTTCGAGTTCGCCCAGGACGTGCTCGACACGTCGGACATCGAGCGCGTGCACGACATGCGGGTCGCGTCGCGGCGGCTGCGCGCGGTGCTCGAGATCTTCGCGCCGTGCTTCCCGCGCGAGGAGTTCAAGGCGGCGCTCGCGGACGTCAAGGCGCTCGCCGACGCGCTCGGCGAGCGACGCGACCCGGACGTCCACCTCGCCGCGATGGAGGAGCTGGCCGCGGAGCTGCCGCTGGAGCTGCGCGCCGGCGTCGAGCTGCTCGCGGACGAGCAGCGCACCCGCCAGGCGGCCGGCAACGAGCTGCTGGCGGTCGCGCTCGAGAACGCGCTCCGCAGCGACCTGCGCGGCCGCCTGCACGCGCTCGCGGACGCCGCATGAAGGCGCGCAAGGTCAGAGGGCTGGACCCCGCCGGCGCGCTGGGCGACAACGCCGAGCGGATCGTGCTCACGCGCCTGGACGAGCTGTGCGGGTTCATGCCGAAGGCGGAGGACCCGGGCGAGATCGTCGCGCTGCACGACATGCGGATCGCGGCCAAGCGCCTGCGCTACGTGCTCGAGCTCACCGAGACGTGCTTCGGCGAGTACGCCGTGACGGCGCGCAAGATGACCAAGGACCTGCAGGACCTGCTCGGCGAGATCCACGACTGCGACGTGCAGGTGCCGGAGATCGTCGCGGTGCTCAACCGGCTCGTGGACGAGGACGGGGACGCGATCGCCGCCGCCCACGCCGACGCGGAGGACCTGCCTCCGGCCGCGGTGACCGAGGCCGCGCACCGCGCCGCCTACGAGGGGCTCGTGGCGCTCACCGTGCAGCTCAGCGCGCGCCGGCGGCTGCTGTTCGGCCGCTTCCTCGAGCTGTGGCGCGACTACGAGCGCAAGGGCTTCCGCGCCCGGCTCGAGTTCGCGGTCTCCGAGCGCTCACAAGTGGCTCACGGAAGCCCGGACGAGGCTGCCATGATCTCTGCGGAGCCGTGAGCGAAGCCACCGCCGCAACCGCCGTCGCCGAGCCGGACCTCGCCGATCCAGGCCTGTACTTCAATCGCGAGCTGTCGTGGCTGCAGTTCAACGAGCGCGTGCTCGAGCTCGCGGAGGATCCCGGCATTCCGCTGCTGGAGCGCGTGAAGTTCTGCGCGATCTGCTCCTCCAACCTCGACGAGTTCTTCATGGTCCGCGTGGCCGGCCTGCACGACCAGGTCGAGGCGGGGATCGAGAAGCCGCTGCAGGACGGGCGCACGCCGCGCGAGACGATCGACGCGATCCGCCGCGTCGTGCGCGCGCTGAGCGCGCGCCAGTCGCGCTGCCTCGACCACTACCTGCGTCCGGCGCTCGCCGAGCACGGGATCACGATCGTCCCCTTCGCGGACGTGAGCGGGAAGGAGCGCGCGGCGCTGGACGAGCGCTACCGGCGCCAGATCTTCCCCGTCTTGACGCCGCTCGCGGTCGGCCTCGGGCGCCCGTTCCCGTACATCTCGAACCTGTCGCTGTCGCTCGGCGTGATCGTGCGCGACCCGGTCACCGACATGCAGACGTTCGCGCGCGTGAAGGTGCCGAAGGAGATGCTGCCGCGCTTCGTGCCGCTCGGCGACGGCCGCTCGTTCGTGCCGCTCGAGGAGCTGATCGCCGCGCACCTCGACACGCTGTTCCCGGGCATGGAGATCCTCGACCACCACGTGTTCCGGGTCACGCGCGACGCGGACTTCACGGTGTCCGACGAGGCCGACGACCTCCTGCAGGCGGTCGAGGACGAGCTGCGGCGGCGGCGCTTCGGCGAGGCCGTGCGCGTCGAGGTCAGCTCGGGCATGAGCGCGGGCATGCGGGAGCAGATCACCCGCGCGCTGGAGGTCGACCCCGACGACGTGTTCGAGGTCGACGGCGTGCTCGACCTCAACGACCTGTGGGACATCGTCAAGATCCCCGGCTTCGCCGAGCTGCGCGACCCGCCGTGGACGCCCGGGACGCAGCCGCGCCTGCAGCCGGACGAGGGCGAGGAGCCCGACGTGCTGGCGGCGATGCGCAAGCACGACATCCTCCTGCACCACCCGTACGACTCGTTCGTGACCTCGGTCGAGCGCTTCGTCGAGCAGGCGGTCGCCGACCCGGACGTGATGGCGATCAAGCAGACCGTGTACCGGACGAGCGACGACTCGCCGCTCGTTCCGGCGCTGATCCGCGCCGCCGAGCGCGGCAAGCAGGCGGTCTGCCTGGTCGAGGTCAAGGCGCGCTTCGACGAGCGGGCCAACATCCAGTGGGGACGGGCGCTGGAGGAGGCGGGCGTCCACGTCGTCTACGGGCTGCCGGCGCTCAAGACGCACGCCAAGTGCATCCTCATCATCCGCCGCGAGGGCGACGGCGTGCGCCACTACGTGCACGTCGGCACAGGCAACTACCACCCGAAGACCGCGCGGCTGTACACGGACTTCGGGCTGCTCACCTGCGACGAGCAGATCGGCGCCGACGTCGCCGACATGTTCAACTTCCTCACCGGCTTCGCCCGCCCGCGCGGCTACCGGCGGGTGCTCGTCGCCCCAGCGCACCTGCGCAACGGCGTGATCGAGGAGATCGAGCGCACGATCGCCGTCCACCAGGACGGGCGCAACGCGCGGATCCGGATGAAGCTGAACTCGCTCGTCGATCGTGAGTGCATCCAGACGCTCTACCGGGCCTCCCAGGCCGGCGTGCCGGTGGAGCTGAACATCCGCGGCATCTGCTGCCTCAAGCCCGGCGTGCCGGGGATCTCGGAG
>JBIOTP010000312.1:0-17804 GCA_044865965.1 Solirubrobacteraceae bacterium
CGCGCGAGCTCGCGCGGGGGCTGCCGGGGCGCGTCGACGTCCACGCCGGCAGCGTCCGCGACGAGGCCGACGTCGAGCGCGTGTTCGCCGCCTGCGAGCAGCACGGCCCGGTGCAGCTCCTGGTCCACTCGGCCGCCGGCGCGTTCCTCTCCTACGCCGAGGACATCTCCCCGAACGGCTTCCGTGCGGTCGTGGACACCGGCCTCAACGGCGCCTTCCTCGTGCTGCGCCGCTGGGCGCGCCCGCTGATCGACGCCGGCCGCCCGGGCGTCGCCGTGTGCGTCTCCAGCGCGCTGGCGGCCCGTGAGGTACCCGGCGCGGCGCACTCCAGCGCGGCCAAGGCCGGGCTCGAGGCGCTGACGCGCTCGCTCGCCGTGGAGTGGGGGCGCTACGGCCTGCGCGTGAACACGCTGTGCCCCGGCGCGGTGTCCACCGAGGGCGCCGACGCCGGCATGTGGAGCGACGACGCGGTGCGCGAGCGCGCCGAGCGCGCGATCCCGCTCGGGCGCTTCGGCACCACCGAGGAGGTGGTCGCCGCCGCGCTGCTGCTCGTCAGCCGCCAGGGCGGCTACATCACCGGCAGCTCGCTCGTGGTGGACGGCGGCTGGCACCTGTCGGACTGGCCGTTCATCGCGCCGGTCGGCGTCGGCGCGGAGGCCTGAGATGCTGCTGCGCGGCAAGGGGGCGGCCCTTGGTCCCTGCGCGACCCGCTTCCCGCTCCCGGAGCGCACGATGCTCCACGTCCTGCGCGCGCGGGCGCAGGAGCACCCGGAGCGCTCCTGGCTCGTGTTCGACGGCCGCGAGCGGCTGACGTTCGGCGCGGCGCAGGAGCGGGTCCACCAGGTCGCCCACGCGCTCGGCGGCCCCTGCCACGTCGGGCTGTTCCTGCGCAACCAGATCGAGTTCTTCCCGGCCCTCTACGGCGCGATGGCCGCCCGCGGGCTGGCGGTGCCGCTGAACGCCGACGCCCGCGGCCCGCTGCTCGAGCGCGTGATCGCCAAGGCCGAGCTGAAGGTCATCGTCGCGCGCGCCGACCTGCTGGACACGCTCGCGGCGCTGGACTCGCTGGCTTCGGTGGAGCTCGTGGTCGTGGCGGGCGAGGGCCCGGTCCCCGATCGCCTGCACGCCGCCCGCGTGGTGCGGTGGGAGGACTGGCTGGCAGGACAGCCCACGACGCCGGCCGCCGAGCTGCCCGACAGCGGCGACGTGGCGATGATCCAGTTCACGTCGGGCACGACCGGCAACTCGAAGGGCGTCGTGTACCCGCACCACTTCCTCTACCTGTACTCGGCGAACATCACCGACGCGCAGGGGCACACGGAGGACGACGTGCTCTCGACGCCGCTGCCGCTGTTCCACGTGGCGGCGCTGCACATCGTGTCCAACTCCGCGCTGCACGCCGGCTGCACGGCGCACCTGAAGAGCCGCTTCTCCGCACGCGCGTACTGGACCGAGATCGCCGAGGACGGCGCCACGTTCTCGATCCTGCTCGGGACGCTCGCCGCGATCCTGCTCAAGACCGTGCCGGAGGCGCCCGAGCACCGCCTGCGCGCCCTGTTCTGCCTGCCCGCGCCCCCGGACAAGGAGGAGTTCGAGCGCCGGTTCCGCGTGAAGATCCTCTGGCAGGGCTACGGCATGACGGAGGTCTATCCGCACCCGATGCCGCGCGAGCTCGAGGAGGGCGTGCCGACGGACACGATCGGCCATCCCGGCCGGTGGATGGAGTACGGCGTCGTCGACGAGCGCGACCGCCCGCTCGGCCCGGGCGAGGTCGGCGAGCTCGTGTACCGCTCGCTGCTGCCCGACGGGATGGCGCGCGAGTACTACAAGGAGCACGAGGCGACCGTGCGGACGTGGCGCAACTTCATGTTCCATACGGGCGACCTCGGCTATCTCGACGACGAGGGGCGAGTGCACTACCGTGGCCGCCGCCAGGACCGCATCCGCCGCCGCGGCGAGAACGTCTCGGCCGCCGAGCTCGAGCAGATCGCGCTCGGCCACGAGGCGGTCGGCGAGGCCGCCGCCTTCGGCGTGCCCGCCGAGTTCGGCGAGCACGACATCAAGCTCGACGTCGTGGCCGTCTCCGAGCTCGACCTGCGCGAGCTGCACGGCTGGCTCGAGGAACGCCTCCCGCGCTACATGGTGCCCCGCTACCTGGAGCTGCGCGAGGCGTTCCCGAAGACGCCGAGCGAGCGCATCGAGAAGTACAAGCTGGCCGCCGGCCCGCTCGACCGGCCGGGTGTGCTGGAGTTCGAGCCGGTGCGACGGTAGGGAGGACAAGAACATGGCGAGACACCGCGTCGCCGACGCCGCCGACCTGCCCGAGGGCGAGGTCTGCCGCGTGGAGGTGGAGGGCACGCCGATCTGCCTCGCGCACGCGCAGGACGGCAACTTCTACGCGCTCTACGACCTCTGCACGCACGAGGAGGGCTGGCTCAGCGAGGGCTGGCTGGACGGCATGGAGGTCGAGTGCCCCGTCCACAACTCGCTGTTCGACCTTCGCACCGGTGAGGCGATGGCGCCTCCGGCGATGGACCCGGCCCGGACGTTCCCGGTGACCGTCGAGGACTCCGGCGTCTTCATCGAGGTCCCGTGAGCGACGTCGTCATCGTCGGCAACGGGGTCGCCGGCTACGCCTGCGCGGCCCGGCTCGCGCGCAACGGCGTGCGGCCGCTGCTGGTCGGGCCGGGGCCGATCGTCGACCGCCCACCGCTCACCAAGTCGGCGCTCGCGCGCGGCGAGCCGCGGCTGCTGGCCGACGACGCGCGCGTGGCGGAGCTGGGGATCGAGCGGTTGGACGCCGTCGCCGACGCCGTCGACCTGGAGACCCGCACCGTCACCGTGGGCGAGCGCGAGCTGCGCGCGGAGCACCTCGTGCTGGCGACCGGCCTGCGCTACCCGGCCTTGGACGGCACGTTCCTCAACGCCACGCCGGAGGGCTTCGCGGAGTTGGTGCCCCGGTTGACGAGTCCGCGGCGCGTGCTGATCGTCGGCGCCGGCCTGATCGGCTGCGAGACCGCCGCGACGCTCGCCGCCGGCGGCCACGCGGTGACGGTGATCGACCTCCTGGAGCGCCCGCTGGACCGGCTGCACGACCCGCTGCCGGCGATCGCCGCCGCGACGCTGGACGAGCTGGGCGTGCGGTTCGTGGGCGGCGGGCCGGACCTCGGCGAATTCGAGGCGGACCTGACGATCTCCGCCACCGGCGGGCGCGGCGAGCCTTACGAGGTGGACGCGCAGATGCGCGTGCCGGGGTTCGACCGCGTCTACGCGGTGGGCGACTGCGCGCACCCGCTTCACGCCCGCTTCGGGCGCCTGCGCTTCCCCCACTGGGACGGCGCGCTCGGCACCGGCGAGCACGCCGGCGACGCGATCCTCGGCGTCGCGAGCGACTACGAGCGCCTGCCCTACTGGTGGTGCGACCTCGGCCCGCGCCGGATGGCGGAGGTCGGGCACGCCGAGTCGGTAGCCGAGTGGGGCGAGGAGGACGGCCTCCAGGTCGGCCGCGACGCGGCGGGCGAGATCGCCTGCGTGCTGGTCGTGGACCAGCCGCGCCGCCTGCGCGAGGCGCGCACGCTGATGCTCGCCGGCGCCGCCGCATGAGGATCGGCTACCTGATCGACACGCACGCCGCGGGCGGGCCGGACGCCATGGACGCGATGGTCGAGGAGGGCCTGGTGGCCGAGCGCGCGGGCTTTCACTCGGTCGCCGTGCCGGACCGCCACGGCGGCCCGACCGCGTTCCCGGGGCCGGAGCAGCTGCTGACGCTGCTGGCGCGCGAGACGGAGCGGGTCGCGCTCGGGACGTTCACGTTCGTGGGCACGCTCGTGCACCCTATGAAGGCCGCCGAGCAGTTCTCGGTGATCGACAACCTTTCCCGCGGCCGCCTCTACACCACGGTCTCGCGCGGGTTCCTGCCGGACTTCTGGGGCCAGTTCGGGATCCCCGAGGAGCGGATGCTGGGCCGCTTCCTGGAGACGCTGAGGATCTGGCGCGCGGCGTTCGCCGGCGAGCGCTTCGACTTCGACGGCCGCCACTGGCAGGTGCGCGGCGGCAAGCTCGCGCCGCCGCCCGTGCAGCCCGGGGGCTGGCCGGTCTGGGGCGGCGGCAACGCGTCACCGGAGGCGGCGGCGCGCTCGGCCACGTACGGCGACTGCTGGACCTGCGACCCGCTGCCGATGGCCGGCGATGTCTGGGCCGAGCGGGCCGGCGCGTACCGCGAGCGCGCCGCCGAGCTGGGCAAGCGCCCGTACGTCGTGCTGATGCAGGACGGCTGGGTGGCGGACTCCTTCGAGGCCGCCGCGCGCGAGTTCGGCGAGCACTTCGCGCGGATCGCCCGCTTCTACCTGCGCCACGGCATGCTCCGGCACCCGGACTTCGGCTCGGAGGCCGACGTCACCCCGCAGAGCGTCGGCCCCCACCTCGTGATGGGCACGCCGGCCCAGTGCATCGAGCGCCTCGAGCGCCTGCACGAGGAGCGCGGCGTCGACTACGTCGTGCTCTGCTGCCGGCTCTCGACGGGCCCGTCGTTCGAGCGCACGCGCGAGCAGCTCCTGCGCATGGGCGAGGAGGTCGTGGGCCCGCTCCACGCGAGGTACCCGGCCCCCGACCACCCGGCCATCCCGGCGGCCTGCCGGGCGGCTCAGCCGCCGCCCGGCCCGCCCTCGACCTCGAGCGCGACCTCGTAGCTGTCGACGGAGCCGATCGTGGCCGCCGCGGTCTCGGTGGCCTCCTCGCGCAGGTGGGCGGCGCGTGACGCGCTGGCGTCCAGCGCCGCCTCGGATTCCCAGAGGGTCACGGTCATCGCCCGGCCGCCGGCGCGATCGACCAGCAGCTGGGCGCCGGCGAAGCCTTCCAGCAGGCGAACGAGATCGGCCTGGCGCCGGAAGCCATCGATCAGGCGGTCAATGTCGCCCTCATACGTGCTCACGCGTGCGTGCATGTCGGGCATTCTCGCCTCCCGGCACAGTTGCCGTGCGTCAGCAGCGCGACAGCCGGGCGGCTGAGCGGCGCTCGCGCAGCGCGCGGACCACCAGCACGGCCGCGGCGAGCACCGCGAGTGCGAGCGCGCCGTGGGTCAGCGCGCCGGCCGCGGAGCTGAACGACTCGTGGAAGGCGTAGCCGAGGAGCGTGAACGCGGACGCCCAGGCCGCCGTGCCGGCGAGGCTCCAGGGGACGAAGCCGCGCAGCGGCAGCTTCGCGGCGCCGGCGAGGAACGGGGCCACCGCCCGCACGAGGCCGACGAAGCGGCCGATCAGGATGGCCTTGCCGCCGTGGCGCGCGAAGAACCCGTCGACAGCGGCCAGCCGGGCGGCGCTGACGCCGAGCCGCGGCCCGCGCGCGAGCAGGAACGGGCGCCCGAGCCGGCGGCCGAGCGAGTAGCTCGCGAGGTCGCCGAGGGCGGCGGCCAGCCACGCGACGAGCAGCATGAGCGGGAGGCTGACGCGTCCCTGCGCGGCCACCACGCCGCCCAGCACGATCGCCGTCTCGCCCGGCGCGACGAGACCGACGAACGCGCCGGTCTCCAGGAACGCGAGGCCCGCCACGAGCGCGTACGACCACGCGCCGAGCGTGTCGGCGAGGTCGGCGAGCGCGCCCTCGAGGTCCGGCATCCGCACGACGCCGGTGGCGAGCAGCACGAGCGCCGCGGCGGCCAGCACGCCGGCGACGAGCACGGCGCGAGCGTGCTTGTGCGAACTCATGCCGGCAGCGCCTCCGGGAGCGGGAGGCGCGCCGACGGCGGCTCGGCCGTGCGCCAGCGCGCGAGCGTGCGGCGCAGCGCGCCGAGCGCCATCAGCCCGATGGGCGCGGGCAGCCAGATCGCCAGCGCGCGGTAGGCGAGGACGGCCGGCAGCGCGAGGTCCACCTGGACGCCGAAGGCGACCAGGACGCCGACGATGCCGCCGCTGACCGCACCCGGGATCGGCAGAGTGTTGCCGATCTGGCCGACGAAGTACGCGAGCACGACGACCGTGAGCGCGGGCGGGGCGCCGAAGGCGTGGAGCATCGCCCACAGCACGGCGGCGTCGAACGCCCACCAGGCGAGCGCGCCCAGCAGCCGCGGATCGCGCGAGCGCACGAGCGAGAGCGCGTCCGCGACCGCCTCGCCGAGCACGCGGCCGCGCTCGCGGAGCCGGCCCGCGGCGCCCTGCGGCCGGCGCGCCGCGAGCCCGAGCCCCAGCCCGGTGGCGATCGCCACGGCGGCCGCGGCGGCCGGCAGGGCCGTGAGCGCCAGCGGCCCGTGGGCGCCGATCGCGAGCACCGTCCCGGAGATCGCGATCGCGCCGAGGAACACGGAGTAGAGCACGACGAGGAAGCCCAGCAGCGTCCGCGCCGCGTGGCGCGCCGGCAGCCCGGCGCGCCGGAAGACCCACAGCGTCATCGCCGCGCCGCCGACGCCCGCGGTCGGCAGCAGCCGCGTCGCCGCCGCGCCGCCGAGGGTGACATGGACGCTCTCGCGCAGCCCGATCCGCCCGGTCGCGCGGCTGCCCACCAGCCACAGCAGGGCGACGTAGCCCACATAGGACAGAGCCTCGAAGACGACGCCGGCCGCCACCCAGACGGGATCGGCGTCGACCGCGCGGCGCAGCGCGGCCGCGAAGGCCTGCAGCGGTCCGCCGGCGACAATCACCGCCACCGCCGCGGCAACCGCGACCGCCGCGGGCAGCACGGCGCGGCGGGCGAGGGCACGCAGGTCGAGGGCGGGAAGGGCGTCGGGCATGGTGACCACCTGCTGTGCGCACGAGCCGGCCTGGCGGATGTGTCGCGGCGCTGAAGTGGCCATGCTCCGAGTGTCCCGGCGCGGCGGGCGCTCGGCAGCGGCGCTACCACCAGTCGTGCGGTGGGGGTCGCCGCACCCTTGGAGTGGGGCGGGCGTGCCGCTGTAGCTCTACATCACGCGTCGCGGGTGACGGTGAGCACGACGTTGCCCGTCTTGCGCTCCGTCTCGACGTACCGCGTAGCCTCGACCACGTCCTCCAGCGGGTAGCGCCGGTCGATCACCGCCCGGTAGCGCCCCGCCTCGATGAGCTCCTTGAGGAAGCGGACGGTCTCCTTGGTGTACCGCGGCGGTATCGGGAACACCACCCGCTTGTCGCCGAACCGCGCCGTCCACACCGCCAGCACCAGGTTCTGCCACAGGTCGGTCGCGGATCCTCCGCCGCGGTCGGCGGAGACCGTAGAAGAGCCGGGCGACGAGGGGATCGCCGCCGCGCATGGCGCAGTCCGTCCGCGTGACGGTCGTCGCGTGGATCCTGACGAGGACCTCGTCGCCCTCGGGGACCGGCCGTTCCACGTCCGCCAGTCGCAGGACCTCCGGCGGCCCGTAGGAGTCGCAGACGACCGCTCTCATCGCCAACACGGGTATCACGACATCGCGCGGCCGGCTCCTCGAAGACATGGGACACAAGCATCGACTGCTCGCCGGCGCCCTCGTCGCCGGTGCGCTGGTCGCCGGCTGCGGCGGCGGCACGAGCGACCAGGCGACACCGGCGACCACGAGCGAGGCCAGGTCGCTCGACATCGAGGACTACGTGGACGAGAGCGACACGGCGCCGGCGGAGGCCGAGACCGGCGGCGGCGACGTGGACGACGCCGACACGGCGCCGGCGGCGCCCGAGACGAGCGCGAGCGACTGGGTCGACGACCGCGAGGACGACGTCCTGCGCGACGTCAACCGCAACAACCTCGACGCCAGCGGCGGCTGGTAGCCGCTACGGCGTCGCCGCCGGCGCCGGGTCGAGCAGCTCGCGGAGCTCGCGCAGCGCGCGGAACGAGTAGACCGACTGCTCGGGGTCGCCGAACGGCGTGATGTTCCACAGCACGACGTCGCGCAGCCCCGCCTGCTGGTACGTGCGGATCTGCTCGGCGAGCTGCTGCGGCGTGCCGCAGAGCGTGTGGTCGCGCACGATGCCGGGCGGGATGTGGGAGACGATGCGCTCGGCCTCCTCGCGCGTGACCGTCGTCGGCAGGAACGAGTGGAACCCCGTACCGCCCTCGAACGGCGACGTCGAGCCGTGCTTCGCGTACGTCTCCGGCGCGAGGTCGACGGCGGCGAACAGCAGGCGCGCGAGCGGCGCCTCGCACATCCGCTCGAGCGTCTCCTCGTCGGGCGCGCACATCACGTAGGCGAGCATCGAGGGCGTGATCGCGTCGGGGTCGCGGCCGGCGCCCTCGGCGGCCTCGCGGATGACCGCCAGCTTCTCCGCATAGGCCGCGGGGCTGATGTTGGTCGGCAGCCAGCCGTCCGCGAGCCGGCCGGTGATCCCGAGCATGCGCGGCCCGTGGGCGGCGAGCCAGATCGGCGGCGGCGTGCCCTCGTAGGGCTCCAGCCCGATCACCGCGTCCTCCAACCGGAAGAACTTGCCGTCGAAGCTCACCGGCTTGTCGGTGCTCCACAGCAGGCGCAGGACCTTGATCGCCTCCTCGAGGCGGCCGACCGGCCTGCTCCATTCCACTCCATACGGCGCCACGTTCATGCGCTCGCCCGAGCCGAGCCCGAGGATCGAGCGCCCGCGCGCCAGGTGGTCCACGGTCAGCGACTCCTGGGCGAGCATCGCGGGATGGCGGTGGATCGTGTCGGTGACGCACACGCCGACCTTGATGCGCTCCGTGGCAGCGCCCGCGGCGCCCATCATGATCAGCGGGTCGAAGTACGTGTGCGGGCTGTTCTGGTAGCGCGCGAGGTCCGTCAACTCCTCCGTCCACACCGAGTCCGGCGTCCAGCCCATCAGGTGCCACGGCCACCAGATCGCGTCGAAGCCGTCGGCCTCGGCGCGCTGCGCGAACTCGATCGCCTTGTCGGCGGGCGGCATGATGCGCCCAGGGGCGCCAAGGGTCACTCGCATGGGACTAGAATATCAAACAACCATTTGATTGAATAGACAGCATGCGACCATGCGAAGACGCGGCCGCGCGGTTGGAGGGGCGGGCGGGGCGACGGCTCGAGGGACAGGTGGCGATCGTGACCGGCGCGGCCCACGGGATCGGCCGCGCGGTCGCGCGGCGGCTCGCCGGCGAGGGCGCGGCGGTGGTCGTGAACGACCTCGACGCCGCCGCCTGCGAGCACGCGGCCAAAGAGCTGGGCGGCACGCCCGCGCCGGGCGACGTGCGCGACGGCCCGGAGGCGATCGTGGCGGCCGCCGAGCAGGCCTACGGCCGGCTCGACATCGTCGTCAACAACGCCGGCGTCACCCGCGACGCGCCCATCCACCGCATGTCCGACGACGACTGGCGCCTCGTTCACGACGTCGCGCTGTTCGGGGCCTTCGGCCTCTGCCGCGCCGCCCATCGCCTGCTGCGCGGGCCCGCTGACCACCACCGCAAGGTCGTGAACATGAGCTCCGCCGTCGGCCTCTACGGCGCGCCGGGGACCGCCAACTACGCCGCGGCGAAGGCCGGCCTCGTCGGCCTCACCAAGTCGCTGGCGCGCGAGTGGGCGCGCCACCGCATCAACGTCAACGCGGTCGCGCCCGGCCTCATCGAGGGCACCGGGCTCACCGCCGCCAAGCCCGCCGACCTGATCGCCGCCGTCGCGGCCAAGGTCCCGCTCGGGCGCGCGGGCACGCCCGAGGACGTGGCGGCCGCGGTCGCCTTCCTCGCCTCCTCCGACTCCGACTACATCACGGGGCAGGTGCTGGAGCTCCACGGCGGGCTCGAGGTCCTGACCTGAAACACCAACCAACCGATCGGTAGAAATTGTCGTCGAAATCCGCTACGCTGCCGTCGATGCTCGCGTACCGCACAGACGGTCCCATCGCCTGGGCGACGCTCGATCGCCCGGACAAGCTCAACGCGATGAACCGCGACTTCTGGCCCCGGCTGCGCGCCGTGCTCGCGCGCGCCGAGGAGGATCCCGAGGTCCGCGTGCTGATCTTCCACGGCGCCGGCCGCGCGTTCTCGGTCGGCGGCGACATCGAGGGCTTCGGCGAGCTGGGCGGCCCGGCCGACCGGCGCACGTACCTGGGCGAGGCGATCGGCGCGCTGCGCGCCGTCGAGGCGTTCACGAAGCCGACGATCGCCGCCGTCCACGGGCACGCGCTGGGCGGCGGCTGCGAGCTGAGCATGGTGTGCGACATCGTCATCGCCGACGCGACGGCGCGCTTCGGCACCCCGGAGGCGACGGTCGGGCTCATCCCCGGCCTGGGCATCGCCCGCGGCGGCGCGCACCTGAACCTGCACTGGATGAAGTTCCTCGTCCTCACCGGCGAGGTGATCGATGCCGAGGAGGCCCGCCTCGCCGGGCTCGTGAACCGCGTCGTGCCGGAGGGCGAGCACCTCGCGGCGGCCGAGGCGCTCGCGCGCAAGATGGCCGACCGCGCGCCGCTGGCGCTCGCCGTCGGCAAGCAGGTGCTCGGCCGCCAGGCCGCGGACGGCTCGCAGCACGCGATCGACGCGGTCGCCTTCCTCCAGGGCACAGAAGACTTCTCCGAGGGCATCGATGCCTTTCGCGAACGGCGCCAACCACGATTCGAAGGACGGTAAGGAACCTTGGACGCCCATCAGTCCGAGACGCTCGAGGCCGTGACCCCGGCCGACGAGCTCGGCCGGAGGCGCGAGGAGGCGCTCGCCGCCGGCGGCCCGGAGGCCGTGGCGCGGATCCACGACTCCGGCCGCCACACCGCGCGCGAGCGCATCGAGCAGCTCATCGATCCCGGCTCCTGGTACGAGCTCGGGATGCTGGCGGAGCCCGAGCTGCGCCGTCCCGACCGGCCGACCACCGGCGACGGCATCGTCACCGGGCTCGCGCACGTCGGCGGCCGCAAGGTGGCGATCATCGCGATCGAGACCACCGTGCTCGCCGGCACGACGGCGCCGGTCAACATGCGCAAGCAGAACCGGATCGCCGAGTGGGCGGGCCGCAAGGGCCTGCCGCTGATCTGCATCAGCGACAACGACGGCGGCCGCCTGCCCGACCTGCTCGGCTGGCGCTTCTCGGGCGTGCCGTTCGACTTCTCCACGTTCCTGCAGCCCCCGGAGGGCTGCCCGGCCGTGCCGCGCATCGCCGCGGTGCTCGGCCCGAGCTTCGGCGATGCCGCGCTGCACGCGGCGATGGGCCACCTCGTCGTGATGCAGCGCGACGCGTCCGTCGCCCTCTCCGGACCGCCGGTGATCCGGGCGGCGATCGGCGAGGACGTCGACGCCGCCGAGCTCGGCGGCCCGCAGGTGGCGGCCGAGACGAGCGGCAGCGTGCACGCCGTGGTCGAGACCGAGGCCGAGGCGCTCGCCACCGTGCGCCGGTTCCTCACCTACCTGCCCGACTCGGCGGCGGACCCCGCGCCGGTCGCTCCCCCGGTGGAGCCCAAGCGCGACCCCGAGCGGCTGCGCACGCTCGTGCCCGCCGAGCCGCGCCGCGGCTACGACATGCGCAAGGTGCTCGACTGCATCGTCGACGCCGACTCGCTCCTGCACTGGGGCGAGCGCTACGGGCGCAGCCTGATCTGCGCGCTCGCGCGGATCGACGGCCAGCCGGTCGGCATCGTCGCCAGCCAGCCGATGCAGCGCGCCGGCGTGCTCGACGTGCCGGCGCTCAACAAGGAGGCCGCGTTCATCGACCTCTGCGACACGTTCAACGTGCCGCTGGTCTTCCTCCAGGACGTCCCGGGACTGATGATCGGCACCGACGCCGAGCGCGCCGGGATCCTGCAGGGCTACGAGAAGGTCGTCACGCGCCTGTCGCGCGCCACCGTGCCGAAGATCGCCATCGTCGTGCGCAAGGCGTACGGCGGCGGTCACATCGCGCTCGGCGGGCGGCCCGTGAAGCCCGACCTGCTGTTCGCGTGGCCGAGCGCCGACATGGGCTTCATGGCGCCGGACACGGGCGTGCGCACCGTGTACCGAAAGCGCCTCGAACGCGTGCTCGAGGAGGAGGGCCGGGAGGCCCACGACGCGCTGGTCGCCACGCTCGAGGCCGAGTGGGCGGCCGAGGCGGCGCCGTGGGAGGCGGCCGCGAACTTCATCCTGGACGACGTCATCGAGCCCGAGCGCACGCGCGAGATCGTCGCCAGGGGCATCGACTACGCGTGGGGGAGCCGCCCGCGCGTCACCGAGGGAGGTTGCTGATGGGAGCCCCGCTGGAGGACATCCGCCTGGTCGAGGACGTGCTGCCGATGGGCCAGCTGCTGCTGCGCTCGGCGCGCCGCTCGCCGGACAAGGACGCGCTGGTCTTTCCCGGCGAGCGCCTGACCTACCGCGAGCTGGCCGACCGCTCGTGGGGGATCGCCCGCTCGCTGCTGGCGCTCGGGATCGAGCCGGGCGACCGCGTCGGCGTGCTGATGACCAACCACCCGGACCTGGTGGCGACGGTGTTCGGCGCGTCGCTGATCGGCGCCGTGGTGGTGCCCGTGAACGCCCGCTACCGCACCTCCGAGCTGCGCTTCCTCGTGGAGGACGCCGAGCTGTCCGTGCTGTTCACGCACGACGCGGCCGACGACTACGTGGACTACACGGCGCTGCTGGCGGAGGCGCTCGAGGGGGTCGCGGCGCCGACCCTGGTGATGATGGGCAAGCGCCGGCCGGAGGGCATGATCGCCCGCGCCGACTTCGACGCGCTCGGCGACAAGGCCGACGAGGCGCTGCTGCGCACGCGCGTCGAGGGCGTGCCGCTGCGCGACACGGCGCTGATCCTCTACACGTCGGGCACGACCTCGCAGCCGCGCGGGGCGATGCTCAGCCACGAGGCGTTCGTGCGCACGTGGATGGTGACGGCGCGGGTGTGGGGCACTACCCCGGATGACCGGCTGTGGAGCGCGCTGCCGCTGTTCCACGTGACCGCGCTCGGCACGGTGACGTGGGTGCTCGGCAAGGGCGCGACGTTCTACAGCGACTACCACTTCGACGCCGCCCGCACGGTGGCGACGCTGCGCGACGAGAAGATCACCCAGTTCTATCCCGCCTACCAGCCGGTGACGGAGGCGATCCTCGCCCATCCCGAGTTCGACGCCGCCGAGCTGGGCCAGATCCGCGTTTGGCTCAACGTCGCGCCGCCCGAGGTGCTGGAGAAGTTCCAGAACCGGCTCCCGAACGCCGTCCAGCTCACCACCTACGGCGGCACGGAGGGCGGCTGCGTGACGCTCACCCGCCAGGACGACCCGCTGGTGGTGCGGCTGAACACCTGCGGCGCCTGCCAGGACGGGCTCGAGCTGCGCGTGTGCGACCCGCTCGGCAACCCGCTCGGCCCCGGCGAGCAGGGGATCATCCAGTTCCGCGGCTACAACACGCTGAGCGGCTACTGGAACGCGCCCGAGAAGACCGCCGAGACGATCCTGCCCGGCGGCTGGGTGACGATGCAGGACCTCGGCGTGTGCGACGAGGAGGGCCGCGTGCTGTTCCTCGGCCGCGTCAAGGAGACGCTCAAGGTCGGCGGCGAGAACGTCGCGCCGCAGGAGATCGAGGCGCAGCTCTCCACGCACCCGGCGGTCAAGCTCGCGGCGGTCGTGGGCATGCCCGACGAGCGCCTGGTGGAGGTGCCGGCCGCGTTCGTCGAGCTGCTGCCGGGCGTCGAGGCGACCGCCGAGGAGCTGATCGAGCACTGCCGCGGGCGCATCGCGTCCTTCAAGGTGCCGCGGCTCGTGCGCTTCGTCGGCGAGGACGAGTGGCCGATGTCGGTCACGAAGCTGCAGCGGTTCAAGCTCCGCGAGCGGCTGCTGGAAGAGCTGGAAGGGAGCGCGACGCGATGAACGGACGCGAGGTCGTGATCGTCGACGCGGTGCGGACGCCGATCGGCCGCGGCCACCCCGAGAAGGGCTACTACCGCGACCTGCATCCCACCGACCTGCTGGGCCGCACGTACACCGCGCTCGTGGAGCGCAGCGGCGTCGACCCGGCCGGCGTCGAGTACGTCATCGCCGGCTGCGTGCAGCAGTTCGGCGAGCAGTCGCTGAACATCGCGCGCACCGCGTGGCTGCAGGAGGGCTTCCCGATCGAGGCGTCGGCGAGCACGATCGACCTGCAGTGCGGCTCCGCGCAGCAGGCGGTCGGCGTCGCCGCGTCGCTGATCGCCTCCGGCGTCCACGACGTCGCGATCGGCTCCGGCGTGGAGCACATGGGCCGCAACTCGTTCGCGGCCGGCGAGCAGATCGCGCGCGACTACGGCAGCCCGCACACCAAGAAGTTCTTCGACCGCTACGACGTGCGGGGCCAGGGCATCGGCGCCGAGCTGATCGCCGACCAGTGGGAGATCCCGCGCTCGGAGCTCGACGAGCTGGCGCTGCAGTCGCACCGCAAGGCGGCGCACGCCACCGAGGAGGGCCTGTTCGCGCGCGAGATCGTCCCGGTGCGCCTCAACGGCGTGACCGTCGTGGCCGACCAGGGGATCCGGCCCGATACGACGCTCGAGGCGCTCGCCCAGCTCAAGCCGGCGTTCAAGCCCGACGGCAAGATCACGGCGGGCAACTCGTCGCAGATCTCCGACGGCGCCGCGGCGGTGCTGCTGATGGCCCGCGAGAAGGCGGAGGCGCTCGGCCTCACCCCGCGCGCGCGGATCCTCGACCAGACGTCGGTCGGCTGCGACCCCGTGAAGATGCTCGAGGGCCCGATCCCGGCGACGGCGAAGATCCTCGCCCGCAACGGGATGTCGATCGGCGACATCGACTACGTCGAGATCAACGAGGCGTTCGCGCCCGTGGTGGCCGCCTGGCAGCGCGAGCACAACCCCGACATGGACCGCGTGAACCCGCGCGGCGGCGCGATGGCGCTCGGGCACCCGCTCGGCTCCACCGGCGCTCGGCTGATCACGACGCTGCTGCACGAGCTGGAGGACGGCGACAAGGAGATCGGGCTCGTGACCATGTGCTGCGGCGGCGGCCTCGGCACGGGGACGCTCATCCAGCGCATCTGATGCACCGCGCGATCTTCGAGGAGGAGCACGACGCGTTCCGCGAGTCGGTGCGCGGCTTCCTGGAGCGCGAGGCCGTGCCGCAAGGCACCGTCGACCGCGGCTTCTGGCGCAAGGCGGCGGCCCACGGGCTCGTCGCCTTCTCCGCGCCCGAGGAGCACGGCGGCGCCGGGCTGACCGACTTCCGCTTCAACGCGGTGCTCGACGAGGAGGTCGTCTACACCGGCACGGCCGGCGACGGGTTCACGCTCACCAACGACATCGTGGCGCCGTACCTGACCGGCCTCGCGACCTCCGAGCAGCAGCGCCGCTGGCTGCCGGGCGTCACCGCCGGCGAGCGCGTGTGCGCGATCGCGATGACGGAGCCCGGCGCCGGCTCCGACCTGCGCGGGCTGGTCAGCACCGCGCGCTGGCGCGGCGACCACTACGCGCTGAGCGGCTCGAAGACGTTCGTGACGAGCGGCATCGCGGCCGACCTGGTGATCGTGGCCGCCCGCGTGCAGCGCGACGGCGTCGACGGGCTCGGCCTGTTCGTGGTCGAGGACGGCATGCCCGGCTTCGAGCGCGGGCGCAAGCTCGAGAAGCTCGGCCGGCGCGAGCAGGACACCGCGGAGCTGTTCTTCGACGACGTGCCCGTGCCGCCGGAGAACGTGCTCGGCGAGCCCGGGCGGGGCCTGCACCACCTGATGGCGAACCTCGCCCAGGAGCGCCTGTCGATGGCCGTGACCGCGGTCGCCGACGCCGAGCGCGCGCTCGAGCTGACGCTCGACTACGTGCGCTCGCGCAACGCGTTCGGGCAGCCGGTCGGCAGCTTCCAGGCCAACCGGTTCGCGCTCGCCGAGCTCTCGACGGAGGTCGGGATCGCGCGCGTGTACCTCGACCACTGCCTCGCCGCGCACGCCGCCGGCGCGCTGGGCGACGTCGAGGCGGCGCGCGCCAAGTACTGGACCACCGAGCTGCAGTTCAAGGTGGCCGACCGCTGCCTGCAATTGCACGGTGGCTACGGCTACATGGAGGAGTACGAGATCGCCCGCCGCTGGCGCGACGCCCGCGTCACGCGCATCTACGGCGGGACGACGGAGATCATGAAGGAGATCGTGGGCCGCTCGCTCGGCCTGTGAGAAGGGAGGAGCTCATGGCCGACGAGATCGCGGTCTACAACCTGTTCGCGCGCTACGCGCTCGCCAACGACAAGCCCGACATGCAGATGGTCGAGGACTCGTTCACCGAGGACGCCTCGTTCACGCTGCACATCGCCGGCGCCGGCTCGATCGGCCCGCTGCAGCCGCGCGGCGCGATCGTCGAGTTCTTCGGCGCCGCGCTCGGCGCGCAGACCGACCGCCGCCGGCACGTGGCGTCGAACTTCGAGTTCGTCGACGACACGCACGTCAACGCCTACCTGACGCTGATCGTGACCGACAACGGCGTGACCGAGGTCAAGAGCGCGGGCCTCTACGAGACCGAGATCGCCGAGGAGGGCGGGCAGCTCCGCTTCCGCTCGATGGTCCTCTCGCTCGACAACGGGTTCTGACGTGACCACGCTGCCGGAGCTCGTCGACGCCGCCGCGGAGCGCTGGCCGAACCGCGAGTGCGCGATCTTCGGCGGCGACCGTGCGACGTTCGCGCAGTTCGCGGCGCGCACGCGGCGGGCGGCCGGCGCGCTCGCCGCCCGCGGGGTGGGGCCGGGCGACACCGTCGGGGTGCTGCTGCCCAACTCCCTGGACTACCTCGTGCTGCTGTTCGGGGCGATGCGGCTGGGCGCGGTCCCGGTGCCGGTCAACGGCCGCTTCAAGGCGCGCGAGCTCGGCTACGTGATCCCGCACGCCGAGGTCCGCGTGCTGGTGTCCGGTCCGGACTTCGCGCCGCTGCTCGCCGACGCGGGCCTGGAATGGATCGGCGTCGAGGAGCTGCTCGCGGGCGACGCGCCCTACGAGGAGGCGCCGTCGGACCCCGCGATGATCCTCTACACGTCGGGCACGACCGCGAACCCGAAGGGCTGCCTGCTCTCGCACCGCGCGTTCGTGCACACGGCCGCGACGTTCGGTCGCGAGCGCTTCCCGATGGGCCAGGGCGACCGCATGTGGGACCCGCTGCCGCTCTTCCACCTGGCGAGCATCCTGCCCTTCAACGCCTGCCTGACGGTCGGCGCGACCTACGTCGGGATGACGCACTTCGAGCCCGACGAGGGCCTGCGGCTGCTCGAGGAGGAGCGCTGCACGACCGCGTTCGCGGCGTTCGACCTGATCTGGCTGGCGATCCTGCGCCACCCCCGCTTCGGCGCCGCTGACCTGTCGCGCCTGCGGCTCGTGAACACGCTGGGCGTGTGGGAGCGCTGGCTGGACATGCAGGAGCGGGCGCCGTGGCTGACCCAGATCTCGCCCTATGGGTGCACCGAGGGCTCGGGCGTGCTGGCGCTCAGTCACCCGGACGACCCGGTGGAGCTGCGGGGCACCACCGCCGGGCGGCCGTTCGCCGGCATGGAGGTCAAGATCGAAGACGGCGAGATCCTGATCCGCGGCGCCGGGCTGTTCGACGGCTACCACAAGGACCCGGAGGCGACCGCCGCCGCAGTGGACGCCGACGGCTGGTTCCACACCGGCGACCGCGGCAGCCTCGACGCGGACGGGCGGCTGTCCTATCTCGGCCGCATCAAGGACATGCTCAAGGTCGGCGGCGAGAACGTCGGCGCGGCCGAGATCGAGGCCTTCCTGGTGTCGCATCCGGCGATCGCCGAGGTGCAGGTGGTCGCCGCCCCGGACGCGCGCTACGGCGAGGTCGCGTGCGCGTTCGTCGAGCTGCTGCCCGGCGCCGAGCTGACCGAGCCCGAGCTGATCGAGCACTGCATCGGCAAGATCGCCACCTACAAGGTGCCGCGCTACGTGCGCTTCGTCGGCGAGTGGCCGATGTCCGGCACGAAGATCCAGAAGTTCCGCCTGCGCGAGCGGATCGCCGCCGAGCTTCAGGCGGCCGG
>JBIOTP010000313.1:0-11284 GCA_044865965.1 Solirubrobacteraceae bacterium
GGCTCGGCCGGGCGAAGCGGCGGATCCCGGCGGTGCTGCCGCTCGACGGCGCGGCGCGCGCGGTCGTCGACGCCTACCGCGAGCTCGGCGCGCTCTCCGAGGAGGCCGCCGCGTCGCTGTCGCTCGAGCCGCGCAGCTCCGGCTTCCTGCGTTGCGAGCTGACCGCCGCGAGCGTCGAGGAGGCCCGCCGCTTCGCGACCGCGCTCGACGAGCTGATGGGCGTCGCCGACGCCCCGCGCTACCTCGTCGGCCGGCCGCTCGCCGACCCCGCGGTCGGCGCCGGCGCGCTGCTCGCGCGCGTCCTGACGCGCCGCCCGCCGTTCGGCGAGCGCCTGCACGCCGTGCCCTCCGACCTCGGCCGCCGCAAGGAGCGCGCCGAGGCGTTCGCGCGCGCGTGGCGCCGGCACGTCGGGCCCGGCCGGCTCGTGTTCACGCAGCGCACCGAGGAGGGCCGCGAGGCCCGCGCCGAGGCGGCCGCCGAGGACGCCGGCTACGAGACGCTGCGGCGCGACGTGTGGGTGTGAACGAGCGCGTCCTGCGCGGCGTCCTCGCGATCCTGCGCCGCGCGATAGGCCGCGTAGGCGCCGCGGTCGCCCGGGGACGCGCACCACGCGCGCAGCGCGCGCTCGGCCTCCTCGCCGGCGTCGCGCCAGGCCGCCAGCACCGGGCTCCACTCGAGCTCGCGGCGGGACCCGCGCAGGATGATCTCCAGCGTGTCGGGGACGGCGTCGAGAAGGGACTTGAGGTCGTGGGTGCTCATCGCGGGGCGCTCCCTGCGCCGGAGGGGATTCCCGGTCCGGCGTCTTCAACACCTCAACTACGCGGCAGGCGCGCGCGCGGTTGACTTTCGGACCCGAGAAAGCCGGTTCAGGCGGTGACGAGCACGGCGGCGACGCCGGAGGCGAGGTCGGCCTCGGCGGCGTCCGCGCGGTCCTCGGCGGCGCGATAGACGGCGTAGGCGTCGGCCCCGGGGGCGGCGCACCAGGCGTCGTAGGCGAGGTTCGCCTCGGCCCGGGCCGCGCTCCAGAGCGTGAACAGCTCGTCGTAATCGCGCTGCGACATCGGCAGCGCCGACATTACCCCGGCGCGGATCCCTGAAACCCGATTCTTTTCAGCTCTTATTGCGCCGCTCGCGCAGCTTGCCGATGCCGACCGCGACGACCATCACGACCACCGGCAGCAGGTACAGCAGCTGCCCGATCCAGTGTCCGGCGTGCGCGAAGACGACCATCCTCAGAGGTTCAGCGCGGCCGACAGCAGCCACAGCCCGAGGCAGGTGAACGCGACCATCAGCAACAGCATGACGACCTGCGAGCGAGCCGCCGCGCGGGCGTCGCCGTAGAGCTCCAGCGCCCGGTCGTGCGCGAGCACGAGCGCCCACACGTGGCCGAACACGAGCGCGCCGACCTGGACGTACCAGATCTGCGTCGCGCTCACGACCCCGTAGTCGATCCGGCGGTCGGCGGCGCCGAAGTAGTCCTGGCCGGTGCCCAGCGGGTCGGAGGCCAGCCGCAGCAGGTCCTGGCCGTTGTAGGCGAGCAGCGAGAAGTAGTGGGCGACGAGGTAGCCGGCGGCGATCGGGATCAGCGCGTGGGCGAAGCGGCGCGCGAGCGCGACGCGGCCCGGCGCCTCCTTGGCGGGCGGCATGCTCTCCATCGCCGCCAGCCAGACCAGCGAGACGATCGCCAACGCCATCACCAGCCCCACGACGAACGCGAGCTGCAGCGCGCTGCCGAGCGACAGGCCGAGCGACGCGAACGTGCTCTGCAGGCGGTCGGCGATGTTCGCGAACAGCGGCCCTTCCTTGGCGCCGTCGAACGCCGTCGAGCCGACGGATGCGAGCAGCAGGCCGACCATCCCCGCGGTCGCCGCCGGCCGCGCGGCGCCGGTGCCGGGGACGCGCAGCACGAGGCGGCCGTCCGCACGCCGGCCGACCGGCGCGAGCGACCCGATCAACCCGAACAGGACGCCGAAGCCGTCGGCGTTGCGCGTCCACGCCTCGACGCCGTAGAGGCTCATCCCGACCAGCATCGCGACGAGGTAGACGAGCATGATGAGCGCGAGCGGCCCGGGCGTCGTCGCCTTCGTCCAGCACAGCTCGCAGATCGCGAAGCCGAAGATCACGAACGCCGCCGGCCAGCGCGCCAGCCGCGGCGGGTACGGGAGCGGCTCCGGCAGCCCCCCGCGCGCCAGGCGGGCGGCGGTCCAGCCGGTGGCGCGGCCGATCGCGCGCCACGGGCTCAGCAGCCGGAAGACGTCGCCGAACAGCAGCGAGGCGAACGGGACGCCGACCCAGAAGCCGACGTACACGGCGGTCGGCGCGAGGTTCTGGCTCTGCGCGCCGCTGCCAACCAGCCCGGCGTAGGCGGTGACGAGGAACACGAGGACGCCGAGCGCGCCGAGGATCGCATCGACGACCCGCGGCAACACGAACAGCGGGCGCGCGGGCAGGCCGGCGAGCCGCGGCCGCGACCAGCCGGCGGCGAGCGCCACAAAGGAGATGACCAGCACGGCGGCGGCGGCCGCCCCGAACAGCGTGACCGGGATCGGCAGGTCGGCGCGGCCGACGATCCCGTGCGCGAAGAGGATCACGACGGCCCCGCGGTCGCGGGGCCGTCGTGCAGTTCACCGCGAGCGGCTACTTCTTGCAGTTCGTGCTGTCCGTCGCCGTGGCCGTCGGCTTCGCCGGCGGGAGCGGATTCGGGGCGTAGGTCAGCGTCGCCTTGAACGGCTGCTTGCCGCTCTTGCAGCCGACCGTGCTGATCAGGTACTTCTTGCCCTTCTTGAGCGTGAGCGTCGCGCTGAGGTCCTTCAGCGCCGAGTAGATGCCGGGCACCGGCTGCTGGAGGTTCGGCTCGACCGTGTTGCCCTCCATCTTCGTGCCGTCCGGGATCCGGATCGTCATCTTCGATCCGAACTTGCCCGAGGCCCTGCTCAGCTTGCCGTGGAGGACCGCGGTCACGTTGCCGCCCTGCTGCTGCAGGTAGAACAGCAGGTCGCCCTTGCCGACGTACGGCGTGACCTTGAAGTTGATCGGCGCGTTGTTGGCGACGAGCACGGCGTGCGCGGTGCCGCCGGGGCCCGCCTTCGAGCCCGACGGGCAGGCGCTCGGCCCGTTCGCGGCGAGATCGGCGGAGTTGCAGGACGGGAGGCCGCTGGTGCTCGTCTTCACGGTCTTCGGCAGGAAGACGACGAGCCGGCTCATCGTCGTCTTGCTCTCGACGTTGTTGACGACGGTGAGCTTCAGCTTGGCGTTGGCGGGCTTGGACTTGGTGCCGGCCTTGGTCGGCGTGAGGCCGACGTCGAGCGTCGGGGCCGGTGGCGGATTCTGGGCGTAGGCGACCGCCGCGACGCCGAGCGTGAGGGCCGCCGCGCCGGCGGCCATGAACGTCTTTCGCAAGGACTTCCCTCCTGGGAGCTTCTACGCGAACCAAAGCGAAGCGGCCCTCGGCCGCTTCGCGTGCAATCTCTCAACAACACGTCGGGAACGCAATGGTTGCGGCGATCTGCTTCGCGGATGGCCGACGCGAATCGCTTCGCGGATTCGCTACCGTCGCGCGAGATGCGCGCCGAGAGCCGGACGATCCCCGCGCCGCCGTTCCCGCGCGGGCTCGAGTGGGTGAACGTGGCGTCGCTGCGCATGGACCAGCAGCGCGGCCGCCCGGTGCTCGTCGAGTTCTGGGACTTCTGCCGCGTCAACTCGCTGCGCACGCTGCCGTACCTGAAGGCCTGGCACGAGCGCTACGCCGGCGCGGGGCTGCGGATCGTCGGCGTGCACACGGGCGCCTTCCCGCCGTCGCGCGACGCGGGGAACGTGCGGCGGGCGGTGGCGCGGCTCGGCATCCCGTGGCCCGTCGCGATCGACACCGAGCTAAAGGTGTGGGACGCCTACGGCAACGAGGGCTGGCCGGCGCGCTATCTGTGGGACACGGGGCAAGCGCTGCACTCGCGGCACTACGGCGAGGGCGCCTATGCGGAGACCGAGCTCGAGATCCAGGAGCTGCTGGGCGTCGAGCGCCCCCCGCTCGCGCCCCTGCGGCCCGAGGACGACCCCGACGCGCTGGTCGCGGCGCAGACGCCCGACCTGCCGGGCGCCTACTCGGGGCCCTACGAGGCGGGCGGCGTGTGGGCCGTCTTCTCGGGCGCCGGCGAGCTGCGCGTGAACGGCCGCGCGGTCCCGGTGCGCGAGCCGGGCTGCGTGCCGCTGGTCGAGCACGAGCGCCACACGGCCGCGACGCTCGACCTGCAGGTCGGTCTCGGCGTGACCTGCCACGCCACCTGCTTCACGCCCGGCGTGGCCTGAGCTCGTCGTGTCCGCGGTCGCCGAGGAGGCGGAGCAGCCGCGGCGGGGTGGGCGGGTCGTCATCCTCCACGAGGATCGCGGTCCCCGGCCAGTAGGGCGAGGCGTTCGGTTTCCCGTCAACGAAGTGGGGCTGATAGAGCCACGAGCCGGCGTTGTGGATGCGCACGCCGCCGGCGGCGGTCCACTCCGCGGGGTCGTCGCTCGGGAACGGCCCGGCGCGATGGGAGTGGCCCCACAGGACGTGGCGCGCGGGGGCGACGTCGAGGCGCCGCAGCACCTCGGCGATCCCGCGCAGGTAGCCGCGGCGCAGGGCCGCCGGCGACAGGTTGCGCTCCAGCGGCCCGAGCCCGGCGGCGTTGAGCGCGGCGACGGCGGTGACGTAGCCGGTGCCGAGAACGACCGTGCGCAGCGGGTGGCGGTGCCGCTCACGGCTGGTCAGCGCCGTGAACGTGCGCGCGGACGCGCCGGCGCCGGCGCTGATCACCGCGTGGTCCGAGCGCTGGGTGAGCTGGTGCATCCACGCGTACAGCGGCGCGAGCACGGCCTCGTAGTGGTCCGGCGTGGCGCCCTGCACGGGCAGGCGGACGACCCAGCGCGCCATCGCGCCCGCGGCGAGGCGCTCGAACGTCGGCACGGTCGCGTGCACGTCGGCGTAGTGGCCGTGCAGCGCGTAGACGTCGTCGCGCAGCCACACACCGGGATAGGCGAGCTCCAGGCGGGCGGGCGCCGCGGCCTCGGCCAGGCGGACGGCGAGCGGCCCCGCCTCGCCCGGCGAGTAGTGCTCCTCCAGCCCGAGGAAGCCCGCCGGCTCGGTCTGCAGGCGCGCGTCGATCCAGCCCGCGGCGAGCCCGTGGTCGTGGTTGCCCGCCAGCACGAGCAGCTCGCGGTCCGGGCCGAGCACCCGCCCGATGTCCGCGAACACCGGCGCCGCGACGTCGGCGGCATCGCGATGCGGGCTCTCGCGCAACTCGAGCGCGTCGCCGAGGATCACGAGCCGGTCGACGCCGTCGAGCGCCTCGAGGAGCGGCTCGCGCAGGTCCGGGCGCCGCAGCAGGTCGGCGCCGTCCGACCTGCCGAGGTGCAGATCCGAGATGACCAGCGTGCGCACGCGCTCAAGTGTCGCGAGTCGGAGGCTCGGGACACTAGTCTGCCCCGCCGTGTCCTCCGGCGTCCCGCTGTCCGGCATTCTCGTCGCCGACTTCTCCCGCGTGCTCGCCGGGCCGCTGGCGGCGATGCTGCTCGGCGACCTCGGCGCGGACGTGGTCAAGGTCGAGCGCCCCGACGGCGGCGACGACACCCGCGCGTGGGGGCCGCCGTGGCGCGGCGGCGAGAGCACGTACTACCTGGGCCTCAACCGCAACAAGCGCTCGATCGCGCTCGACCTCGGCGACGCCTCCGACCGTGCGCTCGCGCGCCGGCTGGGCGAGCGGGCCGACGTGCTGATCGAGTCCTTCCGGCCCGGGCTGATGGCGTCCTGGGGGCTCGACGCGGACACGCTGCGGGAGGCGAACCCGGGCCTCGTCTCCTGCTCGGTGACGGCCTTCGGCACGGGCGAGGCGGCCACCGGGATGCCCGGCTACGACTTCCTGCTGCAGGCGATGGGCGGCCTGATGGCGGTCACCGGCGAGCCGGACGGGCGGCCGCTGAAGGTCGGCGCCGCGGTGATCGACCTGGTCTGCGGGCTGCTGGCGGCGAACGGCATCCAGGCGGCGCTGGTGGAGCGCGCGCGCACCGGACGCGGCCGCCACGTCGAGGTGTCGCTGATGGACAGCGCGCTCGCCTGCCTGCTCAACCAGGGCTCCGCGTGGGTCTCGGGCGGCGTGCGCCCGACGCGGCGCGGCAACCGCCACCCGAGCATCGTCCCGTACGAGACCTACGAGACCGCCGACCGGCCGATCGCGATCGCGGTCGGCAACGACCGCCTGTTCGCGCGGCTGTGCGCGGCGCTCGGCCTGGAGGCGCTCGCGAGCGACGAGCGCTTCGCGACCAACGAGGCGCGGGTCGCGAACGTGGATGCGCTGGCGGCGGAGTTCGAGGGCGTGCTGCGCGAGCACCCGGCCGAGCATTGGGTGGCGCTCCTGCGCCGGGCCGGCGTCCCGGTCGGGCCCATCAACGAGGTCGACGAGGCGTTCGCGCTCGCCGAGGCGCTCGGGATGGAGCCCGTCGGCGAGGCCGGCGGCGTCCCGCTCATCCGCCCGCCGCTGCGACTCGACGGCGAGCGCCCGCCGATCCGGCACGGCCCGCCGCGGCTCGACGAGCACGGCGCCGAGCTGCGCGCCTGGCTGTCGGCCGAGTAGGAACCGCCGGCGGGCGGCGGCGTTCCCTCGCCTCGAGACTAGGCGTCGGCGGCCGTGGTCATCGCCTGCCGGATCGTCTTCGGCAGCATGAAGCGCACGTCCTCGCGCAACACCTCGAACTCCGAGATGTCCGCGGTCCCGCGTGCGCGGAAGAAGTCGACGAGGCGCTGGACGAGCTCCTCGGGGGCGCTCGCGCCGGACGTGATGCCGACCACACGGGCGCCCTCGAGCCACTCGTCGGACAGCGAGGCCTCGTTGTCGATCAGGTGCGCGTCGGCGCCGGCGGCGCGCGCCACGTCGACGAGCCGGTTGGAGTTCGACGAGTTGCGCGAGCCGATGACGAGCACCAGGTCGCACTCCAGCGCCATCTGCTTGACCGCCGCCTGGCGGTTGGTCGTCGCGTAGCAGATGTCGTCGGTGCGCGGGCCCACGATGTTCGGGAAGCGCTCGCGCAGGCGGGCGATGATCGCGGACGTCTCGTCGACCGACAGCGTCGTCTGGGACACGTAGGCGACCCGGTCGGGATCGGCGACCTCGAGGCGCTCGACGTCCTCCTCGGTCTCCACCAGCACGATGTGCTCGGGCGCCTCGCCCATCGTGCCCTCGACCTCCTCGTGGCCGGCGTGGCCGATCAGCACGATCGTGTAGCCCTCGGTGGCGAACTTCAGCGCCTCGCGATGGACCTTGGTGACCAGCGGGCAGGTGGCGTCGATCGTGCGCAGGCCGCGCCGCCCGGCGTCGTCGTGGACGGCCGGGGAGACGCCGTGGGCCGAGAACACGGTGATCGCGCCCTCGGGGATCGAGTCGTCGAGCTCCTCCACGAACACCGCGCCGCGCTCGCGGAGCTGGGCGACGACGTGCTTGTTGTGGACGATCTCCTTGCGCACGTAGACCGGCGCGCCGTAGAGCTCGAGCGCGCGCTCGACCGTCTGCACGGCGCGGTCCACGCCCGCGCAGTAGCCGCGCGGGGCCGCGAGCAGCAGCTTCTCGGGAGCCGGGGCCATCGCTTCGAGTGTAGGGGCCTCAGAATGTCCGCAGCAGCTCGAGCACGGCCTCGCCGCTCATGTCCAGCGAGCGCTCGGAGACCGCGCTCATGTCGTCGCACGTCTTGTGCCAACAGGGGAAGTCGAAGTCGATGAGGTCGATCGAGGGGACGCCGCGGCGCACGAACGGCGTGTGGTCGTCCTGCACCTCGCCCTGGGTCCGATTCGGGAACGCCCTCGCCGAGCCGACCCGCCGCGCCGCCGCGCGCAGGCGGTCCCACAGCGCGCGGTCGGAGTCCGGCTCGTAGGGGATCGCCAGGTCTTTGTCCGCGACGAAGTCGAGCAGGATCATCGCCTGCAGCTCGTCCGCGTGGCGGGCGGCGTAGGGCTTGGAGCCGCGCAGGCCGGTGCCGTAGAAGTCCGAGTCGTCGGTCGCCTCCTCGCCGTCGAACGCGACGAAGCGGATCGGCGGGGCGCCGGCGCGCCGGTGCGTGCGCCCGAGGACGCGCGCGAGCTCGAGCAGCGCGGCGGTGCCGCCCGCGCCGTCGTTGGCGCCGACGAACCCGGGGATGTCCTTGGTGTCGTAGTGCGCGGCGACGAGCACCGCCTTGCCGCGCCCCGGCAGCTCGCCGACGACATTGCGCAGCCCGTGGGGCAGCTGCTCGTAGCGGCCGTGGGGCAGGCGCTCGCGGATGAACGCGGCGAGCTTGCGCGAGGGCGGCGAGCCCCCCGGGCGCGGCCCCATCTCGACCTGGCGGCGCAGCAGCGCGAACGCCCGCGCGCCGTCGAAGCGGTCGACCCGCGCGGCGCGGGCCCGCGGCGCGTCGTCGCCGCCACCCTGCATCACCGCCGCCGCCAGCGCGGCGGCGGCCGCCAGCCCGACGACCGGGAACGCCAGCACGCGCAGGTCAGTCGTTGGACGTCACCGCCTCCAGCAGCTCCGCGAACCGCTGCCGGGCGGCCGCGCGCCGCGTGGGGACGTGCTCGCTCGGGATCCCGTCGGCCGGCGCCTCGTAGCCGCGCAGGACGCGCCGCGCGACCGACTGGCGGTGGACCTCGTCGGCGCCGTCGTAGAGGCGGGCGGCGCGCGCGTAGCGGTACATCTGCTCCAGCGGCAGGTCGGTCGAGTAGCCGAGCGCGCCGTGGACCTGGATCGCGCGGTCGATGACGTCGTGGAGCACCTGCGCGCCGAAGAACTTGATCAGGGAGATCTCCGTGCGCGCGGCGGCGGCGCCCTCGTTGTCCATCTTCCACGCGGCGTGCAGCGTCATCAGCCGCGCCGCCTGCATCTGCGCGAGCGAGTCCGCGACCCAGTTCTGCACGCTCTGCTTCTCCGCGAGCGGCGAGCCGAACGCGTACCGCGAGACCGCGCGCTCGCACAGCATGTCGAACGCGCGCCGGGAGACGCCCAGCCAGCGCATGCAGTGGTGGATGCGCCCCGGCCCGAGCCGCTGCTGCGCGATCAGGAACCCGGCGCCGCGCGCGCCGAGCAGGCTGTCGGCCGGCACGCGCACATCCTCGTAGAGGATCTCCGAGTGCCCGCCGTACCGGCCGAAGTGCTCCTGCGGGTGCTCCATCGTGGGGATGTCGCGCAGGATCCGCACGCCGGGCGCGTCGGCGGGCACGATGAACATCGAGGCGCGCTGGTGCGGCTTGGCGTCGGGGTCGGTGACCGCCATCACGATCAGGAAGTCCGCCACCGATCCGTTGCTCGAGAACCACTTGTGGCCGTTGATGACCCATTCGCCGCCGTCCTCGACGGCCGTCGTCTCGAGCAGCGTCGGGTCCGAGCCGGCGGTCCCCGGCTCGGTCATCGAGAACGCCGAGCGCAGGTCGCCGGCAAGCAGCGGGTGCAGCCAGCGCCCCTTCTGGTCCTCGCTGCCGGCGAGCGCGAGGATCTCCGAGTTGCCCGAGTCCGGCGCCTGGTTGCCGAACACGACCGGCGCGAACGGCGAGCTGCCGAGGATCTCGTGCATCAGCCCGAGCTTGACCTGGCCGAAGCCCTGGCCGCCGAGGTCGGGCGGCAGGTGCGCGGCCCACAGCCCGCGCCCGCGCACGCGCTCCTGCAGCGGCGCGATCACGCGCCGGAAGCCGGCGTCGCCGAGGTCGTCGAACACGGTCTCGATCGGCCAGACCTCATCGCGCACGAACTCGCGCATCCAGTCCAGCTGCTCCTGGAACTCCGGTTCGGTCGAGAAGTCCCACGCCATGCCGTCACCCGCTCCTTGGTCGCCCGATATGGAGTCTGCCACCCATAGAGGAACCCGGGCGGAGGGCCGATCCAGGGACCATGACCAGCTCCGCTTCAGCCCGCGCGCTCTCCATGCTCGCCGCCTGCGCGAGCCTCGTCTTGACGACCGCCGCCATCGCCGCCTGGTTCGCCGGGCTGTGGCTGGCCACCCCCGCCACGCTCGCCGCCGCCATCGCGGCCGTGCTCGCCGGCCCCCTGCTCGGCCTCGTCCACGAGCGGAGCGTCAGCCCGGCCGGAACGCCGGCGGCTGCACCGCCGCCCACGGCCGAGCCCGCGCTGCTCACCGCCCGCCTGGCCGCCGCCAAGGCGCTCTACGACTGGCGCGAGCGCGAGAACGCCGCGATCACCCAGCGCGACCGCGAGCGGCTGTTCCTCGCGAACATGCGCCCGCGCTCGTAGGTCACCACGGTCTACGGAGAGCCGCGCGGCGAGACCTGATGCCGCGCCAGAGCGCGTGGTTCGGTGCGCATCGCGACGACGTCAGTCTCCCGCCAGGCGAGCGAGGGTGAGCGCCCCGGCCGCGAACGCGGCGCCGCACGCCACCTGCACCCGCGCGCTCGCCGGAGGTTCGCCGCACTAGCCTTTATGGCCGGGGTGAGTCCGCTGCTGCTAGCCGCCGCGGCCGGCGTCGTCGCCGGCGCCGTGCTGCAGTCCGCGACCGGCTTCGGCTTCTCCCTGATGGCGGCGCCGCTGCTGTTCGCGTCCGTCCGGCCCGCGCCGGCGGTCGGGCTGCTGCTCGTGCTCGGCGTCGAGATGAACCTCCTCACGCTCGCGACCGAGGGCCGCCGGCCGCGGCCGCTCGTGCGCGACTGCGCGGTGATGCTGGCGTGGGCGGCGCCGGGCGCGCTGGCCGGGGTCGCCGTGCTGCGGTCGCTGTCGCCGGTCGCGCTGCAGGTCGCGGTCACGCTCGGCGTGATCGGCACGCTGGCCGCCCGGCGCGTCCGGCGGGCGCACGTACCCGGCTGGGCGGCGGGCCTCGCGGCCGGCGCGCTGACGACCTCGACGACCACGTCGGGGCCGCCGCTCCTGCTGCACCTGCTGGGACGCGGCGTGCCTCCGGTCAGCCTGCGCGACTCGATCACGGCGTGCTTCCTCGGGCTCAGCACGCTCGGCGCGATCGCGCTGTGGGCGACCGGCACGCTCGCCCTGCCGGACGCGGCGCTGGTCGCCGCGCTCGTGCCCGCGGTCGCCGCCGGGCACCTCGCCGGCCGGCGCGCGTTCGCGGGCCTGGCCGCCGGCGAAAGCTACGAGCCGGTGCTCAACGGGATCCTCGTTGCCGCGGTGTTGGCGGGTCTCATAAGCGTGCTCGCCTGACGGCTAGTGCCGGTGTTCGCAAGTACGTGCGGTCGCCGGTGGTCGCCGGCGCCGGCTGACGCCGCACGGTGACCCGGGAGTGTGCCGGGGCACATAACCGGTCGCCGGGTGGTGTCAGGCGGTGATCGGCGGCCGC
>JBIOTP010000314.1:0-2430 GCA_044865965.1 Solirubrobacteraceae bacterium
GCTGGCGGAGCTGCTCGGGCTCGATCCGGCGGCGATCGCGGTCGTCCCGGGCGGCGTCGACGCGCGCTTCACGCCCGACGCCGACCCGGCGCCGGCGCGGCGCGCGCTGGGGCTCGAGCGGCCGTACGTGCTGTGCGTCGCCGCCCGCACGGCGCGCAAGAACCTCGCCGCGCTCGCCCCGGCGGCGCGCGCGCTGGCGGTCGACGTCGTCATCGCGGGCGGCGCGCGGCCGCAGTTCGCCGCCGAGCCCGAGCCGCCCGAGCTGCGCCGTCTCGGCTACGTCGAGGACACGCTGCTGCCCGGCCTCTACGCCGGCGCGGAGGCGTTCGTGCTGCCCTCCCGCTACGAGGGGTTCGGGCTGCCGGTGCTGGAGGCGATGGCGGCCGGGACGCCGGTCGTGGCCGCGGCAGCGGGCGCGCTCCCGGAGACGTGCGGCGGCGCCGCGCTGCTCGCCGAGCCCGACGGCGAGGCGATCCAGGCCGCGCTCGCGGCGCTGCTCGGGGACGAGCCCGAACGCGCACGGCTGCGCGCGGCCGGCCTCGAGCGCGCCGCGGCGTTCACCTGGGACCGGACGGCGCGCGCGGTCGACGCGGTGGTGCAGGCAGCGTCCTCAGTCGGAGGTTCGGCGTCTCCGACTGACGTCGCCCCTTCGACTCAGGGCGCTTAGCCCGTCGCTAGGACGCGGCGCAGCGGCGCGGGGACGCGCAGGAAGTGCATGCGCGGCTCGGGCGCGGGCTCGGCGACCGTCACGCGCTCCTCGGCCACCACGAGGTGGGCGGCGTGGACGATGCGCGGGTCGAGCCGGGTCCCGCCGGCGCGATCGAGCTCGTCGAGCGCGGCGTGGTGGCTGAGATGCGGGCCGCCGCGGGCCGTCAGTGCGCTCCAGGTGTCGGCGACGGCGACGATCCGCGAGGTCAGCGGCGTAACCGGGCCGCGCAGGCCCGCCGGCCCGCCGGCGCCGTTCCACCACTCGCAGACGTGCCCGGCCTCGCAGCTCGCGCGGCTCGGGTCGCGCAGCGTGGCGGTGGCGTAAGCGATCGGATCGCCCGCGTCGGCGCGGCGCTTGAACGCCAGCTCGGCCACGCGGGCGAGGTGCCGGCGCTCGCGCCGGTCGAGGCCGAGGTGCAGCGCGAGCGCATGCGCGTAGCGCTGGGTGGCGGTCAGCGGATCCAGCCGGCCGACGGGGCGGGTGCGGGCGGCGTAGGTGAGCGCGCTCTGCGGGAGCACGGCGATCAGCGCGAAGAGCGCGAGCGCGAGTATGCCGAGCGGCGGATAGAGCACGCTGGTCAGCGAGCCCAGCGCGAGCACCAGGGCGGCGGCGGGCGCCAGGTCGAGCAGGCCCTTGGCGAGCGCGGCGAACGGATGCCCGAGCCACAGCGTGCCGTAGATCGCCGGCCCGACGGCGTAGTTGACCAGGGCCTGCACGGCGCCGGCGGCGAGCAGCCACGGCAGCGCGTCAGCCGACAGACCGTTCACGCCCGCGAGCGCGAGCACGGATCCGGCAGCCACCGCCTTCCAGCCGTAGGCCGCCACGTTCGCCAGGTTGCCCTCGCGGAAGAGCCGCTCGCGCCGCACGATGGCCCCGACGACCATCGGGAACAGGTCGACGAGGATCGCCGCCAGCGGTCCCGCCACCGCGAGCGCGATCAATGCGAGTGCCATGCCGGCGTCCATCCGGATGCCGGTCGGCAGCGGGACATCGTGGAAGTCGACGATGACCGCCAGCGCGAGGAGGGCGACCAGCAACCCGGGACGATCCCAGCGGGTGGCCGGCGCGACCCAGATCAGGGCCGGAACCAGCGCGACGGCCGCCGCGCTATGGATCGCGGGAGCAGCGAACCGGCGGGTCCGTGGTGAGATCGTCAACACGAGCCGCAGCGTACACAGCGCTCGCGCAGAACGGTCGCCGGACATCCGGCCAGGCCGGGGGGCCGGTCAGCCCTCTGTCAACGCGCCTTCACGCTCAACACTTGAAGTTCTGCATGTCCCCCCCGGGCGTTGATGTTGTGCGATCGCTTCCGACGCGGTGTTGCCCCGTGCCGTGAAGGTACTCAAGCCCCGCGGGTCGCGAAGCCTGCATCGGCCCCCGGAGGACATGGCTTCACGATGCGGCCGCGACGGCGGCCGCAAAGCCGACTCCGGCGAGCGCGAATCCCATGCCGAGCCACAGGCCCGCGGCGCCGTCCTCGGCCGCGATGAGCGCGCCCCCGGTGGCCGCGCCGAGGGCGATTCCCACGTTGTTCGCGGTCACCAGCCAGGCGAACGAGCGCGTCCCCGCGCCGGCCGGCGTCAGCTCGTCGACGAGCACGTAGAGCGTCACGAACAACGCTCCGACGGCCGGCGCGGGGACGCGCTCGTTCGCCTGGCTGGTGACCGCGAACAACGTGGGAATCGCCCTCGGCGCGGCCACCGGGGGCGCGCTCATCGCGG
>JBIOTP010000315.1:0-2091 GCA_044865965.1 Solirubrobacteraceae bacterium
TCGAGCTGCTGCTGACGGAGGACGGGGCGCGGGCCGAGGAGGTGGCGCGCGAGCTGGATCTGCTGAACCGCGACCGCCGGGAGGCGGAGACCCGCATCCTGTTCGCCGCCGACGCCGCCTGTCTCCCGCAGGCGAGCCGCGGGGCGCTCGTGGTCGCGGGGGAGGGCTGGCACCCGGGGGTGGTGGGGATCGTGGCGTCACGGCTGGTCGAGCGCTGGCACCGGCCGTGCGTAGTCGTGGCGCTCGAGGACGGCGCCGGGCGCGGGTCGGGCCGGAGCATTCCGGCCTACGACCTGTACGCAGGGCTCGCCGCGAGCGCCGAGCACCTGCGCCGATACGGCGGGCACCGCATGGCGGCGGGGGTCGAGCTCGACGCCGCCGCGGTGGAGCCCTTCCGCCGCGCCCTGGCCGCGCACGCCGGAGGGGCACTGGCGCCCGACGAGCTGATTCCCGTCGAGCGGGTCGACGCCGTCGTCCCCGGCGGTGTGCTCGGGCTGGGCCTCGCCGAGGAGCTCGAGGGCCTGCGTCCGTTCGGCGTCGGCAATCCGCAGCCCACGCTGCTCGTGCCCGCGGCGCGCTTTGAGCGCGTGACCGGAATGGGGGAGGAAGGGGAGCACGCCCGGTTCACGCTCGTGACCGCCGGCGGGGTTCGTTCGCGTGGCGTGGCGTTCGGATCGCCGCCCAGGGCGCTCGCGCCCGCCTCGGCCGAGAACCACGACATCGCCCTGCGGCTCGAGCGCAACTGCTGGAACGGAATGGTCGAGCCGCGGGTGCTGCTGCGCGCCCTGCGCCCCACCCGGCGGGGCGAGCTGCGCGTCCTGGGCGAGGACGGCACCTTCTGGGAGCGGCTGGACCGAGCGCTCGAGCGTGAAGACGCTTCCGCGGAAACCACCCAGATTGGGGACAGCCACGCCCTGTCGCCGACCCCGATCGATCGCCGCCGCGAAGGCTTCGCAGGCGTGGCCGGCGACCTGTTCTTGAGCGGCGAGCGCGTGCTGGTGGCCGTGGCGGACGTTCCGAGGCGCCGAGAGGGCCTGGAGGCCATTGTCGCCGGTCTCGCGCAGGGAGGCATGCCGGTCGCCTCGTGGGGCGCTATCGCGGCCGAACCGGCGCTGGCGGCGGGTTTCGACCATCTCCTGGCGCTCGACCCGCCCCCGGGCGGCCACGCCGACCCGCTGCTGCGCGCCGGCCCCTGCTCGCATCTCGCGTGGGGCCCGGGCGAGGCCGAGTTCGCGCTGCTCGTGTGGCGAGCGGAGCTCGATCTGAGACCCGCGCTGGTGGACGCCTTCCGGGCGCTGCGGGCGCTCGCGCCCGCCGCCCCGCCGGACGAACTCGAGCGGGCGCTCAGCGGAAGCGGACGCTATCCGCGGGTGCCGGAGCTCTGTGCACGCCTGCTCAAGGTGCTCAGCGAGCTGAGCCTCGTCGAGCTTTCGCTCGACCCGCCCGGATGCCGGGTCCTGCCGGGCGCGCGCGCCGAGTTGGAGCTCTCACCCACCTACCGGGCCTGCCGCGAACGGCTTGGCGCGATCGAGCGGGCGCTCGCGCCCGAGCTGCCCGCCGCGGGTCGCGAGGCCGTCGCGGCGCGGGCCGCCTGAGTACGTCGGCCGCGGGCTTCCGCACTACACTCGACCTCATGCCCAAGGTTCCGCGTTCGAGCGCCAAGACGGGCACTCGCAGCCCGGCGAACACGCCGGCCGTGACGCCGAGCCAGGTGAACCCCGGCCCCGCGGCAGTCGCGCCCACGCAGGCGCCGCCACGGAAGCGCCGTCCGAAGCGGTCCCGCGCGGCCGGCGACGGACGCGGCAGGGGAGACGACTTCGAGCGCCATCCCGTTGACGAGCACGCGGCGCGCGCGCCGGCCGGCCCCAAGGCGAAGCTCACCGACTCCCAGCGGATCCTGCTCGGCGACCTCTTCGCGGTCGTCGAGGAGCACGCCGAGGAGGCGGCGGAGGAGGTCGACCGCCGGCTCGTTCAGGCGGCCTTTGTCTTCGCGTGCGACCGCCACGCCGACCAGCGACGGGCCAGCGGTGAGGACTTCATCGTGCATCCGGTGGGCGTCGGGAAGATCTGCGCCGGCATGCGCCTCGACAC
>JBIOTP010000316.1:0-2119 GCA_044865965.1 Solirubrobacteraceae bacterium
TCGATCCGGGCGTCGAGCTCCTTGCGAATGCGATCCACCATGTCGGCCATCGCAACGCCAGCATACGGTCACGGTGAAGAGAGCGGCGCGGGCGCAGCTCGTCGCCGGCTCGTCGCCGGACACTCGATCGCGCCGCGGCGGCGTCACACACGTAGACCGCGGCGTTGTTCGCGCCCTCCCGATCGAACGCTCGATCCGGGTGTGCGGCGGGCTACGTCGAGCCGCGGCGGCCCGCGCGCCCGCTGACCGGGCGGGCGATCAGGCTCGCGCGCACCGGGTCGCGCCGGCGGGCACGTCCTCGGGCGATTATCGGCACCGGGCCGAGGCCGATTGAGCCGGCGGGTGCACGCAGGGTGTGCGGCGATGATGGCCGTCCTGGCCAGCGGTCGCGGACGTGGTCGCCGCTCGAGCTCGCGCTAGCAGGTGTCGACCGGCGCTCGCCTCCGGGCTGCCGCCCGCGGGCTGCTCTGCGGGCTTTTGGCCGAGGTTGCGCTGGGGGTGCGGCCTCGGACGGCTGGCTATGGCTCATGCCCAGCGCCGACGCGTCGGAAGTTCGCGTTTCGGCGCCAGGAGCAGGCTCAGGCACACGAGGGCGCGCTGGCGTCCGTGGGCGTCGGGATCGCTGCCGGCGGGGCGTTCGAGCGGGTCGCGTCGCGTGTCCGGGCGGGCGCGCTCGCCGGCGCCGCCCGGCCGATTTTCGATCGACGTCTGCGCCAGGTGATCGAGGAGGTCGCGCATCACGTCTGACTCCTTACTTGTGCAGGGCCCCGTGTCAAGCGCAGGGTCCGGGTTTGTCGGGGTTGAACTGCCGGTGGGCGGGCGGTGCGCGCGCGTGGTTGGTGGTGCGGATCTTGTGCGCGCGGGCGCCCAGCCTTACTTCGGTCCGCGACCCTCGGGTTGGCTCCGGGGCCGGCGACAGGATGTTTGATGGGGTGATCCCGCTGGGGGAAGCGTTGCGGCCGCTCGGTCTTTCAGGGCCGTCCACGAGGGCGTGGCGGCAGGAGTCTGCCGGGAGCCGGCCGCGGCGCATCTGTGTGACGAGGGGCTGTGCGCGCACGGGGAAGGTCACGCCGGCTGGAGCGCCTCCTCGCCGAGGTCGCGCAGCGTGTGGTAGCTGCGCTTGAGCAGCTTGCGCGCGACCGACAGGCACGCGCGGTTGTGCCCGAGCCGGTCGGCCGCCTGGCCGTAGTAGTCGCGGTCCGGGCTGCCACCCCGGCAGGCCGACTGGGCGGCCTCGAACAGCGCCCAGCGCAGCGCCGGCGGCCCCTGGCGGCTGAGATGCCCGGGCGAGCGGTGCCGGTCGGACTGATGCACGGTGATGTCCATGCCGGCGTAGCGGACCGCATGCCGCGAGGACGAGAATCGGGTGCAATCGCCGAGCTCGGCGAGGATCGTGACCGCGGTCAGCTCACCGATCCCGTAGTGGCGCATCAGCGCCCTGCACCCCAGCTGGCGGCGCGCGTACGCGCGCAGCTCCTTCTCGATCGGCGCCATCTGCAGGTCGAGCGCGTCGACCATCGCCAGCGCCACCGTGACCTGCTCGCGCGCCGCGTGCGGCAGCGGCTGCGCCCGAAGCCAGGCGCGACCGTCCGCGGTCATCAGCTGGCGCCGCTGCGGGCAGCCGTGGTGATACAGGGTCGCCTGGATCCGCTGCTGCCACTCCGAGCGCTGCTCGGACAGCGTGTGCCGCAGCCTCACCCGCGCGCGCAGATCGAGGACGTGATCGGGCGGGACCCACGACTCCGGCAACCGCTTGACCATCAACAGCTCGCGCAGATGGCGCGCGTCAGCGCGATCGCCCTTCGCGCGCTTCTTCGGCCCGCGCAGCCCCGCCGTCTCCGCCGGCTCGGCCAGGCGCACGCCGGCGCCGATCCGGCGCAGCTCCTCGACTACGAACCGCCAGCCGGTCGTCGCCTCAAGTGCCACCTCCAGCTCCCGGCCGCGGAAGCGCTCGAGGAACCCCCGCACTCCGGCCCGGTCCGCCGGCGCCACGCGAGCGCGCCGCACCTCGCCGGTCTCGGTATCCAGCCAGTCGGCGGTGATCTGCGCTCGATGTTGATCAAGTCCCATTACGATGCTCACCGGGGGCCTCCTCAAGCTCCATGGTTTGAACGCCTGC
>JBIOTP010000317.1:0-4486 GCA_044865965.1 Solirubrobacteraceae bacterium
GACCAGCACGGCCGCGACGATCGGGAAGCGCCCAGACAGCGCCGCGGCGGCGGCAAGCGCGGCCGAGAGCACCAGCTGCAGCAACCCGAGCCGCGCCGGCGCCGGCCAGCGCCACGCGCGCCGGCCGGCGAGCAGGCTGGCACTCGCCGTGCCCGTCGCGAGCGCGGCGAGCAGCAGTCCGGCGGTCGCCGGCTCGCCGGCGGCGCGTGTCAGCGATGGGACCGCCACGTTGAGCGTGCCGAGCGCGGCGCCCGGTCCGAGCAGCGAGGCGAACACGAGCCACAGCACGAGCGGCAGGCGGACGCGGGCGCTCGCCTCCGCAGCCGGCGGCCGGAGCTCGGCGGTGAGCGGGTTGCGCGCGGTGCCTGCCGCGCCGCCGAGGAGGCCGGCGGCGGCCACCAGCAGCGTCGCGGCGGGCGACGCCGCCGCCACGACCGCGGCGACCAGCAGCGGCGCCACGATCAGCGCCCCCTCCTCGCCGGCGGAGTCGAGCGCGAACGCCCGCTGGAGGCGTTCGTGGCGCTCGTGCAGCGCCGTCCCGAGCACCGCGCGGGTGAACGGCCCCAGCGGCGGCACGACGAGGCCCGCGAGCGCCCCCAGCGCGACCAGCGCGGCGGGCGACGCGCCGGCCATGCCGGCGGCGGTGAGCGCGGCGAGCCCGCCGGCGCAGCCCAGCGCGAACACGACCAGCGCCTGCGGGCCGCGCCGGTCGACCACGCGCCCGCGCGCGGGCATCAGCGAGCTCGCGACCGAGAACGCGGCCACCAGCGCGCCCGCCGCCGCGGAGGAGTGGGTCTGCGCCGTCGCGAACAGCACGAAGCCGAGTGGCAGCATCGAGAACGCGGTCCGGCCGCCGAGCGAGCACAGCAACAGCCCTCGGACCGGCCGTTCGGCCCAGACTGCGCCGTAGCCCGCGTCGATCCGCACAAGCGCGAAGCCTATGCCCGCACGGGGTGGCCCCGCCCGCGGAACCACTAGCGACAGCGTGTGGCGTCGCCCGGGCGTTTCGCGCAGCCCTCGAGGCGCCGCGCCACGGCCCGGAAGCTCGCGAGCGCGGGCGCCGAGCGCAGCCGCCCGCCGCGCAGCCGGCGCAGGCCGGCGTAGTCGAACGAGCTGGACGAGGCACCCTCGGCCGACAGCCACGTGTACCAGTAGACGCGCTCGATCCGCAGCTTGCGGCGGGCCTCCGCGAGCAGCTCCACGCCGAGCCGCAGGCGCTCCGCCTGGCCGCGGTCGGTGGTCTCGAAGCCGGCGGTCGTCGGCGTCTTGCCGATCGCCGCCGGCCACGACAGCTCGGTCACCCACACCGGCATCCGGGGGTCGTGGAAGCGGCGCATCTCGCGGCGCGCGAACTGGACGAGCCGCACGACGTTGTGCGGGCGCCCGGTGTAGGGATGGAGCGCGACGGCGTCGAACGCGCCGCGCGCGCCGGCGCGGTAGATCGCGCGCAGCGCCAGCCAGCTCTCGTTGGGCAGCCCGGCGAGCACCGTGCGGGCGCCCGGATCGGCCGCGCGCAGGGCGGCGTCGGCGGCCTTCAGCAGCGCCACGTAGGACGGAGCCCAGTCGCGCACGTTCCAGTAGCGCGTGAGGTTGGGCTCGTTCCAGATCTGCCACTCGCGGACCGGCCGGCGCGCGACCTCGGGATGCTCGGCCCACAGCGACCCATCGGGTCCGTAGCGGGCGACCAGCGCGGTCATGAGCCGTGCGAAGTCGGCCGGGTCGCGCGGGGGCGACGCCGGGTCGCCGGGGTGCAGCGCGGCCCAGCCGGGCGTGCCTTGGACGATCGGCAGCACGCCGAGCCCGCGCGCGGCGGCGGCGAGCACGACGGCGTCGGTCTCGGCGAAGCGGGCCTCCGCGGGCGCGTCCGGCTCGATCGTGCGCCAGTAGACGGCCGCGCGCACGGCCTCGGCGCCGCTGCCGGCGAGCCGGTCCCACTCCGGGCCGGACGCGAAGCCGGGCGCGGTGAGCGGCCCGTCGGCGACCACGCCCAGCCAGCCGTGCGGAACCTGGCGCCGGGCCTGCGCGGGAGCGGGCGCCGCCGCGACGAGCATGGCGGCCAGCAGCACGGCGCGAAGCATCGGCCCGAGTCTGGCAGGATGCGGCGGCCCGATGCGTGTCGCGCTCGTCCACGACTTCCTGCTCGATCTGCGCGGCGCGGAGCGCGTGTTCGCGGCGATCTGCGACGCGTGGCCGGAGGCCGACGTGTTCACCGCCGTCTACGACGAGGCCGGCACCGAGGGCCGCTTCGCCGTGCGAGCGCCGCGCACGTCGTTCCTGCAGCGCGTGCGCCCGACGGCGCGCACGTTCCGCCCGCTGCTGCCGCTGTACCCGCACGCGATCGAGTCGCTCGACCTGCGCGGCTACGACGTCGTCGTGTCCTCCTCGAGCGCCTGGGCCCACGGCGTGCTCGTCGATGACGCGGTGCACGTGTGCTACTGCCACAACCCGTTCCGCTACGCGTGGTCCGAGCGCGAGGCGACGCTCGCCGCGCGCAGCCCGCTGACCCGTGCGCCGCTGCGGGTGCTGCTGTGGCGCTGGCGCCAGTGGGACTGGATCGCCGCCCAGCGGGTGGATTCGTACGTGGCGAACTCCGCGGTCACCGCCGCGCGCATCCGGCGCTATTTCGGGCGCGAGGCCGAGGTCCTGCACCCGCCTGTCGAGCTCTCCCGCTTCGCGCCGGGGCCGGTCGGCGCGCACTACCTGGTGCTGGCGGAGCTGATGCCGCACAAGCGGATCGACGTCGCGGTGCGCGCGTTCAACGCGCTCCGCCGCCCGCTCGTGGTGGTCGGCGACGGGCCGGAGCTGCGGCGGCTGCGGCGGCTCGCGGGGCCGACCGTTCGGCTGACGGGGCGCCTGAGCGACGGCGACGTGGCGGAGCTGCTGCGCTCGGCGCGGGCGCTGGTCGTGACGGCGGCGGAGGAGTTCGGAATCGCCGCGGTGGAGGCGATGGCGTCGGGGCGCCCGGTGATCGCGCTGCGGTCGGGCGGGGCCTTGGAGACAGTGCGCGAGGGCGTGACCGGCACGTTCTTCGACGACGGCGGCGACCCCCGCGCGCTGGCGGCGGCGATCGAGCGGTTCGATCCCGAGGCGATCGACCCGGCGGCGTGCGTCGCCGCCGCGAGCCGCTTCGGCGCCGGGCGCTTCGAGGAGCGCCTGCGTGCGATCGTCGCCGAGGCGGTCGCGGCGGAGCGCGCGCCGCGCGCGCCGGACCGTCTCGCGGCCGGGCTATTTGCGCGCCGGAGCGTGCGCCGGGACGCCCGGATCGGCGCACATCTCATGAGGAACCGTTAAATCTCGGCCCGCGTGGGCAGAATCACCGTAACCCCGTGGCATCCTACGGGTTGTCTGTCGTGCGCGGGCATCCGCCTGCGCGCCTGATTCGCCGCAACGGTCACAAGCTTAGCGACGAGTCGGGTCCCCTCAAGGGGGACGGCCCGGGATGCGACGGGCCGCCCAGCAAGGAGGCCACCCGCCGGCCGCGGCGAAAGTCTCGCAGGCGCCGGTGACGTGGTTGCAGAGACAACGAAATTCGCGTATAATTCCTACCAACGAAGTTGGTATTTGATTCGGAAGGACCCCAAAACGAGCACCATCACCGACACCCCGCGCCGCCGCAACGAGAACGAGTACGAGGCCGATCCGACCCTCGATTCGCTTCAGCTGCTCCTGCGCGAGGCCGGCCGGTACCCGCTGCTCAAGCCGAGCGAGGAAATCGAGCTCGCGAAGCGCATCGAGCGCGGGGACCTGGCGGCCAAGGAGCGCATGATCAACTCGAACCTCCGGCTGGTGGTCGCGAACGCGCGTCGCTACCAGGGTCAGGGCCTCGCCCTCGGCGACCTGATCCAGGAGGGCATGCTGGGGCTGATCCGCGCCGTCGAGAAGTTCGACTGGCGCAAGGGCTTCCGCTTCTCGACGTACGCCACGCTCTGGATCCGTCAGGCGATCCAGCGCGGCCTCGAGAACACGAGCCGGACGATCCGCCTCCCTGTCCACGTGGCGCAGCGCTCGCGCAAGGTCGGGCGTATCGAGCGTGAGCTCACCACCCGGCTCGGCCACGAGCCGACGGATGAGGAGATCGCCTCGGCGGCGGACCTGCCGCTCGAGGACGTGATCGAGATCCGCAAGGCCGACCGCGCCGTGGTGAGCCTCGACAAGCCGGTGGGCGACGATGGCGACACCGCCTTCGGCGACCTGCTGGCGATCGAGACGCCCGCCGTCGACGAGGAGGTCCACGAGGCGCTGAAGTCCGAGACGCTCCTCACGGCCATCGCCGAGCTGCCCGACGCCGAGCGCGACGTGATCGAGATGCGCTTCGGCGCAGGCGACACGGAGCCTCAGACGCTCTCGCAGGCCGGCCGCAAGCTCGGCGTATCGACCGAGCGCGCGCGCCAGATCGAGGAGCGGGCGCTGAAGCGGCTCAGCCAGCGCCCGGAGCTCATCGCGCTCCGCGAGGCGGCCTAACCACCACTCTCCGCGACCCGGGTTC
>JBIOTP010000318.1:0-2892 GCA_044865965.1 Solirubrobacteraceae bacterium
ATCGTGGCGAGCGTCGTGCGCAACCTCGGCGTGGAGTCCGCGCTGGAGATCGCGCGCCGCCTCGCCGAGGGCCGGCACCCGTACGTCGTGGGGTTCGGGATGGCCGGCGACGAGGCGGGCTATCCCCCCGGGCCCTTCGCCGAGGCGTTCGCGATCGCCGCCGGGTCGGGCCTCGGCTGCACCGTCCACGCCGGCGAGCACGCCGGCGCGGGGTCGGTGCGCGAGGCGCTCGAGACGCTGCCCATCACGCGCATCTCGCACGGCGTGCGCGCGGTGGAGGACCCGGCGCTGATCGACGAGATCGCCGACCGGGGGATCGTGCTCGAGGTGTGCCCCACGTCCAACGTGGCGACCGGGGTCTACCCGTCCTACGAGCAGCACCCGCTGCGCACGCTTCACGAAGCCGGTGTGAAGCTGACGTTGGGTTCCGACGATCCTCCGTACTTCGGCGCTAGCATCGGCGGCGAGTACGCCGTGGCGCGCGAGCGCTTCGGACTGGAGGAGGGTGCATTGGAGAGGATCACGCGGACGGCCGTGGAGGCGTCCTTCGCGGACGATGCGCTTCGGCGCGCCCTGCTCAATCGATTGACCCCTGCGGACGGCGCGCCGAGCCTTTAGGCTCGCGCCGCGGCGTTCCCGAGACAAGGAGTACCGCAGTGCCACTCCGACGACCAATTCATCTCATCGCCCTCGTCCTGGCGGCGGCGGCGCTCGTTGCAGCCGGCTGCGGCTCGGACGAATCGAGCAACAAGAGCGGAGGTACCGCCAAGTCCACGCCGGCCGCGAAGAAGATCAGAGTAGGCCTGGTCACGGACATCGGCGGCCTCAACGACCGCTCGTTCAACCAGCTCGCCAACGAGGGCCTCGAGCGCGCGAAGAGCGAGCTCGGCATCGAGGGGCGCGTGCTGATCTCCAAGCAGAACTCGGACTACGTGCCGAACCTCTCCACGCTCGCGCAGCAGAAGTACGACCTGGTCATCGGCAACGGCTTCCTGATGGCCGAGGCGATGAACACCGTGGCCTCGAAGTTCCCGAACGTGAAGTTCGCGATCATCGACGTCGACGCAACCACCCTCAAGAACAAGCCCAAGAACGTCCAGGGCCTGCTGTTCAAGGAGCAGGAGGCGGGCTACCTGGTCGGCTACATGGCCGGCCTATACATGAAGGACCAGGGCGGCTCCGGCGCCACGATCGGCTCGGTCGGCGGCCAGAAGATCCCGCCCGTCGACCACTACATCGCCGGCTTCCAGGCGGGCGCCAAGGCGGCCGACTCCGGCATCAAGACGCTCAACGGCTACTCGCAGGACTTCCAGGACCCGGCCAAGTGCAAGGAGATCGCGCTCAACCAGATCCAGCAGGGCGCGAAGGTCGTCTTCCAGGTGGCCGGCGGCTGCGGCCTCGGCGCGCTCGACGCCGCCAAGGAGAAGAGCGTCCAGGGCATCGGCGTGGATGCCGACCAGGCCTACCTGGGCGACCAGATCATGACCTCGGCGCTCAAGAAGGTCGACGTCGCGGTGTTCACCGCGATCAAGTCCGTGCAGGACAACAAGTTCCAGGGCGGCGCCAACACGGTGTTCGACGTCAAGTCCGGCGGCGTGGGCATCGGCAAGACGAACGCCGAGGGCTCCAAGTACGCCGACCAGACCAACGAGGTGGTGGACAAGATCAAGTCGGGCGAGCTGGCCGACATCCCCGACAAGGTCAAGTAGGCCGGTGGCCGACGCCGCTCCCGCACTCGAGCTCCGCCAGATCACCAAGCGCTTCGGCGCCCTGGTGGCCAACAACGCGGTGGACTTCGAGCTGCGCCGCGGGGAGATCCACGCGCTGCTGGGCGAGAACGGCGCCGGCAAGTCGACCCTGATGAACGTCCTGTACGGGCTCCACCAGCCCGACGAGGGCGAGATCCGCCTGGACGGGGAGCCGGTCGCGATCGACTCCCCGCGCCGGGCCATCCGGCTCGGCATCGGCATGGTCCACCAGCACTTCATGCTCGTGCCGGTGATGACCGTGGCCGAGAACCTCGTGCTCGGCTCCGAGCCGAGCCGCGGGCCACTGCTCGACTACAAAGCGGCGGCGGCCCGCACGCGCGAGCTGTCCGAGCGCTTCGGGCTCGCGGTGAACCCCGCAGCGCGGGTGGAGGACCTGGGCGTGGGCGCCCAGCAGCGCGTCGAGATCCTGCGCGCGCTGTTCCGCGGCGCGCGCGTGCTCGTGCTCGACGAGCCCACCGCGGTGCTGACCGCGCAGGAGGCGCAAGACCTCTTCAAGGTGCTGCGCACGCTCAAGGCGGACGGGACCGGGATCGTCTTCATCTCGCACAAGCTCAACGAGGTGCTGGACGTCGCCGACCGGATCACGGTGCTCCGGCGCGGCCTGAAGATCGACACCGTGCCCGCGGAGGGCGCCACGGAGCGCTCGCTGGCCCGGCTCATGGTCGGCCGCGACGTGCTGCTGCGCGTCGAGAAGCCCGACCACCGCCCGGGCGGGCCGTTGCTGCAGGTGCGCGGCCTGTCGGCGCGCGACGACCGCGGGCTGCCCGCCGTGCGCGACGTCACGTTCGACGTGCGCGAGGGCGAGATCGTCGGCATCGCCGGCGTCGACGCGAACGGGCAGAGCGAGCTGATCGAGACGATCATGGGCCTCCGCAAGCCGGACGCGGGACAGGTGCTGGTGGGCGGGCGCGACGTCACGCACGAGGGACCGCGCGACACGCTCGGCTCGGGCGTCAGCCACATCGCCGAGGACCGCCACCGGCGCGGGCTCGTGCTCGAGTTCGACCTCGCGGAGAACATCTGCCTGCGCGAGTACCGCAAGCCCGGGATGGCGCGCTTCGGCTGGCTGTCGCCGCGCAAGATGGCGGCGCGCGCCCGCGGCCTGCTGCGGGAGTTCGACGTC
>JBIOTP010000319.1:0-18076 GCA_044865965.1 Solirubrobacteraceae bacterium
TCCTGGTGGGCGTGCTCGCCGCGCCCGCGGCGGCCCAGGTGGAGCCGCTGCCGGCCGGGACCTGGCTCGTCCCGCGCGACGGCGAGTCCTGGCGCGCGTCGTCGTGGCCCGCGGCGACGCCGTTCGAGATGGTCGACTTCACGATCTACGCCCATGACTACGACGAGCCGCCCGACCGGTTCGCCGTCGCGGTCGCGACGAGCCCGGCCACCGGGCCCGACGGCCTGCTCGCGGCCGAGAACGCGATCGACAGCTACAGCGCCGAGCCCCGGCCGGCCCAGGCCGGCATCTACTCGGCCCGGACGCGCCTCGACGCGCGCTGGCTCGGAACGCCCGGCACGTACTACTGGCAGGCCTCCTACGAGGAGGACGACGAGGACGAGCTGTATGCGTCGCCGGTACGGGCGCTGACGATCGTCCCGCGGCCGCCGCCGGACCCGCCGGCGCCCGTCCCCGCCCGGCCGGCGCCGTACGTCGCGCCGCCCCTGCCGGCCCCGGCGCCGCGCCCGCCGGCGGCGAGCACGGCGCGGATCGTCGTGCGCCGCGCCATCGTCGCCGCCACGCACATGAGCCCGCGCGGGCTCGTCTACCGCTGCGCGATCGCGCCCGGCGCCGCGGACTGCCGCCCGTCGTGGCGCGACGTCCGCGCGCGCTACCGCGGGACGCTCCGCGTCACGTTCGGGCTCGGCGGCATCACCGCCGCCTTCACGGGCTCGCGCAGCCTCCGGTCCTGCACCCACCGGTGCGTGCGTGCGGTGACATGGACGACGACGCTGGGTTGACCGCCGGGGCCCGCGCTAGGGCCGTCGCGGGAAGCGAGTGAAGTCCGGCCGGCGCTTCTCCTTGTAGGCGTCGCGGCCCTCGCGCGCCTCCTCGCTGGCGTAGAAGAGCAGGTTCGCGTCGTGCGCGAGCTGCTGGATGCCGCTGAACCCGTCCTCGGCGGCGTGGAAGCTCGCCTTCAGCAGCCGCAGCGCGAACGGCGACAGCGCGAGCATCTCGCGGCACCAGGCGACGGTCTCCTCCTCGAGGCGCTCGAGCGGCACGACGGTGTTCACGAGCCCCATCTCGAGCGCTTGGCGCGCGTCGTACTGGCGGCACAGGAACCACATCTCCTTCGCCTTCTTCGGGCCGACGAGGCTCGACATCAGCGAGGCGCCGAAGCCGCCGTCGAAGGAGCCGACGCGCGGCCCCGTCTGGCCGAAGCGTGCGTTGTCGGCGGCGATCGTGAGGTCGCACACGAGGTGCAGCACGTGGCCGCCGCCGACCGCGTAGCCTGCGACCATCGCCACCACCGGCTTCGGCAGGCGGCGGATCTGCACGTGCAGGTCGGTGACGTGGAAGCGCCCGACCTTCGCGCCGCCGGGCACGTAGCCGGTGTCGCCGCGCACGCGCTGGTCGCCGCCCGAGCAGAAGGCGTCCGGGCCCTCGCCGGTCAGCACGATCACGCCCACGCCGGTGTCCTCGCGCGCGCGCTCGAAGGCGCTGGACATCTCGATCAGCGTCTCCGGCCGGAACGCGTTGCGCACCTCCGGGCGGTCGATCGTGATCTTGGCGATCCCGTCGCCGCTGAGCTCGTAGCGGATGTCGGTGTACTCGCCCTGCGCAATCCAGTCCACGGCCATGGGCGGGAAGCCTTCCACGCGCGGGCGGCTCAGGCGTCGCCCAGCGCGCGAGCGCGCGAGAGCGCCCGCCGGGCGCGCGCTCAGGCGTCGCCCAGCAGCTCGCGCGCGCGCGCGAGCGCCTGCTCGCGCGTGGAGATCTCGCCCGCGTAGTGAGCCTCGGCGAGCTCCGCCAGCACGCGCCCGAGGCGCGGCCCGGGGGTCGCGCCGAGCTCGCGGATCAGCTCGTCGCCGCGCAGCGGGGGCGCCTGCGGCCCGTCCGTCCGCTCGGCGAACGCGGCGGCCAGCATCTCGCGCGCGAGCTCGACGTGGCCGGCGATCGCCGCGTCCGCGTTGCGGCCCCGGGTCGAGAGCCGGTCGGCGACCGTGAACGCGGTGACGTCGGCCGCATACGGCTCGGTGGCGCGCAGGTAGCGCCACACCTCGCGGCGGTCCAGCGGGCGCTGGTGGACGAGGAAGCCGAGGTCGAGGTGGTGGGCGGTGAGCACGGCGACGTAGTCGCGCAGGCGCTGCGAGCTGCGCAGGCGCCCCAGCACGTCGCGCGCGAGCTGCGCGCCCTCCACGTCGTGGCCGATGAACGTCACCCGGCCGTCCGGGCGCACCGCGCGCGTGCGCGGCTTGGCGGCGTCGTGCAGCAGCGCCGCGAGGCGCATGGCCTGACCGCGCGTGAGCTGGTCGGCGAGCGGCTCGGCCAGCAGCGCCGCCACCGGCGCGGCCTGGTCGCCCAGGCCGGCGGCGTCCGGATCGCCCTCGAGCAGGGCGACGGCGTCGAGCACCTCGAGCGTGTGCTCGTAGACGTCGGCGTGGTGGAACACGCTCTGCTCGACCCCGCGCAGCGCGGCGAGCTCCGGCAACACGACCGAGGTCAGCCCGAGCTCGCTCATCAGCTCGAGGCCGCGCCGGGCGGCGGACGAGCATACGACGCGCTTGAGCTCGCCGAATACGCGCTCGGGGGCGACCCGCTCGATCTCGCGCGCGTGCGCGGCCGCGGCCCTCGCGGTGGCGGGATCGAGCTCGAGGTCCAGCTCGACCGCGATCCGCACCGCGCGCAGGGCGCGCAGCGGGTCCTCCGCGAGCGCCCGCTCGGACACCATCCGCACCACCCGCCGCTCGAGGTCCGCACGGCCGCCGTACGGGTCGAGCACCTCGCCGCCGTCGAGCGGCTCGGCCATCGCGTTGATCGTGAAGTCGCGGTCCGCGAGGTCGGCGAGGATGTCGCCGTGGCGCAGCGTCACGAGGTCGACATGCCAGGCGTGGTCTGGCCCCACCACCCGCCAGGCGCCGAACCCCCCCGACAGCCGGAACGCCGCTCCGCCGGTCTCCCGCGCCACCCGCCGGGCATGCGCCCGCGGGTCGCCGTCGATCGCCAGGTCGACGTCCTCGGTGTCGCGCCCGAGCAGCCGGTCGCGCACGGCGCCGCCGACGAGCCAGGCCCGCTCGCCCGCGAGCGCGCGCCGCGTCGCCTCCAGCGCCTCGCCGCTCATCGCACGTACTCTCGCGGGACCCGTGCGGTCAGGCCGCAGGTGATCTCGTAGTTGATCGTGTCCAGCGCCCGGGCCCAGTCCTCGGCCAGGATCCGCTCGCCGCCGCGGCGGCCGAGGAGCACGGCCTCGGTGCCGGTCGGCACGGGCTCGCCGAGGTCGACGGTGATGTTGTCCATCGAGACCGTGCCGGCCAGCGGGACCCGTCGGCCGCCCACGAGCACCTCGGCGCGGTTCGTGAGCCCGCGCCGGACGCCGTCGCCGTAGCCGATCGGGATCGTGCCGATCCACGTGTCGCGCTCGGCGACGAAGCGGCGGCCGTAGCCGGCGCTCTCACCGGGCCGCGCGCGCTTGACCGCGGCGACGTAGCTCACGAGCTCGAGCGCCGGCTCGAGGCCGTGGTCCGCGGGATCGCGATGGAACGGGTCCATGCCGTAGACCGCGATCCCGCAGCGCACCATCTCGAAGCGGGCCGCCGGCTCGCGCAGGGCCGCGGCGGAGTTGGCGGCGTGGCGGAGCAGGCCGGGGTGCCGCGCGGCCAGCGCCTGCGCCCACGGCGTGAAGGCCGCGAGCTGCTCGGCCATGAACGCGGGGTCGTCGTCGGCGGTCGCGAAGTGCGTCATCGCCCCGGCCACGCGCAGCCCCGGCGCGGCGGCGACCGCCTCCGCGACCCGCGCCGCCTCCTCCGGGTCCCGCGTGCCCAGCCGTCCCATCCCCGTGTCGAGCTTGACGTGGACGCCGATTCCGGGGGCGGCAGACATCCCGGGGGTGCCCGCGGCCAGAGACGTCTCGGGGGGCGTGCCCGGAGACGGCGCGGGCGCGGCCGCGGCGAGCGCCGCGACGAACTCCTCGCGCCACGCGACCACGTCGGCGCCCGCGGCCAGCGCCACGGGCAGCTCCTCGGCCGACAGCGCGCCCATCACCAGCAGCGGCCCGCCGATCCCCGCGGCCCGCAGCTCCGCCGCCTCGCCGGCGGTCGCCACCGCCAGCCACGCGGCGCCCCCCGCCCGCGCGGCGCGCGCCGCCGCCACGGCCCCGTGCCCGTAGCCGTCGGCCGTCACCACCGCGCACAGCGCGGCCGGCGCGGCGATCGCGGCGAGCCGGGCGCAGTTGCGCTCGATCGCCCCGACGTCGACCCGGGCCAGCGCCCGCAGCACGGTCACCCCTGGGCGGTGAGCGCGTCGAGCACGTCGACGCGGGTGACGACGCCGACGAGGCGGCCGTGCTCGACCACCGGCAGCCGGTTGTGCTTCGTGCGGGCGATCGTGCGCGCGGCCTCCGAGACGGTCGCGTCCGGCGAGATCGTCACCGGGTTCTCCGTCATCACGTCGGCCGCGGTGGATCCCATCGCCTTGCGCAGCCGCTCGTCGAAGTGCTTGGTGGACTCGAGGAACACGATCCCGCCGAACAGCTCGAAGTAGTGCGGCAGGTGCAGGTCGTGCCCCTCGCCGGACATCACGAGGTCCGACTCGGTGATGATCCCCTGGCAGCGCTCGCCCTCGTTCACCACCGGGATGCCGGGCAGCTCGTGCTCGCGCATCGTCTGCAGGACGCGCTCGATGGAGTCGTCCGGATACACGGTCGGCACGTCCGTCTCCATGATGTCGCGCACAGTGAGCGCCACGGCCCGCCTAGATTAAGCGCTCAGGGCGGCGGGCAGGCCGGCGATCACGTCGGACGCGATCACGCCGTCGGGCCCGTGCGTCGCGGCGGCGAGCTGGCCGGCGCGCACGTGCACGTAGACGCCGGCGCAGGCGGCGTGGGCGGGCGGGAGGCCCTTGGCCAGCATCGCCGCGATCACGCCCGAGAGCACGTCGCCCGTGCCGGCCGTGGCGAGCCCGGGCGCCGCGCCGCGCGAGACCGCCACGCGGCCGCCCGGCGCGGCCACGAGCGTGTCGTCGCCCTTGAGCACGACGAACGCCCGCGCCCGCGCCGCGGCCTCGCGCACGTGCGCGAGCCGCGCGCGGTCGACCTCACGCGACTCCACCTCGAGCAGCCGGCCCAGCTCGCCGGCGTGCGGGGTCAGGACCGTCGGCCAGCGGCGCTGCGGGAGCACCTCCTCGAAGTGGCCGGCCAGCGCGTTGAGCCCGTCGGCGTCGATCACCAGCGGCACGTCGACCCGCGGGATCACCTGCCGCGCCAGCTCCTGCGCGTCCGGGTCCTTCGACAGCCCCGGGCCGAGCACGACCGCGTCGGCGCGCCCGACCGCCGCCAGCACCTGCTCCTCCCCCGCCGGGTCGAGGTGCCCGTCGCCGTCCTCGGGCAGCCCGACCATCATCGCCTCGAGCAGGCGGACCGTGAAGCTCTGCTCGAGCGAGGCCGGCGCGCCCACGGTCACGTAGCCCGCGCCCGCGCGCATCGCTGCCAGCGCGGCCATGCACGGCGCGCCGGTCAGGCCCCTCGAGCCGCCGATGATGAACACGTTGCCCGACGTGAACTTGGTCGAGTACGGCGTCCGCCGCGGCATGTCGCGCAGCACGCCGGCGCCGATCAGCCCCGCCTCCGGCCGGACCGGCGCGCCGCGCGAGGGGATCCCGATGTCGATCACCTCGACCGCTCCCGCGTAGCGCTTGCCGGGCGCGATCCAGAGCCCGAGCTTGGGCCGGTGGAACGTCGCGGTGGCGACGCAGTGGACGGCCGGGCCGGCGACCTCGCCGTTGGAGGCGTCCACGCCGCTGGGCATGTCCGCCGCCACCACCGGCGCGCGCGCTGCCTCCATCTCCTCGATGACCGCGTCGGCCGGCGCGCGCGGCGCGCCGGAGGAGCCGGTGCCCAGCAGCGCGTCGACGATCAGGTGGGCGCGGTTGAGCCGCCCCGCCTCGAAGCTCAGGGGCGCCGGCCCGGGGAGCTTGGCGGCCTGCGCCTTGGCGTCGTCGCCCATCCACTCCGGGTCCCACACGCAGAGCACGTCGACGTCGCGCCCCGCCGCCCGCAGCAGCCGCGCGGCCACCAGCCCGTCGCCGCCGTTGTTGCCCTTCCCGCACACGATCGCGATCCGCCCGGCGGGCGCCCGCTGCGCGGCCACGCGCGCCAGGCCCTCCCCCGCCCGCTCCATCAGCTCCTCGGCCGCGATGCCCTTCGCGGTCATCGCCCAGCGGTCGAGCTCCTTCGTCTCGCCCGCCTCGAGCAGCGGCTCCATCCAGCGCGGGAGGCTCACGAGACCAGGGCCACCGCGCCCGCCATCCCGTGCGTGTGGGTGAGCGAGACGCTCACGGTCGCCCCCAGCTCCCCGGCGCGCGCGGCCGCCGCGCCCTCCAGGCGGACGCTCGGAGGCTCCGAGCCGCCGCCCACCACCTCGACGTCGCGCCAGCTCCAGGCGCGCAGCTGCAGCGCCTTGGCGACCGCCTCCTTGGCGCAGAAGCGCGCGGCGAGATGCATCCCGGGCCGCGCCCGCGAGGCCGCGTATGCGCGCTCCGCGTCAGTGAACAGACGTTCCGCGAGCGTCGGACGCCGCTCGAGGGCCTCTTCGAGGCGGGAGATCTCGAGCAGGTCGATCCCGACGGCGGGCATGCCGCCGGGAAACCTACATATCAGGCGGTCAGGCCGCTTAGGCTGCGCAGCCGCGACGCCGCGCGGACCGCATCCTCGCGCGAGTTGACCTCGAGCTTGCGGTACAGGTTCTTCAGGTGCGACCGCACGGTCTCCGGCGAGAGCACGAGCGTGCGGGCGATCTCGTCGGTCGTGGACCCCGTGGAGAGCAGGTCGAGCACCTCCCACTCGCGGTCGGTGAGCCGCGAGCGGACCGGGCGCAGGCCCTGGCCGCCGCTCGGCGCCGTGCGGTAGCGCTCGACGAGCTGCATCGCCAGCCGGCGGGAGATCGCCGCCTCGCCCTCCAGGGCGCCGCGCAGCGCGCGCGGGAGCGCGTCGAGCTCGACCTCCTTGGAGAGGTAGCCGGCGGCGCCGGCCCGCAGGCCGCGCAGGCCGAGGTCGTCGTCGCCCGCGCCCGTGAGCAGGACGACCCGGATCGACGGGTCGTGCTCGTAGATGCGGCGCGTGGCCTCGATGCCGTCCATCTCCGGCATCATGAAATCCATCACGACGACGTCCGGCCGGTAGAACAGCGCCAGCTCCACGGCCTCCCGGCCCGTGGATGCCTCGGCGATGACCGTCACGTCCGCGCGCTGCAGGGTGTCGCGGATCAGGCGCCGCACCAGCGGGTCGTCATCGGCCACGATGGTGCGGAGCACGGCCTCGTCGTTGTTGTCGTCCTTGTCAATCACTCGCGGATCCTCCTGGTCCGGTCCTGCCCCGCGACAATGGTACGGAGCCCAACAGACGGTGTGGGGGATTTTTCTGCCCGCTGGGGGTCGAATATTCGCTTAGCGGGGCATTGAACCCCCCCTCCGCCGGCACAAAGACGCCCGCCCTCCCCAGGCGAAGACCACCTTTCCCCCCGATGGTCTAGCCGCGACGCTGCGCCGCGATGTCCAACCGACGAGGTGACTCGTGAGCAACAGCCTCCGCGACCTGCGGGACGACCAGGGCGCCGATCAGACCCTGCAGAACCTCCTGCGCGCGCTGACGCTGAACCTGGAGCTGCGGGCGCGCTACCGCGTGTTCGAGTTCGAGGCGTCTCAGGACGGTCACCCCGAGACCGCGCGGCTCTTCCGCGAGCTGCGGCGCATCGAGGGCGAGCAGATCGCCGAGCTGATGACAGGGCTGCACCAGCGGCTCGGCCAGTTGGACAGCGCACGGAGTGAGGGGATCGCGTGAGCCACCGTCAAGGAGGAAGCATGACCATCGGCATCGTTGGACTCGGCTACGTCGGCCTGCCGCTGGCCGTCGCGTTCGCCGAGGCCGGCGAGCGAGTGATCGGCGTCGATACGAGCGTCGCGAAGGTCGCGTCGATCCGGCGCGGGGAGTCCTACATCGAGGACATCCCGTCGGAGCAGCTGGCGGCCGTCGGGCCTCGGCTGGAGGCCACGACGCGCACCGCGCGCCTGGCCCTCGCCGACGCGATCGTCATCTGCGTTCCCACGCCGCTGACGCCCAACCGCGAGCCGGACCTCGGCCCGCTGCTGAGCGCCGCCACCGCCGTCTCGGATGTCCTCCAGGCCGGCCAGCTCGTCGTCCTGGAGTCGACCACCTACCCGGGCACGACCCGCGAGCGCCTGCTCCCGATCCTCGAGGAGACGGGCCTGAAAGCCGGCCGCGACTTTCACGTCGCGTTCTCGCCCGAGCGCGTCGACCCCGGCAATGAGAAGCACTCGCTCCACAACACGCCGAAGATCATCGGCGGCCTGACGCCGGCCTGCGCGGCCCGCGCCGAGGCGCTCTACGGCCTCGTCTGCGAGCAGATCGTCCCCGTCTCCGCCCCCGAGGTGGCCGAGATGGCGAAGCTGCTCGAGAACATCTTCCGCTCGGTCAACATCGCGCTCGTCAACGAGCTCGCGATGCTCGCCGACCGAATGGGCATCGACATCTGGGAGGTCGTCGACGCGGCCTCGACCAAGCCGTTCGGGTTCATGCGCTTCGAGCCGGGCCCCGGCATGGGCGGCCACTGCCTGCCGGTCGACCCGTTCTACCTGTCCTGGAAGGCGCGCGAGGTCGACTTCTCGACCGAGTTCATCGAGCTGGCCGGCAAGGTCAACCAGAACACGCCGTACTTCTGCGTGGAGCGCGCCGAGCGCGCCCTCAACGACGCCGGCAAGGCGGTCCGCGGCTCCAAGATCGCGGTCCTCGGCGTCGCCTACAAGCCCGGGGTCGGCGACATGCGCGAGTCCCCGGCGCTCAAGATCATCGATCGCCTGCAGGCGCTCGGCGGCGAGGTGGCGTACCACGACGCGTACGTGCCCGCGCTGCCGGCCTTCGGCCTGGCGAGCGTTCCGCTCGAGGAGGCGCTCGAGGGCGCCGACCTCGCGCTCATCGTCACCGCCCACCCGGGCGTCGATCACTCGGCCGTCGCGGCAAAGGTGCCGACGGTCGACTTCCGCGGGGTCACTCGCACTGTGCGGGCGGCCGCACGACCCCCCGCGGAGGTGTCCGGCGCCCGCCGAGACACCCAGATGCAGCCCATGGAGGTGGCGGCATGAAGCGTCTCATGATCGTGGCGGACCACTCGTTCGTGGTCCAGGCCATCCGGCTCGCCCTGCGGCAGACCGCGGGCTTCCAGGTCGTCGGCTTCTTCGACGGACGCGGTTCGGTGCGGGATGCCCTCACCCAGCTCCGCCCCGACGTGGTGCTGGTGGACGACATGCAGGAGACCGAGAACGCGCTCGCGCGCCTGCGGGAGATCACCGACGAGGCGCCCGACGCCAAGTCGCTGCTGCTCACGCTGCGCATGGAGAGCGAGTGGCTGGACGAGGCCTTCGAGGCCGGCGCCCACGCCGTGGTCTCCAAGACCGTCCACCCGGTGTCGCTCGGCACGCTGCTGCGCGAGATCTCCCAGGGCAACGTGGTGCACCGCTACCAGCCGCGACCGGCCGCCGTGGTGGAGGACGACTGCCCGCTCACCGACCGCGAGCTCGAGATCCTCAAGCTCGTCTCCGAGGGCTACACGAACGGGCGCATCGCCCGCGAGCTCTGGGTGACCGAGCAGACGGTGAAGTTCCACCTCTCCAACACGTACCGCAAGCTCGGCGTGGCCAACCGCACCGAGGCGAGCCGGTACGCGCACCTGCACAACCTGACCGCTCCGCGGGAGCGGCTCGCCTCCTGAGGCGACGCGACATGTCGGTCGAGACCGAGCCGCTCGCGAGCGGAGCCGCCGGCCTGCGCCTGGCGGGCTCTGCCACCGACGCGCGGCGCAGCCCGAAGCTGCAGCGCGGCCGCGTCCGCGCGCTGCTGATCGTCGACGTCGTCGCGGTCTGGATCGCGCTCGCCGGCACCTACCTGCTGGCGGAGCAGATCGGCCCCCCGGCGGTGATCGTCCCGAACGGCGTGCTGTTCGCGCTGGTCGCGGCGGCGACGCTCATGTGGCCCGCCGTGTTCGCGGCCTACGGGCTGTACGAGCGCCAGACGCGCGCGATCGCGCCCAGCAGCCTCGACGACGTCGCGACCCTGTTCAACGCGCTGCTGGCCGGGTCGCTGGTGGCCCTGGTCATCGCCCAGGGGCTCAAGAAGACCACGGACTGGTTCGTCTACTCGCCGCTCGAGGCGGCGATCTTCCTCGGCCTCGCGCTGACGCTGATCCCGCTCGGGCGCGCCTGCGTGCGCACCTGGTTGCTGCCGGCGCTGGTCGCGCCGCGCCGCGCGCTGATCGTGGGCGGCGGCCTGGAGGGCCGGATCGTCCAGAAGAAGCTCGACGCGCATCCGGAGTTCGGGCTGCAGGTGATCGGCTTCGTCGACGACGAGCGCGGGCCCGAGGTGCTGGGCGCGCCCGCCGACCTGACGCGGCTCGTCGACACGCTCGAGGTCGACTGGGTCCTGCTCGCCTCCAGCGCCGAGCCGACGAGCGAGATGCTCGACCTGATGCGCGCCGTCCGCCGGCCGGACGTGCACCTCTCGATCGTCCCGAGCTACTCGGAGCTGTTCGCGTCCAACGCGACGATCGAGGAGCTCGAGGGAATCCCGGTCGTGAGCCTGCCGCCGATGCGCCTGTCGCGCAGTGTGCGGACGTTCAAGCGCGCGATCGACATCGCCGCCGCCGGCCTCGGCCTGCTCGTGATCTCGCCGCTGCTGGCGGCGACCGCGCTGGCCATCCGGCTCGACACGCCGGGCCCGATCCTGTTCCGCCAGCGCCGCCACGGCCGCGGCGGGCGGGAGTTCCACATCTTCAAGTTCCGGACGATGGTGGACGGCGCCGAGGCCCAGCGCATGGCGATGGCCGAGCTCAATGAGATGGAGGGCTCCGGCCCGCTGTTCAAGATGCGCGAGGACCCGCGCATCACCCGCGTCGGGGCGTTCCTGCGCAAGTGGAGCATCGACGAGCTGCCGCAGCTCTGGAACGTGCTGCGCGGCGAGATGTCGCTCGTCGGGCCGCGCCCGTTCGTGGTCCACGAGTCGGAGCAGATCACGGGCTGGGCGGGGCGCCGGCTCGACACGACCCCGGGCATCACCGGCCTCTGGCAGGTGCTCGGGCGCAACGACATCCCGTTCGACGAGATGGTCAAGCTCGATTACGTCTACGTGACCAACTGGTCGCTGTGGTGGGACATCAAGATCCTGCTGCGGACGGTCCCGACGGTCCTTGCCCGCAGGGGGGCCTACTGATGCCGGTGATCGTCGTTCCCGCCTTCAACGAGGAGGCGAACGTCCCCAACCTGCTGCGCGACCTCGCGCAGCGGCCGGAGCTGTGGGACTTCGGCGGCCGGATCATCCTGGTCGACGACGGGTCCTCGGACGGCACCGTCGCCGCCGCCCGCGCGCACCGCGGCCCGCTGCCGCTCGAGGTCATCGAGCAGGGCCGCAACCAGGGCCCCGGCCGCGCGTTCGACGCCGGCTTCCGGCGGGCGCTGGAGATCGCCGGCCCGGACGAGCTGATCGTCACGCTCGAGTCCGACACGACCAGCGACCTCGACGCGCTCGAGGGGATGCTCGCCGTCGCCCGCGACGGCGCCGACATCGTCCTGGCCTCCCACCACGACGGCGGCGCGCTCGCGAACGTCTCGCGCCACCGCCGCTTCCTGTCGCGCGCCGCGTCGTCGGCGATCCGCCGCAGTGCCGGCCTGAACGCGCGCACGGTGTCGTCGTTCTTCCGCGTCTACCGGGCGGAGATCCTGCGCGCCGGCTACACGCGCCACGGGGCCGGCCTGATCCGCGAATCCGGCTTCGCCTGCAAGGCGGAGCTGCTGATCAAGCTCTCGCGCATCGGCGCCCAGGTCGCCGAGGTGCCGGTGCTGCTGGACTGGTCGCGCCGCGAGGGCGAGAGCAAGCTCCGCGTGCTGCCCACGGTGGCCGGCTACGCGCGGCTGATGACCCGCCAGGTCGCGAGCCGGAGGGGCTCGGCGTGAGCGTCGGCATCGTCGGCGGCGGCCTGCTGGGCCTCGGCATCGCCCACCACCTCGCCGAGCGCGGGGTGCCGGTGGCGGTATACGAGGCCGAGCCGCGCCTGGGCGGGCTGGCCGGCACGACGGTGATCGGCGGCGAGCGCGTGGACCGCTACTACCACGCCGTGACGACGACCGACCGGCGGGTGGTCGAGCTGGCGGAGAAGCTCGGGCTGAGCATCCGCTGGCGGCCGCTCGGCGTCGGCTTCTACCACCAGGGCCGCCTGTGCTCGATGTCCACGCCGCGCGAGGTGCTGTCCTTCCCCGGGCTGAGCCTCGCCGACAAGGCGCGGCTCGCCGCGTTCGTCCTGCACTGCGGGCGGATCGACAATCACGACGAGCTCGACGACGTCGCGATCGAGCCGTGGACGCGCCGGGTCGCCGGCGACCGCCTGTGGGAGAAGCTGTGGCGGCCGCTGCTGGACTCCAAGTTCGACGGCCGCTATGAGGACCTGCCGGCCACCTACCTGTGGTCGCGCACGCGCCGCACCGCGGGCACGCGCTCCAAGGGCGGCCGCGAGGTCATGGGCTCGATCGAGGGCGGCTACCAGGCGCTGGTCGACCGCCTCGCCGAGCGCATCCGCTCGCTCGGCGGCGACGTCCACACCTCGACGCCCGTGCGCTTCGTCCCCGCCTCGGCGTCCGGGCGCGCGCTCGGCGTCGTGCTGGACGGCGGCTTCCGCGCGCACGACACGGTCGTCACCACGCAGCTGCGCCCGTCGCTGCGCAACCTGCTGGCGCCCTCGCTGGACGCCGCCCTCGGGCCCGACCCGTGCCGCTACCTCGGGATCGTATGCCTGGTCGCGCGCGTCAAGCGCAGCGTCAGCCCGTACTACGCGATCAACATCACCGACCGGCGCGTGCCGCTCACGACCGTGGTGGAGACGACCCACGTCGTCGACCCCGAGACCGTCGGCGGCCACCTGATCTACGTCCCGCGCTACGTGAACCCGGACAGCCCGGAGCTCGAGCGCCCGAGCCGCGAGATCGCCGACGAGTACCTCGGCCACGTGCGAACGATGTTCCCCGCGTTCAGCAAGGAGGACGTGATCGCGACCCAGGTCGCGCGCGCCCGCCGGGCCGAGCCCATCCACGTCGCGGGCGTCGCGAACCGGATCCCGGAGGTCCTCGCGGCCCCTGGCCTCGCGGTCGCGTCCTCCGCCCGCGTGCACCCCGACATCGTCCACGGTCAGGCGATTGCCGGCGTGGCGCAGCGTGTCGCCGAGGAGGTCGGCGCGCGTCTCGACAACACGTACCTCAGGCAAAGGAGTGCAGCATGAGCCTACCCGCCAAGATCGGCGTCACAGGGGCCGCCGGCTTCGTCGGAGCGAACCTGGTCGAGCGCCTGCTCGACGAGGGCTGCTCCGTGGTCGGCGTCGACGACTTCTCGATGAGCGGCCCGGCCAACCTGGCCGGCATCCTCGGGCGGCCCGGCTTCGAGCTGCACGAGTACGACTGCCGCGAGACCGCCCGCCTGCGCCGCGACTTCGCGGACTGCGAGGGCATCATGCACCTCGCCGCGCTGAAGATCCCGCGCTTCGGCGGCGCGCTGAACACGCTGCACGTCAACGTCGACGGGTCGCATTCGGTGTTCGACGTCGCGCTCCAGACCGGCGCGCGGGTCGTGTTCGCCTCGACCTCCGACGTCTACGGCAACGCCGAGCCGCCGTTCCGCGAGGACGGCGAGATCGTGCTCGGCCCGCCCACCAGCCGCCGCTGGTCCTACGCGACCTCGAAGATGTTCGACGAGCACCTCGCGCTGCGACTGCACGAGGAGCAGGACCTGCAGGTCACGATCCTGCGCCTGTTCAATGCCTACGGCCCGCGCAACCACCCGAGCTGGTGGGGCGGCCCGCTGGCGGTGTTCCTCGAGGACCTGCTCGACGGCAAGCGCATGGAGCTGCACGGCGACGGCCGCCAGGTGCGCTCGTTCACCTACGTGAGCGACACCGTGGACGGCTTCGTGCGCGCGCTGGCCCGCCCCGAGTCGGCCGGCGAGGTCATCAACATCGCCAACGACGAGCCGATCCGGATCGTCGACCTGGCGCGCACCGTCCAGGCCGCGATGGGCATCGGCGGCCCGCTGCGCGCCGACATCGTCAGCTACGAGTCGATGGGCGGCAACTACCAGGACGTCAAGATCCGCGTCCCGAGCGTCGAGAAGGCCGAGCGCGTGCTCGGCTTCAAGGCCCAGGTCAAGCTCGATGACGGCCTGCGCGAGACGATCGCCTGGCACGGCGCGCTGCGGGAGGAGCGGGTCGCCGCGTGAGCGCGGTCCCCGCCATCTCCGGGTCCGGGCGGCTGCGCGCCGTCCGGCCGCGGCTGGAGGAGGTCGACAAGCGCGACGCGGCGCTGATGTCGATCGGCACTCTCGCCTCCGGCGTGCTCGCGTACGTCTTCAACGTCGTCGCGGCGCGCTCGCTCGGCCCCGAGGTCTACGGCGGCGTGGGCGCGCTGTGGGCGGGGATGTTCCTGCTCGCGGTGCTGCTCTTCCGCCCCGTCGAGCAGACGGTGTCGCGGGCCGTGTCCGACCAGATCGCGCGCGGCGCCGACGCGCGGCCCGCGGTGCGCAGCGCGGCCCGGCTGGCCGCGGGGATCGCCGCCGTGTCCGTGCTCGCGTGCATCGTCGCCTGGCGCCCGCTGACCGACGGGCTGTTCGACGGCCGCGGTGTGCTGACCGCCGCGCTGGCGGCCGGCCTCGCCGGCTACGCGGCCTCGTACTTCGCCCGCGGCATCGTCGGCGGCGTGCGCTGGTTCGGCGGCTACGGCCTCGTGCTGCTGGCCGACGGCGCGATCCGCCTGGCGCTGGCGCTTCCGCTGCTGTTCATCGCCTCGCCGACCGTTGCGGCGATCGCGATCGCGGCGGCCGCCGGCGGCGGCGCCGTGGCGCCGCTGCTCTCCAAGCGCCGCCACCGTGTCCAGCGCCTCGCCGAGGGTGACGAGCCGGCCCCGTTCGCGGTCGGCGCCGCCGCCCGCTTCGCGCTGCCGGCCGCCGTGATCGGCGGCTGCGAGCAGATCCTCGTGAGCGGCGGCCCGCTGCTGGTGCTGATCGCCGGCGGTCCCGACGCGCCGGCCGCCGCCGGCGTGCTGTTCGCCGCCACGCTGCTGATGCGCGCGCCCGTGTTCGTCTTCCAGGGCATCGCGGCGTCGCTGCTGCCCAACCTCACCACCTTCCAGGCCCGCGGCGACCACGCCCGCCTGCACCGCGCCACCGCGTTGGTGGCGCTCGCGCTGGCGTCGTTCGCCGGGCTGCTGGCGATCGGCGCGCTGGGCATCGGCCCGTGGGCGATGGGCTTCCTGTACGGCGACGGCTTCGCCGCCACGCGCGTCGACCTGGCGCTGCTCGCGCTGGGGATCGGCGGCTTCCTGGCCGCAGGGACGTTCTGCCAGGCGCTGCTCGCGCGCGGCCAGGGCGGCCGTGCCGCGGGATTCTGGAGCCTGGCGGCGGCGACGTTCGTCGCACTCGAGCTCGCGCTCGGGGGGTCGGAGTTCCATCGGGTGAGCGTCGCGTTCGCAGCCGCCAGCACGCTCATCGCGGTCCTCCTCATGGCGGCGGTCTGGAGGCAGCGCGGATGAGGATCGTCCATGTGGTGGGGGCACGCCCCAACTTCGTGAAGATGGCGCCGGTCATCTCCGCGCTCGAACGCCGCAACGCGTTCGAGCAGGTCATCGTGCACACGGGCCAGCACTACGACGCGCGGATGTCCGACGAGATCCTGGCCGACCTCGACTTCCCCGAGCCCGACCACTTCATGGGCGTCGGCTCCGGCCCGCACGGCGAGCAGACCGCGAAGGTCCTGGCGGCGTGCGAGCGCATCCTGCTCGAGGTCGAGCCCGAGGCGATCGTGGTTGCCGGCGACGTCAACTCCACGCTGGCCTGCGCGCTCGCGGCGTCCAAGCTCGCGATCCCGGTCGCGCACCTCGAGGCGGGCCTGCGCTCGGGCGACTGGAGCATGCCGGAGGAGATCAACCGCGTGCTCACCGACCGGCTCTCGGACATCCTGCTGATCCACAGCCCGGAGGCCCTCGACAACCTCGTGAGCGAGGGGCTCGACTCCGCCCGCGTCCACTACGTCGGCAACACGATGATCGACTCGCTGCGGCGGTCCGAGAAGCGCGCCGTGGCGCGCGCCGTGTGGCGCGACTACGGCCTGCGGGCGCACGAGTACGTGCTGGCCACGTTCCACCGCCCCGGCAACGTGGACGACCCCTACCGGCTCGCCCGCATCGCCGGCGCGCTCGCCGACCTCGCCGCGCACGCCCCGGTCGTCTTCCCGGTGCATCCCCGGACGCGCGCGCGGCTGGAGTCCGGCCCGCAGATGGCACGCCTCACGGCCGCCGGCGTGCGCTGCATCGAGCCGCTCGGCTACCTCGAGTTCCTGTCGCTCCAGGCCGGCGCCGGCGCGATCCTGACCGACTCCGGGGGCATCCAGGAGGAGGCGTCCGCGCTGGGCGTCGCGTGCTACACGTTCCGCCCGACCACCGAGCGCCCGATCACGCTCACGCACGGGACCAACACGCTGCTCGGCGAGGACCCGGCGGAGATCGCGGCCGTCAGACCGGCCGGCCGGCCGCCGACGCCGTGCGCGGTGCCGCTGTGGGACGGCCATGCCGCCGAGCGGGTCGCCGACGTGCTGGTCGCCAACTACGCGATCGGGCGCATCGGCGTGGCGGTGGCGTCATGAGCGCCCGTCCGCTGCTGATCGTCTGCTCGACCGGCGGCCACCTGCTGCAGATGCAGGAGCTGCGCGAGGCCTGGTCCGGCTTCGAGCGGACCTGGGTGACGTTCGACAAGTCCGACTCGCGGTCGCTGCTGCGCGGCGAGCGTGTCGTGCACGCCTTCTCGCCGACGAACCGCAACATCCCGAACCTGCTGCGCAACCTGCGGCTCGCGCTGCGCGTGCTGCGCGCCGAGCGCCCGGCGGCGATCCTCACCACCGGCGCCGGCGTCGCCGTCCCGTTCGCGTGGATCGGCAAGCTGCTGGGCGTGCCGACGATCTACGTCGAGAGCGTGACGCGGATCGAGGGGCTGTCGCTGAGCGCGCGGCTGATCGCCCCGGTGGCGGCGCGGATGTACGCGCAGTGGCCGGAGCTCGCGGAGCCGTCGCGCGGCCGCATCCGGTTCGAGGGCAACCTGTTCGCGGGCCGATGATCGTCGTCACCGTCGGCACCCACGAGCAGCCGTTCGACCGCCTCGTCAGCGCGGCGGCCGCGCTCGGCGGCAACGAGCCGCTGCTCGTCCAGTACGGCACCTCCAAGGTGCCCCACGGCCGCGGCGAGTGGGTCGACTTCCTCTCCTTCGACGAGCTCGCCGAGCGCGCCGCGCAGGCCCGCGTGTTCGTCTGCCACGCCGGCGTCGGCTCGATCGTGCTCGCCCGCCGCTACGGGCTGCGCCCGATCGTCGTGCCCCGCCGCCCCGAGCTCTCCGAGCATGTCGACGGCCACCAGCTCGAGCTCTCCCGCCGCCTGGCGCAGTCAGGGATCGTGACGCCGGTCGAGGACGAGCGCGACCTCGCGGCCGCCGTCTGGGCGCCCGCGGACGCCCCCGCCGTCGCCCCGGGCAGCGCGCTGCGCGGCCCCGACGCGCTCGGCGCCCACGTCCGGGCCGCGCTCGAGGCCTACGGCACGGCGCCGCTCGGCGAGCGCGCGGCTTAGCGTCGCGCCGCCGGCCGGCCGCGCGGCGGCCCCAGCGAACTGCTTGCAGGTGAGGAGGGAGCCCGGTCGGATCCGCGGGACCGGCGAACTGCGGCAGGTGAGGGGGAGCCCGGTCGGATCCGCGGGACCGGCGAACTGCTTGCAGGTGAGGAGGGAGCCCGGTCGGATCCGCGGGCCGGCGAACTGCGGGACAGGTGAGGAGGAGCCCGGGTCGGATCCGCGGGACCGGCGAACTGCGGGCAGGTGAGGAGGAGTCCGGGTCGGATCCGCGAAGCCGGCGAACTGCTTGCAGGTGACGGGAGCCCCGAGCGGCGAGGCGCCAAAACGATCACCACCCGCGAGGGCGTGCGTCAATCTTGTTCGACCAGGTCGAAGTCAATTGACACACACCAGC
>JBIOTP010000320.1:0-18750 GCA_044865965.1 Solirubrobacteraceae bacterium
CGCCCGACCGCCCGCGGCCCGGCGCGCCGCGGTGGCCGGGAGCCGCGCCCGACCGCCCGCGGCCCGGCGCGCCGCGGTGGCCGGGAGCCGCATCCGATCGCCCGCGGCCGGGCGAGCCGCTCTGGCCCGGAGCGGCATCCGACCGCCCGCGGCCCGGCGCGCCGGCCTGGCCGGGCGCCGCGCCCGATACCCCGTGCGCCGGACCGGGGTCTTCGGGTGCCGCTTCGGGCCGTGCCGGACCAGCGGCGTCGGCGCCTGGGGCGAGCCCGCCGGCGGCCGCCGCGTCGCCACGTGAGGCGCTCGCGCCGTCCGGCGCGGAAGCGGCACCGCCGCCGCGTGCCGGCGCACGGCTCCCCGCGAGGTCCGGCCAGATCGGGAGCACGGCGCCCCGGGGCCGCACGGTAACGGCGCCGGTCCCACCGTGGTCGCCAGGCGACGTCGTCGCGAGCGGGGCCGCCGCGCGCATCGCAGACGGTGATGCGGCGGGGCGCAGAGGGTGTCCGCCGAGCGCCCGCGCGGCGTCGGCCGCGACGCCGGCGACCACCGCGACCGCCACGATCGCGTTGATGGCCAGCGCCGCGGCGAGCCCGCCCGTCGCCGTCGACCCTCCGGCCGACGCGCCGGCGCTGGGGAGCAGCTGCCGCAGCAGCCGCGCCACGGCGCCGGCCGGAAGCGGAGGCGCGAGCCGCCACCGGGCGCGCGGCCGGCTCGCGAGCCCGGCCTGGAATTCACGGCAACCGGCACAGCCGGCGAGGTGGGCGCGCATGCGGCGCGCGCGGAGGATTCGGCCGTCGTCGCCCAAGAGCGCCGCGCGCACGGCGTCGCAGGCCATGGTGCGGCCCTCGCGGCACGTCAGCAGGCTGGTGCGCGCTTCATAGATCGCCTGCTGCGCCGCGGACGGCGAGCAGTCGAGGACGTGCCCGATCTCCCGGTGGCCCAAGCCGCCGAGCTCCCTCAGCACCAGCGCCGCTCGCTGCCGCTCGGGCAGGTCGGCGAGGTCCCGCTGCAGCAGGCGCAGGTCGTCTCGCTCGGCGACCCGATCCTCGACGTGGAAGCTCGAGGCCATCGAATCATGCAGCTCCGCGGTCGGATGCCGGCGGCGCAGCAGCGAGACCGCCTCGTTGTGCGCGATCCTGAACAGCCACGGACGGAGCTCGAAGTCGCGCTTCTCGTGACGCAGCGCGGCGAAGGCTCGCGTCATGGTGCTCTGCAGCGCGTCCTGGGCGTCGTGGTCGTCCCGCAGGATCGACCAGCAGTAGCGGTACAGCGCCTGGTGATGGTCCTCGTAGACGGTGGCGAACGCCGCCGCGTCGCGCTTGATGGCGATCGAGCGAGCGCCCGCGCCCCGCCGCGCGGCGCCGGCCGCGGCACGGCGGGCGGCAGGCCGCGGCGCGTAGGAGCTGTCTCCGACGGAGGTGACCACGTGCCAGCCGCACTCTGCCCGCCCGCGCGGACGACGGCAACTATCCGGGAGGCTAGGAGTGGCTACGGAACCTCGCGCCGGATGCCGATGAGACCAGCAGGATGCACCCCGCCCGCGCAGCCGTTTCGATCACGATCCTGCTCGCCGCCCTGGCGGCGCCCTGCACCGCCGCTGCGCACCGTGCCGACACGGATCGCGACGGCATGCCGGACTCGTTCGAGCGCACGTACCACCTCGACCCGCGTTCCAAGCGCGACGCCCCGAGGGACGCCGATCGGGACCGCCTTTCGAACCGCGCCGAGTTCCGCGCCGGAACGAACCCGCGACGCGCGGACACCGACGGCGACGGGCTCCGGGACGGTTGGGAGGTCGCGGCCCGGCTCAACCCTCGAGACCGGCGCGACGCCGGACAGGACCCCGACGGCGACGGGATCACGAATCGAGAGGAGGCCGCGCGGGGAACCGATCCCCGGCGCGCCGACCCGCGCCCCGGCGGGGCGCCGGCGCAGGGGACCGATCCGCGCGCCGCCACCTCGCCGCAGCCGCCCGTGTCGCCGCCCGCCTCCTCGCGTGCCACCACCGAGCCCGTCGGCTTCCGGCCGCTCAGCTCGCCGGCGGCGGCCCTCCGCGTGCGGCGAAGCCGCTGGGAGGCCCGCCCAGGCAACGCCGTCTACGCCCACCCGCCGACGTCGACGCAGCTCGCGTACTTCCACGAGTGGGACGGCCGGACCGACGACTGCGATCTCCGCTCGCACGTCGACGGCGACTTCTCCGGCACGACGGACGAGACGATCCAGTGGACCGCGCGCAAGTGGGGCCTGGACGAGGACCTGGTCCGCGCGCAGATGGAGGCCGAGTCGGGCTGGGACCACGACGCCTGGGTGCAGCACCCCGGCGACGGCGGCCAGTCGTTCGGGCTCTCTCAGATCAAGGTCACCGTCCACCACGGCTTCATCGCCGCCGCGCCGGGCGACGGCGGCAGCGCCGCGCAGTCCATGAGCCTGAACGCCGACTACTACGGCTACGTCATGCGGGCGGCGATGAACGGGTGCGAGGGCTGGCTCGCGGGCTACGACGTCCCAGGTCACCGGTATCCCCCGACGGACGCGCAGGATGCGCTGTGGGGAGCGGTCGGCCGCTGGTACTCCGGCGCCTGGTGGACGGCCGCCGGCGACGCCTATCGCGCGACGGTGAGCCGGCATCTCGCGGACCGGGACTGGGCGGTGGCGGCCTGGTTCTACGGCGCCGCCGGGTGAGTCCGTGGGCGGGACGACCGCGGTCGCCCCGCCCGTGTGCGGTCTAGATGATTGATTCCGCGGCAGCCGGGTGCGGGAGTCGTGGAATCAATCATCTAGGGGTGGTTGGCGCGGATCGCGTGCACGTCCGCTCCGTCGCTGATGGTCGACGAGAAGAAGTTGATCACGTCGTTGCCCTGGATCGTCTCCAGGCCCATGCAGTCGCCGAGGAACAGCCCGCGGGGAACGCCGGGAGCGAAGAACGAGATCGGCGCCGTGTAGTGGTTGAACGGCCCGTGCAGGTGCTGCTCGGGTTCCCAGGTCGCGCCGCCGGTGTGCGAGTGGCGCAGCCACACGTCGGTCGTCGCGATGCCGTCGCCCAGAACGTTGTTGCGATCGTCGTTGCTGCGAGACGCCGGTGATCTCGGCGGGGTTGGTGGGGTTGACAGCCACCTCTGGCTCGACCTCGGTGTTGTCGTAGGCGCTCGCGAAATCAGGCGACGCGCCCGCCGAACAGCCGTTGAGCGCCGACCGCCCGGACACCTTCACGTCGGGGCCGAACCTGAACGGACTCGCCCCGGCGGTCCCTCCCGCGGCTACGGCCCAGCACCAACCCGAGGCCCATGCTGGCCAGCGTGAATGAGCGCACGTGACTCCCTCCCCAACGGGTCTGGCGCTCCCGCGCCGCACCGGCGCTTCTCATCCTCGCGCACGCGCCGTCAATCGCGCGCGACGGCCACGCCTACGGGCGCTCGGCCGCGGCGTGACGATCACGTCAGTCGCAGTGCACCTGTCCCTCGTAGCTGCCCCCGGCGCCGGGCACGCCCGTGAAGGTGCCGTTGCCGCGTGGCGCATGGTTGCTCGAAGGCCCGGCATCCTGAACGGTGTAGTTGCCGGTCATCGAGTTCGTGACGAAGTCCACGCGCGCGGCGACTTGGAAGGTCAGCGTCGCGCGCGCTCCGCACGCCACTCCGCTGAAGTCGATGGTCATCTGCACCTGCGCGCTGCCGTCCGTGTGAATCACGATCCGCTGGTCAACCTGGCCGACGCCGTCGTACGTGCCGGTGAAGACGGCCTCGCGCGTGAGCGTGTAGATCTCGTTGCCATCGGCGAACTGCGCGCTCGTGATGGTCTCCGGAGTCTCCGTGAAAGACCCCGCCGCGGGCGCTGGGGACGCCAGCGCGGGGGTGGCGCATGCCGCGGCCGCCATCGCCGCCGCGCCGATCACTGCGAGACCTCGCCGTATGCGCATTCGCGCTTCCTCTCGTGTGAGCTGCGTCGAGTCAACCGCGAGACGCGGCCCCGGACCCTCTGAGGAGCCACCGTAACCGCGCGTCCGCGGCCGTCGCAACTACCGGATCGGCTAGGCGCGCCGGCCGGGTCAAGCGCGAGGATGCGCCGGCCGGAGGGTCTCCGGCGCACGGAAGCCAACGCAGGGAGGCGGGATGACGCAGCTGAGGGCCACGGTCCCAGGCAGGACGTATCGGATCGGCGTGACGGGGGCGATCGCGCTCGCGGTCGCGCTCGCGATCATGCTGGGTCTCGGTGCCCCGCCGTCGCGGGCGAGCGACCTCTCGGGCGCGGTGGTGGCCTCGAGCGACTGCACGGCGCACGAGATCCCTCGCAACGACGACCTGTACAGCAGCAGCGTCGACCTGCCCTTCAGCGCCGACTTCTACGGGCAGCGCTACGACCACCTGTGGGTCAACAACAACGGCAACGTGACGTTCGACGCGCCGCTGTCGACGTACACGCCGTTCGGGCTGCAGGCGACGTCGCACGCGATCATCGCGCCGTTCTTCGCCGACGTCGACACGCGCGCCGCGGGGTCGGACACGGTCAAGTACGGCTGGGGGCAGACGACCTACCAGGGCCGCCGGGCCTTCTGCGCGAACTGGCTCAACGTCGGCTACTACAACCAGCGCGCCGACAAGCTGAACAGCTTCCAGCTGCTGCTCGTCGATCGCTCCGACCAGCACACGGGCGACTTCGACATCGTCTTCAACTACGGCTCCATCACCTGGGAGACCGGTGACGCCAGCGGCGGCATCAACGGCCTCGGCGGCGACTCCGCGCGCGTCGGCTTCTCCAACGGCGACGGCACGAACGCGAACTCCTATGAGCTGCCCGGATCGGGGATCGACGGGTCGCTGCTCGACGGCAGCTCGCGCGGCCTGATCCACGGGTCGATCGGCTCCTCGCAGCTCGGCCGCTACGTGTACGAGATCCGCAACGGCCAGCCCGCGCCGAGCCGCTACGTCGCGATGGGCGACTCCTACTCGTCCGGCCTCGGCGCGGGTGACTACGGCTCGACCGACGGCCAGTGCTATCGCTCCGCCAATGCCTACGCGCACCAGCTCGTCGACGACGGCACCGTGCCGTTCGGGCTCGACTTCGTGGCCTGCGCCGGCGCGGAGACCGACGACCTGCGCACCGGCATGAAGGGCGAGGGTCCGCAGCTCGACCGGCTCGGCCCGAGCACCGCGCTCACCACGGTCGGCATCGGCGGCAACGACCTCGGATTCGCGCCGCTGCTCAAGCAGTGCCTCGTGGACCAGTACACGGTCAACTCCGGCAGCTGCGCGGAATTCCTCGACGACCAGGTCTTCCAGAAGCTGATGGTCCTCAACGGGCACACGCCCGGCGAGCCGCTCAACAAGCTCCAGCGCCTGTACGCGGACATCCGCGCCCGCGCCCCACGCGCCAAGCTCGTCGTTCCCGGCTACCCGCGCTTCTTCCCGGTCGACGGCGCCACCGGCGCGATCTCGACGATTCTCGGCTTCTCGCCGCTGGACCCCGCGCGCCGCTGCGAGGGCCTGCGGATCAGCGACCAGCTGTGGATCAACCAGAAGATCTACGACCTCGACACGGCGATCGCGGCGTCGGCCCGCTCGATGGGCGGCGAGTACGCGGCGATGTACGACGCGTTCGACGAGCATGAGCTGTGCCATTCGATCAACCCGCTCGCGGGCAACTGGCTGCACGGCATCCGCCCGCCGATCATCGCGAACGTCGACGAGTCCTTCCATCCCACCGAGGACGGCCAGACGGCGTACGCGGACAGAATCCGCGATGCGCTCCAGACCGGTCCCGGCAGCACGCCGTTCATCGTGCACCCGAACGAGACGATCACCAATCCGTTCGACGTCCTGCCCGGGCTCTTCGGCCTGAGCATCAACATCACGTGGCCCGGAAGCACCGTGAAGCTGACGGTGGTGTCCCCCAGCGGCCACGTCTACGGCGCCGACGACGTGGGCCCCGACGGGTTCCATCTCCTGACGCCGACGAGCGAGCTGATCTATCTGCGCGATCCCGAACCGGGCCGCTGGACGGTCAGGATCTACGGGGCCGACGTCCGGCCCGAGGGCGAGGAGACGCTGCTCACCACCTATCAGGAGCCGAAGCCCAACGCGGCGCCGGTGGCGCGGATGACGGCCACCAAGACCGCCAAGGACGCCCTCGACCTGGACGCCGGCGCGTCGACGGACGCGGACGGCCAGGTCGTCGACTACCTGTGGGACTTCGGCGACGGCACGTTCGACACCGGAAGGCATGTCCAGCACGTGTTCGCGGCGCCCGGCACCTACCGGGTGACGCTGACCGTCCAGGACGACGACCGCGCGCTCGGGTTCGACACCCAGGACGCCGATTTCACCATCACGCCGTACGACTTCTCCGGCTTCAAGTCGCCCGTGAACAACCCGCCGACCGTCAACACCGCCAACGCCGGCCGGGCCATCCCGGTCAAGTTCAGCCTCGGCGGCAGCCAGGGCCTCGACATCTTCGATCCGGGCTATCCGAAGTCGCAGCGCATCGACTGCGCGAGCGGCGCTCCGACCGACGACGTCGAGGAGACCGTCACCGCCGGCCAGAGCGAGCTGAGCTACGACGCCGGCAGCGATACCTACAACTACGTCTGGAAGACCGACAAGGCCTGGGCCGGCACGTGCCGCCGGCTGATCGTCGGCCTCAACGACGCCACCGACCACCACGCCGACTTCGAGCTGAGGTAGCGATCGCCCGCATCCCCGCACATGTGGCCGGCCTGGTCGGCTTCGGCGCCAGCGTCGCCGGCATGTACCTCATGTATCGGGGCCTCTGGGAGGCTCAGCCGCTCGTCACCTTCGGCGAGCGGCCGAGCGCCCGGGAGCTCGAGCACGGACGCGACCTGCTGCTGATCGCGGCGGCCGTCACCGTGCCCGCCGGCGGCCTCGTCGCCGCCGCGGGCCCGCGGCTGCAGGGGGCGCTGGTCGCCCTCCCGGCGCCCGTCGCGCTCCTGCTGACGCACGTCGGCCCCGCGAACCGGGGCTTCGGCTGGGCGGGGCTGCTCCTCGGCGTCGTGGCGATGGGCGCCGCCCTGCACGCCGCCGGGCAGGGCGACGGCGGCAGAGCCCGCCGCCGGGCGCCGCGGTAACGCCCCGACCCGCTCAGGCGGCCGCGTGATCGCGGCGACCGGGCGTCCGCCCGCGGCCCTGGTCGACGGTCAGTCGCACCAGCCGCTGCTCCGAGTCCAGGCCGCGCAGCCGGGTCGTGAACGGCTGCTCGACAGCATCGCCCGACGCCGCGGGCGCGCGATCGTAGACATCGCCGAGGAGCACGATGTCGCCGCCGCGGATCTGCGCTCCGAGCCTCGCCGCCAGGTTGACGGTGCGACCGAAGTAGTCGAGCCGTCCGTTGGCCGTCATGGCGATCACCGGGCCGGCGTGGACGCCGAGCTTGAGCACGAGCGGCGGATCGATGCCCTCGCCCTCGCACCACGGGCCGACGCGTCGTTGCATCTCGAGCGCCGCCTCGAGCGCGTCGTCGAGCCGCGCGAAGGCGCACATGACGCCGTCGCCCATCGTCTTGACGATCGTGCCGCCGCCGCGAGCGACGCTCTGCTCGATGAAGTCGAAGTGCCGGCTGACTGACCCGGCTGTACGCGGCGGCGTCGCCGATCTCCTCGTAGAGCCTGGTGGAGCCCTTGAGGTCGCTGAACACGAGGGCGATGTGCCGCACGGCGAGCTGCTGTCCCGGCGCGAGCACCTCCGAGCTGAAGAGGTCGCGGAACTCCTGCAGCGTCGTCACCTCCGATGCCGGCGTGGCGTCTGCCGTCCATGTGCGGTCCTCGAGCAGCGCGAGCACCGGGGCATCGGTCTGGTTGCGCAGCAAGAGCGCGGCGCCGTCGGCCAGCGTGAGCACGCCGCCGACCGTCACGCTGTGGGGTCCCTCCCAGCGTCCGCCGGCATACGTCACCTGCACGTCGCCGGCGCGGGCGCTCGGCGGCCCGGGCACGACATCGAGGTGGTGCCTGCCGCCGACCGTCCGCAGCCGCAACGGGCCGTTGACGGCCAGCTTCAGGCAACGATCCTCGTGCGCTCTGAGGTACTGCTGGGCGATGACGTGGGCATGCGGAGCGGGCTGCCGATGCAGTACACGTCGTCGCGGGCTTCGCGAACCGCGGGGTGCACGGAGAACCGCAGCTCGACCCGCTGGTCGAAGTCGGCGGCTCGAGGAGCTGGGCCCCACGTTCGCCAAGCTCGGTCAGATCCTGTCGACCCGGCCCGACCTGCTGCCGCGCGCGTTCGTGGACGAGCTCGCCGCGCGCCGGCTTCGACCGGCTCGAGGTGCCGCGCGTCCATGCCGAGCTCTCCACGGGCTCGGCTGCTGGTCATGGAGGAGAGCCAGGGCGTGCCGATGTCCGAAGCGCCGCCCGGCGAAGCGCGCAAGGCGGCCGGCCGGCAACTGCTCGAGGCCTTCTACCAGCAGGTGCTCGCGGAGGGCTTCTTCCACGCCGATCCGCATCCGGGCAACCTCATGTGGGTCGCCGACACGATCTACCTGCTCGACCTGGGGATGGTCGGCGAGGTCGCTCCCGACCTGCGCGAGTCCCTCCTGTTGATGTTGCTCGCCTTCTGGCAGCAGGACGCCGGCTTCCTCGCGAGCTCATGCTCGCGCTGTCTCCCGAGCGGCCGCATCCCGAGCTCGACCCGAACGGCTATCGGGAGGAGCTGGCCGCACTCGTCGCGCGCTACCGGCACGTCTCGCTACGCGAGCTGCGGCTCGGCCCGCTCCTCGAGGAGATGACGCAGATCTCCGTCCGCCACCACGTTGGCCTGCCCGCGTCGCTGGCGCTGGTCGGCAAGGCCTTCGGGCAGGTCCAGTCGACCGTGGCCGCTCTCGACCCGACCGTGGATCCGTTCACGGTCGCCGAGGCGTTCTACCTGCGCCAGCTGGCGACGAGCCTGCGCAGGTCGGTCAATCCGCGCGCGATGCTCTATGAGGCGCAGAAGCTGCGGGTCCGCGCGCAACAGCTGCTCGAGGGCTTGGAGCGGACCGTCGGCGCACGCCCGGGCAGCGGCCTGGAGGTCCAGGCACGAGGCATCCACGAGCTCGAGCGGGCGATCGGACACGCGGGCCGGCGCCTTGCCCTCGGCCTATGCGGTGCGACGGCGCTGATCGCCACCACGGTGACCGCCACGGCCTCCGACTCGCCCGCCTGGACGATTCCGGCGTTCGGGGCCGCCTCCGCCGTGCTCGTCGGCGGCCTGCTCGCCGACGTGCTCCGCCGGCGCTGAATGAGCGCCTCCCCGTCACTGGCGGCGCGCGCGCCCCGGCGCCCGGGTCGCGGCCGCCTCCGCGGCGCGCTGCAGCGTGCCCTGCTACGGCTCCTGATGGCCATCGCCGTCGCCATCGTGGAGCGTCGCATCCGCCGCGCGCTCTCCCGGCGCCCGTGAGAGCCGACGGTCCGGAGCCCGGAGCTGCTCAGGCGTCGCCATCGTCTTCTCCCGCGACGGGAACCGTGGCGCCGTCGCGCAGGTAGCCCGGGATCTCGTGCAGCGGCGCGTCCTGCTCGATCGCGCTCCCGCCCTCGTGGCCCTGTCCGCTCCACGCGTGCGTCCACTGGGCGCCCGCGGGCAGTTACACCCCGACCCGGCGCCCGAGCAACCGTCCTTTCAGTGGTCTCGTCGTGGGGCTCGCCGGATGAGGTCACCGCAGGCGACTCTGATCGACACCTCTTTCAGAGGTGCCCGACGCTTAGCGCGCCGTGATGCCGGCTCGCGGGTAGACCGCGAGTACAGAGGATTGGCCGGACTTGCAGTGAACGGTCGCACGGCTCGGCAGGCGCATATGAGCAGAGACCGGCGCGCCAGCGCGGTGGTCGCGGGCCTCGCCGTGATCGCGCTGGCGCTCGCGGCGGTGGCGGTCTACGGGGCCGCGGGGCGAGAACGGATCGCCCCGCACGCGAGCGCGGCCGGCGTCGACCTCGGCGGCATGAGGACCGCACAGGCGCGCGCGGCGCTGCTGGGGCGACTCGGCCCCGGGCTCGCGCGGCCGGTGGCGGTGCGCTACGGGAGGCAGACGTTGCTGCTGACCCCGGCGGTCAGCCGCGTCCGGGCCGACGTCGATGCGATGGTCGCGGACGTGCTCGCGCGCAGCCGCCGCGGCGACGCGCTCACGCGCGGCGTCCGCAGGCTGCTCGGGCTCGGGACGCCGATCCGGGAGCCGTTGCGGATCACCTTCTCTCGCGCGGCGGTCACCGCGCTCGCGCGACGCGTCGCCCGCCGGATCGACCACCCCGCGCGCCAGGCCGACGTCGACTTCGCGCGCCGCGGGCTGCGGCTGGCCCCGGCCCGCGACGGGGTGGCCGTACGCCAGCAGGCGCTGATTCGCGCCATCGCCACCAGGCTCGCCTCCGCCGGCCCGGACCGCACCGTCGACGTGCCCGTCGCGATCACGCACCGCCCGCGCGTCACGCTGCGCGACCTCCGCCACCGCTACGCGTGGCTGATCGGCATCATCCGGCCGCGCAGGCAACTGCGCCTCTATCGGCATCTGCACCCGGTCAAGACCTACGTGATCGCGGTCGGGCGGATCGGACTCGAGACCGCGGCAGGGCGCTACCAGATCCAGACCAAGGCGATCAACCCGCCGTGGAACGTCCCGCGCGAGCCATGGGCCGGATCGCTCGCCGGTCGCATCATCCCACCCGGCTCCCCGGACAACCCGCTCAAGGCCCGTTGGATGGGATTCCATGACGGCGAAGGCATCCACGGCACCGACGACGTCAACTCGCTCGGCACGGCCGCCTCGCACGGCTGCATCCGCATGTCGGTCCCCGACGTCAAGCAGCTCTACCGCCGCGTGCCCCTCCACACGCCCGTCTTCATCGTCTAACGGAAATCATCGGCGGAAGCTCGGTTGGCGTCGTGATCGCACGGTTGCCGTTGCCCACTCGGCGCCTGGTAAGCGTCTTGCCGCTGAACGGCACGGTCACGCTCCGATCGCCGGGCGCCCAGTGAGGCCAGGCGAGCAGTTCTCAGTTCACGCGACGCGGGTCATGAGGCGACCTTCACGACGAAGTAGAGAAACGGGTCCGACACGTCGGTGAACTGGTGCGGGACGCCGCTCGGGATGGCGAGAACGTCGCCCTCGGACAGCACGTGCGCGGTCCCGCCGTCGACCGCCTGGGCGCGGATCTCGCCGGGTGCGACTTGGCGTGCGTCGCGCAGGTCGCCGCCTGTGACGACGGTGGCGGTGCCGCGGACGACGTGCATCACGTCGACGACGCGCTCGTGCAGCTCCACCTCGCCGGGGCGGGCGCGCCGGCCGGCGTCGAGCTTGTAGCCGGCCTCGTCGAGCAGCAGCCCGCCGCCGGCCTCGACCGCGGCGCGGGGGAAGAATGCGGCGTGGTGGCCGTTGCGCTCCAGGCGCGCGCCGATCTCGGCGAGCTCCTGGTCCTCGTCGGCCGACGAGGCGCCGCTGACGCCGATCGCGCCGACGACCTCGCCGTCGTGGAGGATCGGCATCCCGCCCTGCAGGGGAACCGCGCGCGCGAGGTGCAGCGCCGAGGGCCGGCCGTGGGCGGCCTGCTCCTCGAAGTCGCGACTCGGGCGGCGGTAGATCGCCGCGGTGCGTGCCTTGTCGGTCGTGACCTCGACGCTCGCGACCTGCGCGCTGTCGGGGCGGTGCAGGTAGACCAGCGCGCCGCCGGCGTCGACGACGGAGATCACCGGCGCGACGCCGCGCGCGGCGGCGGCTGTGCCGGCCGCCTCGGCGACCATGCGCGCGCCGGCTTGCGTGACCGTGTGCGCGATCTCGGTGCTGAAGGCCGCGTGCGCACCCGCGAGCGAGATCGCCTCGTCCTCGTCGGGGGTCTCGCCGCTGGTGCCGATCGCGCCGACGACCTCGTCGCCGACCTTCAGCGGAATGCCGCCGGTCAGTGCCGCGGCGCCATGCAGGGCGAGCGCACCGAGCCGGCCACCGCTGACCTGCTCCTCGATCTCGCGGCTCGGGCGGACGAAGATGGCAGCGGTGCGGGCCTTGTCGACGGCGACGCGCGAGGAGGCGATCTGCGCCCCCGGGGTGCGGCGCAGGGCGACGACCTCGCCGGATGGGTCGACGACCGCGATCACGACGCGCGCGCCGGTCTGGGCGGCATGGGTCTCGGCCGCCGCAATGACGGCCTCGGCGCCGGCGATGTCGATCAGTCGGCGGGTGCGGACGAAGCTCATGGTCATGCTCCTTGGGCGTTGAGGTCGGCGGTCCAGATCGCGCTGTCCGCCGTGATGTAGAGGAGGTCGGAGGTCACGGCGAAGTTGACGGCGCCGGGCACCTGGATGCGATCGAGCAGCCGGCCGTCCGGCGCGAAGACACGGATGCCGCCGGCGGACGTGGCATAGACGCGGCCGTGCGCGTCGACCTTGACGCCGTCCGGGTGCTGGCGCGAGAGGTCGGCGAACGGCCGCGGGTTGTTGAGGAAGCCGTCGCGGACGCCGAAGGCGAGCAGGCGGTGGGCACGCCCGTTGTCGCCGACGTAGAGGACCGATTCGTCGGGTGAGAACGCGAGCCCGTTGGGCTTGTCGAGGCCGTCTGCGACGGTCCACAGCTCGCCGGAGCGGGGGTCGAGGCGGTAGACGCGATCGGGCAGCACGGGCCGCGGGCGGAAGCGCTGGCGGTAGCCGTAGCTGGGGTCCGTGAACCAGATGCTGCCGTCGCGCGCGACGACGACGTCGTTGGGGGAGTTCAGCGGTAGCCCGTGCCAGTGGTCGACGAGCGTCTCGGAGGCGCCGGTGTGCGGGTCGAGCGCGGCGATCCGCGCCGGCTCGGTGTGCGAGCCCTGCTCGCACACGATCAGCCGGCCGTCCTGGCCGAGCGTCATGCCGTTGGCGTTGTTGGCGTTCGAGCGGACGGTGGTGAGCTCGCCCGAGCCGAGGTCGAGGCGCCGGATCGCAACGGTCGGGCGCGACGTCGTGAAGTACAGCGCGTGCTCGGACTCGACGTGCACCGGCCCTTCGTGCGCGTCGGTCGCGACCACTCGCTCGGCGGTGGATGCGGAAGAGAAGAGCAGCATGGGTAGGCCAGTCCGGCCTGGTCGCCGCGCGTTACGCCACCAACCTCGGCGAGCTGTTCGCGCGGGCGCCCGGACGCGGGCTTGCATCCGATCCGGCGCCGCCAATACGGTGGGCGGACCTTCAGCCGTCAGGAGGGCCGCGATGGCCGAGTTGTCGCCCTTGCAGGAGCAGCTGTGAAGCTCGACGGCCGGCGCGCGCTGGTGACCGGCGGGGCGCGCGGGATCGGTCGCGCGGTCGCCGAGCGGCTGCGCGCGGAGGGCGCGCGCGTGGCGGTCGTCGATCTAGACCGCGTGGTGCCGGACGGGGTGCTCGGGCTGGTCGCCGACGTCGCCGACGAGGAGGCGCTCGCGCGTGCGTTCGCGGCGGCGGTGGAGGCGTTCGGCGGGCTCGACGTGGTGGTGGCCAACGCCGCCGTCCAGCTCGTCGGGCGCGACGATCGCGCCGACCGCCTGGCGCTCGAGCCGTGGCGGCGGACCGTGGACGTCAACCTGACGGGCGCGTTCCTGACCGTCAAGCACGGCGCCCGCGCGCTCCTGGCGGCCGGCGGCGGCGCGATCGTGTGCGTCGGCTCCCCGGCCGGCCACTACGGCCTCGCGCCGGGCCTGGACGCGTACTCGGCGTCGAAGGCCGGGGTGTTCGGGCTGGTCCGGGTGGCAGCGATCGATTACGCGTCCGACGGGATCCGGGTCAACGGCGTCTTCCCCGGCATCACGGCGACGCCGATGAACTACTGGTGGATGGACGATCCCGAGGCGCGCGCGAGCACGGCCGCGGCGATCCCGCTCGGCCGCCCGGCGCGGCCGGACGAGATTGCGAGCGTGATCGCCTTCCTCGCCTCCGACGAGGCTTCCTACGTCACCGGCGCCGTCTGGACGGTCGACGGGGGCCTCACGGCGCGCTGAGCTCGTAGCGACGGCGGGCGGGCGCACGAGCGAGATCCAGGCCGGCTCGCCGGCGGGGTCGACGATGCGGGCGTCGACGCGGCGGGCGCCGCGCGTTGGGCGGGCGCGGCGGCGCCAGGCGGCCAGCCATCCGGCGGGGCGACCGTCGGGCTCGAACGCGGCAGCGTGCGCGGTCGCGCCGGCGGGCGGCTCGTCGAGCACGTCCAGCCAGCACCAGCTCATGCCGTCGGCGCCGCCCAGTCGCTGCGGATCTCGCGGGCCATCGCGCGCATGTCAGCCCGCAGCTCCTCCAACGTCGGCCGCCCCCAGAACCAGTAACCGTCATAGACCGACCGGATCGTGAGATCCGGATACAGCGTGAACACCGTCGGCGCGTAAGGATCGTTGACGGTGTCGGTCGTCTCGCGCAGCTCGAGCTGTGCCTGCACGGCACGGTCCGGATCGCACAGGAACGTCCAGCGCGCGCCCAGCCCGGCGCGCAACGCGGCGGCGACCTGCGGGGCGTCGACGCTGACCGAGATCATTCGGGCGTAGGCGACCTCGACCTCGTCTTGGAGCGCCATCAGGCGGCGGAAGAACGCCTGCTCCTTCGGGCACCACCAGCCGCGGTAGAACTGCAGCACGGCGGGGTCGCCGGCGACCAGCTCCGACAGGCGGCGGGGGTTGCCGGCGTGGTCGGTCAGCGCGCAATCCGGGAACGCCGCGCCGGGGGAGAGCGATGTGAGCACGGCCGGCAAGTCTCGCGTGTAACGCCTGCCGTTGCAGCTGGACTGAAAGATCACCCGGGTGAGCGGGCGCCCGGGTGATGACCCCTCACCCCGCGCGCCAGATGCTCACGACATGTCCGAACCCACGCTCGTCTCCGCGAGCTCTGCGCCGGGGAGCGAGGATCCCGACGCCGATCTGCTCGCGGGCCTGCGCCTTGGCGACGAGGCGGCGTTCCTGGAGCTCGTGGAGCGCTACGGGCCGATGATGCTGCGGATCGCGCTCAGCTACGTGCGGACTCCGTCGGTGGCCGAGGAGGTGGTGCAGGAGACGTGGATCGGCGTGCTCAACTCGCTCGAGCGCTTCGAGGGCCGCTCGACGCTGCGGACCTGGCTGCTGCGCATCCTCGCCAATCGGGCCCGCACGCGGGGAGCGCGCGAGGCGCGCTGCATGCCGTTCTCGGCGTTGGCCGGCGACGAGCCGTCGGTCGATGCCGAGCGCTTCCAGGGACCGGACGGCCCCTTCCCCGGCGGCTGGGCCGCCTTCCCCACCCCGTGGGAGACGGTGCCCGAGGAGCGCGTGCTGGCGCGCGAGACGCTGCTGCACGTCGAGTCCGCGATCCGCGCGCTGCCTGGGCGCCAGCAGGAGGTCATCGTGCTGCGGGACGTCGAGGGCTGGTCGGCCGAGGAGGTCTGCGCGGCGTTGGGGCTGTCCGCGGCCAACCAGCGCGTCCTGCTGCACCGCGCCCGCTCGCGGGTGCGCGGCGCGCTCGAGCGCTACATGGAGGCGGCATGACCTGCCAGCAGCTGGTCGAGCTCGTCACCGACTACTTCGATGGTGCGCTCCCCCCGGCCGACCGCGAGGCGTTCGACGCGCACCTGGCGATCTGCCCGGGCTGCGTCACCTACGTCGAGCAGATGCGCACGACGATCCGCCTCGCCCACGATACGAAAGCGCTCGAGCAGCGCCCCGAGGTCGCCGCGCTGCTGCACGCGTTCCGCGACTGGCGCGCCGCCCGTCCCTCCCCAGGTTGACGCTCAGGTAGGGTCGGCCGCGGATGGCCGATCCTGCCGTCAGCTGGTCGGACGGCGCCCTCGCCGTCACGAAGCTCTATATCCCCGATCGCCGCGCCGGCCTGATCGAGCGCAAGCCGTTGGTGCGGCTGCTGTGCGCCGACAACCATGCGCCGCTGACGCTGATCTCCGCGCCCCCGGGCGCAGGCAAGACGACCCTGCTGGCCGAGTGGCACGCCGCGGCGGAGGAGACGCGCCCGTTCGCATGGCTGTCACTGGACCCCGACGACCGCGACCCGGTGCGCTTCTGGGCGGCGGTGCTCGCCGCGCTGCGAACCGTCCACCCCGGGTTCGGTCAGCGCACCGAGGCCGCACTGCGCAGCGCCGGCGGGCAGCTGCACAAGGTGGTCGTGCCGCTGCTCGTCAACGAGGCGGCGGAGCTGGAGACGGAGACGATCCTCGTGCTGGACGACCTGCACGTGATCGAGGGCGAGGACGTGCATCACTCGCTCGCGCTGCTGCTCGAGCGCCTGCCGCGCATGCTCCGGCTGGCCATCGCCACGCGTGTCGACCCGCCGCTGCCGCTCGCGCGCATGCGCGTGCGAGACGAGCTGTGCGAGGTGCGCGGCGTCGACCTGCGCCTCAGTGACGTGGAGGCCGGCGCGCTGCTGCGCCGGCGCTTCGGCGTCGCGCTCGAGCCGGCGCAGCTGGCACGCCTGCAGCGGCGTACCGAGGGCTGGGCGGCGGCCGTCCAGCTGGCCGGGCTGGCGCTGCAGCGCGGCGCCGATCCCGACGGGCTGGCCGAAGGTGAGGCGGGCGTGCTCGAGTACCTGGCGCGTGAGGTGCTGGAGGCCCAAGACGCCGATACCCGTCGGTTCCTCGTCGAGACCTCGGTGCTCGACCGGCTGTGCGCGCCGCTGTGCGACGCGCTGACGGGCGCCGCCGACGCCGCCGGGCGCCTGCCGGAGCTGGATCGCCGCAACCTGCTGCTGGTCCCGCTCGACGCCGGCCGGCGGTGGTGGCGCTACCACCACCTGTTCGCGGACGTGCTGCGCGCGCAGCTCGGTGCTGATCGTGCGCGAGAGCTGCACCGTCGTGCGCACGCGTGGCACGCCGAGCATGGTCTTGCGGCCGATGCAATCCGTCACGCACTGGCCGCCGGCGACTCGGCGGGGGCGGCCGAGCTGGTCGCGGAGCATTGGAGCAACGTGTTCAACCGCGGCGAGCTGGCGACCGTCGACGACTGGCTTGACGCACTGCCCGCCGGCGTCGTCGTGGCCGACTCGCGGCTGTGGCTCGCGCGGCTGTGGCTGCTGATGGATCGCGGGCGGCTCGCAGAGGCGGGCGTGCTGCTCGAGGACGTTCAGCTGGACGCGGCGCCCGAGGTGCGCGTCTGGGGCCTGCTGCTGCGGGCGCTGCACGCGTTCAAGCTCGGCGATGCGGGTGCGGCGGAGGATGGCGTCGCCCGGGCTCTGGAGCTGGACCCCGAGGACCGGTTCTGGCGCACGGTCGCGGCGCTCGTGCGCGGGCTCGCGGGCTACGCGATGGGGCGTTCGGCCGCCGCGCAGGCGTTCGAGGAGGGTGCGCGGCTCGCGCGCGCCGACGGCAATCGGCTCGCGCTCGCCTACGCGCTCGGCTACCGCGCGCTGATCGCGGTCGAGGCCGGCCTGCCGCCGGAGGCGGAGCCGCGGCTGCGCGCCCTCGACGAGCTGCTGGCCGACCCGGCGGTGTCGGAGCACTTCGTCGCGTTCGCCGGCGGTCTCGCGCGCGCCGCGCTGGCCGAGCGCGAGGGCCGCTACGAGGCGGCGGCCGCCGAGCTCGTGCGCGCGCAGGAGATCGCGGCGCGCGGCGCGGGGCGGACCGAGGTCGCGCACGTCCAGGTCGCGCTCGGGCAGGTGCAGTGGGCGCGCGGCCGCCGGATGGAGGCGCGTGAGCTGGCGGCGGCGGCGCGCGCGGGGCTGGCCGGCGCGCGCGATCCCGGCCGCGTCGCCGAGCTGCTTGCGCGGCTCGAGTCCCGCGTGCGCGCGCGCCAGCCGGCGCTCGTCGGCGGCGCCGCGGCAGACGCGCTGTCCGACAGCGAGCTGGCGGTCCTGCGTCTGCTCCCCGGGCAGCTGTCCAACCGGGAGATCGGCGCGCAGCTGTTCATCTCGGTGAACACCGTCAAGACGCACCTGCGCAGCATCTATGCCAAGCTCGGGGCGTCCTCGCGCGAGCAGGCGGTCGGCCGCGCGCGTGAGCTCGGCCTCGTGTAAGTGAAACACCGCCGCGCCCCGCGCCGAGCTTCGGCGCGCCGCTCGGTGAGCTGGCCCGCCGCTATGTCGGCGGCGCGATGGAGGACGGGTTGCATCTTGCGGCGCTGGTCAGCGCGCTCGGCGCCGGGCTCGGCTGCGCGTCGGTCAGCGCGCGCATGCTGTTCGCGCTCGGCCGCGATCGGCGGCTCGACACGCGGCTGGCGGGCGTGTCGGCGGCTACCGGGGCGCCGGCGCCGGGGCTGGCGTTCGTGATGCTGTTCGACCTCGCGCTGCTGGTCGCGTTCGCGATCGGCGGCGCGGCGCCGATGGACGTCTTCTTCTACCTCGCCACGCTCGGCGTGCTGAGCCTGCTGGCGATGTACCTGCTGACCAACGTGGCGGCGATCCGCTTCCTGCGCGGGCGCCGGGAGGTGCTGCTGCCGGCGGCCGGGATCGCGGTCGCCGGCTATGTGCTCTACCACAACCTGTGGCCGGTCCCGGCGGCGCCCTACGACGTGTTCCCGTACGTCGTCGCCGCGTGGCTGGCGGCCGGCGTGATCGCCGCTCGCCGCACGTAACGCGCGCCGCTCGGGCGAGACAGTGCGGCATGACCACGCCGCGCGTCACCGAGATCCCGCTTCGGATGGCGGCGGTCGAGCGGGACCCGTTCGTCCCGGCGCCGGCGCATCTGCGCCTGACTCAGCGGCAGGCGAACTCGCGGCGACTGGAGCTCGTCCGCCGCCTCTTGCGCGACACCCGTAACGCTCGGCCGGCAGGACGGACTGAGCGGGCATGAGCACCCTCATTCCGCATCCCGCCGAGGCGCGGGCCGGCGGCGCCGGCGCGTTCCGGCCGATCGCCGATTATGGCCTGTTGGCCGATTGCAACTCGTCCGCGCTGGTGGATC
>JBIOTP010000321.1:0-15655 GCA_044865965.1 Solirubrobacteraceae bacterium
GCGCGAGCCGCCGCGCGTCCCGGCGCGCGAGCGCCGCCGGCGCCCGCGGCTCGTCCTGCTGCAGAGCGACGGCGTGGGCCGCCGGCGTGCTCACTTCGTCGCGCTGGTCTCGGATGGAGCGCGGCGCTACACGCTGCAGCTCGAGCTCGAGCGCACGGCGGGGGGCTGGGCGGTCGCCGACGTGAGGGCGTGAGTGGCCGTCCCGCTCGCCCTCGGCGCCGCGTCCGCGCTGCGCCGCCGCCGCATCGCGCCCTGGCTCCTGATCGCGCTCTTCGGGCTGCTGGCGACGCTGCTGGTGCTGGTGATGGGCGTGCTCGGCGCGATCTTCGGGCTCCGGCCGCTGCAGGGCGGCTCGCCCCCGTCCTCGACCGCCCGGGCCGAGATCCCGGCGCGCTACCTGCGGCTCTACGAGCAGGCCGGCCGCGACTACGGGATCGATCCCTGGGTGTTGGCCGGCATCGGCGCGGTCGAGTCAGACCATGGCCGGTCGACGGCGCGCGGCGTCCGCTCGGGGGTGAACGCGTTCGGCTGCTGCGCGGGCCCGATGCAGTTCTCGGTCCGCGGGGCGCCGAGCATGTGGGACCGCTACGGCGTGGACGGCGACGGCGACGGCCGCTCCCGGGTCTACGACGCGGCCGACGCGATCCCCGCGGCCGCCCGCTACCTCGTCGCCTCAGGCGCGCCGGCCGACTACCGCGCCGCGCTGTTCGCCTACAACCACGCCGGCTGGTACGTGGATCAGGTGCTCGCCAAGGCGGCCGAGTACCGCGCCGCGGCCCCGCTGGCCGCCACCGCTGGCGGCGTCGCGCCCGCGTCGGTCACGGTCCCGGAGATCCTCCAGAACCCGCGGATCGCGCTCACCGCGATCCAGCGCCTCGACGTGAGCTCCGGCACGCTCGACCCGCGCCTGCTGGCCGCGCTCGCCCAGATCGGCCGCGACCACCGCGTCGTCATCACCGCGCTGCGCTCGGACCACTCGACCTACACGGTCGACGGCAACGTCTCCAACCACTCCGCCGGCCGCGCGATGGACATCGGCGCCGTCGACGGCGAGGTCTGCCGCGGCACCATCACGGGCGCCTGCGCCGGCCTGGTCCGCGACCTCGCCGCCGTCACGGGCCCGCTGCGCTCGACCGAGCTGATCTACTGCTTTGACCCCGACGGCCCGGCCGACCCGCGCGGCTTCGCCCGCGCCGACCACTGCGACCACATCCACTGGGGGATGGACGGGTAGTCCCGCCCGGTCGCGCCCGCTCCTCGTCAGCGAACCGTGAGCGTGCCCTTCATCCCGGCGTCGGCATGGCCGGGCACCGTGCAGAGGTAGCGGTAGCGGCCCTTCTTGAGCGTGACCTTGAGCGTCGCGGACCTGTCGGGCGAGATCAGGCGGGTTCTCTTGCCCGCGATCTTGAAGTTGTGCTTGAGGGTGCCGCGGTTCGTGACACGGAAGGTGACGGTGCCGTGCCGCGCCGTGCCGGACAGGCGGAAGTGGAACTCGGACGGGCTGGCGGCGGTCACCCTGACGGACGACGCGCCGTAGGTGACGCCGACGGTGGCAAGGGCTCCGCCGGCGACGAGCACGGCGGCCACAAGGGGGCGATTCACGGCCTGGCCTCCTGGTGCGCGTTCGGAAAACTCAACCGGGTTGCAGCATATGAAACACGTGGCAGATGACACTAGGATCTGCCGGTCTTCGACCCCGGACTAACTGGCCTCACGCTGGGCGGCCGCCAGGACGGCGACGCCGTTCTCGGTCCACGGGCCGGCGGTGATGACGACGGCGTGCTCGATGCCGGGGGCGGCGAGGGCGGCGCAGCGCTCCGCGAACTGCTCGGCGGACTCGCCCGGGTTCAGGCGCGTGCTGACGGTCTTCTCGATCTCGTCGTAGGGGCGGCCGACGGCCTCGCAGTGCCGGGCGAGGACCTCGAGCTTGTGCGCGATCGTCTTGCCGCCGTCCGGGATGTCGAAGAGGTTGCAGGCATTCGCGTACTGCGCCACCAGGCGCAGCGTCCTGCGCTCGCCCGTGCCGCCGATGAGGATCGGCGGGTGCGGTGCGCTCAGCGGGAGCGGGTTGCCGACCGGCCGCGCGAGCTGGTGGTGGCGGCCGTGGAAGGGCGAGGCGTCGCCCGACCACATCTGGAGGGCGAGCCGCAGCGTCTCCTCCAGGCGCTCGAACCGCTCGCCGACCGGCGGCAGCGGGAGCTCCATGGCCCGCGCCTCGTCCTCGTGGTAGCCGGCGCCGACGCCGAGCCAGGCGCGCCCGCCGGAGAGCACGTCCAGCGTGGTGACGGCCTTGACGAGCAGGCTCGGCGGCCGAAACGTGACGGCGCTGACCATCGTGCCGAGCCGCACGCGACGCGTCTGCGCGGCGAGGAGGCCGAGGGTCGTGTAGGCCTCGAGCATCTCCGAGTCGGGGACGCTCGTGGGATCGGCCTGGAGCAGGTGGTCGGCCACCCAGATCGTGTCGAGCCCGCCCTCGTCGGCGGCGCGGGCGATGCGCGCGAGCTCGGCGCCGAGACGCTGCGGGCCGCTCGGATAGGAGTAGTTCGTGATGCTGAGGCTGAGTCGCATGGCGGCAACAACATTAGATATCGAATCATTCGATATCAAGCGGTCGCTATGATCGCCGCGTGGAATCGCCGCGCGCGCTGCCGATCGGCCTGCAACTGGCGCGCACCGCGCGCGTGGTCACGCAGGCGTTCGAGCGCGCGATGGCGGACGCCGGCGGCTCCGCGGCGGCCTGGCAGGTCCTGCTCCTGGTGCGCTCCCAGGAGTGGGGCAATCAGGCCCGGATGGCCGAGGCGATGGGGATAACCAGCGCCACCCTGACCCACCACCTCAACGCCCTCGAGTCTCGGGGACTCGTCCGCCGCTGGCGCGAGGCCGGCAATCGCCGCGTGCAGCGCACGGCGCTCACCCCAGCCGGCGAGAAGCTCTTCGCGCGACTGCGCGAGGTCGCCGTCCGGCACGACGAGCGCCTGCGCGCACGGCTGACCGACGAGGAGGCGATCGTGCTCCGGCAGCTCCTCGACAAGCTGGCGGCCGCGCCGGTCCCGGGCTCTCGTGGCGCCGCGGGAGAAGTCTGGGCCGCCGGCACGGATCAGCTCGGGACCCATGGCTGTTCGAACTCGTGATGGCTGCGGTGAGCCAGGGTGGGCAGGAAGTCGGGCAGCTCGGGTCGGCCGGTGAGAAGCGCGAGGATCAGCTCGGTGGCGGTCATCTCCAGCCGGGCGTGCACCAGCTCGCGGCCCCGGGTGGCGATGACCGGCCAGCGGTCGGGGTCACCGTCCGTGAGCCAGTAGAGATCCTGCGTTTCGGCGAGCTGCCCCCACATCAGCAGCGAGCCTTCCTCGGGCCACCACAGATATGGCGGGAAGAACACGCCTCCGGGACCCCCGACGGGATCCTCGAGGACTTCCTGGGCGGCGGACTCGGGTTGTCATATTCCGCGCTGACCTCGACGGAGACGTGCTCCCGCAGCGCCGCGTCCTTGATCCGCTTCTCGAACGTCGACACGGTGCTGCTGTTGAAGCGCACTGGTAGCGGCACGAGGTTGCGCGGATCGTTGCCCGGACCGCCGAGGATGCGCGACTGGCGGTGTAGGGCGGGGGGTGGTAGAAGTCGCCGCCCTCGCCGCGAGCCGGAGCCTCGTCGCTCGCGCCGCGCCCGCTCGACGGCTTGCCGCCACCGGGCATGCTTCCGCCCGTTCCGTGGGGCGGGCCCCCGCCCCCCGTCGGAATCTGGTCCGAGGCCGCCCGGCCGGTGGGCCGCGATCCCCGCTGGGTGCCGGCCCTGATCTCGGCCGCGTCGTCGACGCCGTCGCCGTCGGAGTCGCGCAGCCGCGGATTGGTGCCGTAGCGGCGCTCGACGACGTCCGGGACGTAGTCATGGTCGCGATCCCGGGCGCGCGACGCTACGGCGAAAACCGGTGGGCTCACCAGAGTCCCGCGGCCCAACCTCGCCCTGGGCCCGGCCCAGGACCCTGCCCGCGTCGATGGAGAGCCCCTGAGATTTCCGGGTGGGCTACCTGCGGAGCTCCGCGAAGCGGACCGCCGCGCGGGTCGCGACGACGCGATCGCCGGTCTGCTGCGCGAGCCCGTCGTCTGTCAGCCGGGAGACGATCTCGTCGACGCCCGCGACGTCCGGCAACTCGGCGCGCAGGTCGTCGACGTGGACCATGCGCGGATGCGCGGCGATCAGCGCGCCGAGCACGACGGCGTCGGGCTCGGCGGGGGTCGACGCCTGCGCGGCCTCCGGCGCGGAGAGGATCTCGCGGTGCTCCTTGACGATCCAGCGCGCCTGCTTGATCTCCTCCGGGAGGGTGGCGCGCATCCGATCGAGGAGCTCGTACGTCTTCTCCTTGTCCAGCCGCGCGTCGCTCGTGAACGGGACGGGCTTGGCGCGGTGGACGAGGTCGTCCATCTTGTCGACGAGCTCCAGGATCTCGAGGCTGCCGGCGGCGAGCGCCGGGACCAGGTCCGGCCGGCTCGCATGCGCCTCCTTGACGATCCAGCGCGCCTGCTTGATCTCCTCGGGGAGGATGGCGCGCAGCTGGTCGAGGATGTCGTAGATCTCCTCCTTGTCGATGCGCACCTGGTCCGTCAGGGGGACGACCTTGGCGTCGTGGACGAGGTCGTCGAGCTTGTCGATCAGTACCTGGACATCCATGTCGTCCTCACGGCGGCATTGTGCCAGCCGGGCGGCGAGCGAACGCCTGAGGAGTGCGCCCGACGAGCGCTCACGACTGCGTCCGACGGAACGCCAGCCGCGCCCGGAGCGGCCGGAGAACCGCAACGCGTTCCCGTCGCGCCGCGAGCGCAGCACCCGTCAGAGCCAAGCCCGCGAGCACCATCGAGACGGTCATGAATGCGTGGCCGCTCGCGTGCGGGATGTGGAGCTCCGCGCGAGCGAGGAAGAGGCTGCCAAGCGCCGTGAGGCCGACGGCGTAGCTCACCTGGATCACGGTGGTGAGGATCCCGCTCGCGTCGCGCGCGCGCCTGGGCGGCACGCGCGCCACCCCGGCGGCCATCACCGGGCTGAATCCGGCGCCGTAGCCGGCGCCTGCCAGCGCGAGCAGGGCGGCGGAGCCGAGCGGGTGCCACGTGGCTCGATCGAGCAAACCGAGCGCCGCGTAGGCCGCCGCGGCCACTCCCAGACCGAGACCCGGCAGATGAGAGCGAACGCGCTCTGGCAGCCGTGCGTGGGTGACGCTGGCGACCGCGAAGCCGGCCCCGTAGGGGATGAACGCGAGCCCGGAGTGAACGGCGCTGTAGCCGAGGCCGTCCTGCAGGTAGAGCGTGAACGAGAAGAGGAATCCGCCCCAGGCAACGGTGCTGACGCCCAGCGAGCCGAGCGCGGTTGCGAAGCCGCCATCGGCGACGATCTGCGGGTCGAGGAGCGGGCTTCCGCCCCGGCGGCTCAGCCGGCGGAAGTGGGCCGCGGCCGCCGCCGCGACGCCGAGACCGGCGGCCATGGCGACGAACGTCCACGCAGGCCAGCCCCGCTCGCGCCCGAGCAGCATCGGCAGGAGGATCAACAGCAGCGCGCCGGCGCACAGCACCACCCCGCCGAGGTCGAGGCGGCGCCGGTCGGGAGCCCTGGTGAACGGAAGCGTGCGGCGCCCGCCGAGCACCAGGGCGATCCCGATCGGCACGTTGACCAGGAACACCGGTCGCCAGGAGAGGCCCAGGAGGTTGGCACTCACCAAGAGGCCGCCGAGCACCTGCCCGGCGACGACCCCGATCGCCAACACGGTCGCGAAGAGGGCCAGGGCGCGGGCCCGCGCCGCTCCCTCGTACCGAAGCTGGATGATCGTCGCGACCTGCGGGGTCATCATCGCGCAGGCGGCTCCCTGGATCACCCGCGAGACGATCAGGGACACTCCGTCAGGGGCGGCGCCGCAGGCGAGCGACGCCACGGTGAATCCACCGAGCCCGAGCAGAAACAGCCTGCGGTGGCCGAAGTCGTCGCCAAGCCGGGCCCCCGTGATCAGGAGCATCGCGTAGCTCAGCGTGTAGCCGGACAGCGCCAGGACGAGCGTCGTGCCGGAGACGCCGAGGTCCGCCCGGATGTCGGGCCCCGCGACGTTGGCGATCGCCGCGTCGAGCGCCGCCATGAAGGTGCCGACCAAGAGGATGGCCAGGCCGACGCTCGGGGAGGCCGGCGCTGCGGCGTGATCCTGGCTGGTTCGGGTGCGCCGGAGTACCTCTGACGTGATCATGCTCGTCACGGTGCACCTGCCGGACGCCGCTGTCGATTACCTACCTGGTAATGGCCGCGTGCCGCGTCTCCGCCTAGTCTGCGAGCGGTGCAGACCGCAACGACCGAGCTCACCGTCGGCAAGCTGATCCGAGACTGGAGGACCCGCCGCAAGCTGAGCCAGATGGCGCTGGCAAGCGACTCGGCCGTATCGACGCGATATCTGAGCTTCATCGAGACCGGCCGCGCCCGGCCGAGCCGGGAGATGGTCCTCCACCTCACCGAGCAGCTCGATGTGCCGCTACGCGAGCGAAACGGACTCCTGCTGGCGGCCGGCTATGCCCCCGTTTACCCGCAGCGCTCGCTCCAGGAAGACGAGATGGCGCCGGTTCGCGAGGCACTGGACCGCTTCCTCGCGGCGCACCGGCCCTACCCGGCGGCGATCGTCGATCGCCACTGGAACCAGGTCGCCGCGAACGATGGGATCGCCCGCCTTACCGAGGGCGTCGCCCCCGAGCTGCTCGAGCCGCCCGCGAACGTCTTTCGGATCGCGCTTCATCCGGACGGGATGGCGTCCCGGATCCTCAACTTCGCCGAGTGGAGCGGCCACATCATCTCTCGCGTGCGCCGCCAGGCAGCGCTGACCGGAGACCCCGAGCTGCAGCGGCTCTACAACGAGCTGAGCGCGTACCCGGGCGTGAGCCTCAACAGCATCGTCGACAGCTCAGAGCCCCTGCTGATGCACCGCCTGCGCCTCCGCGACGAGGACCTGTCGTTCTTCAGCACCGTGACCACCTTCGGCACGGCTACCGACATCACCCTCGCCGAGCTCTCGGTGGAGGCGTTCTACCCCGCCGACGAGAGGACCAAGAGAGCGCTCTCGGCGCCCTGAAGATATCGTCGAAGCGGATGCGCATCCGCGCGCTCGATCACGTCGTCCTGACCGTCGCCGACGTCGAGGCGACCGTAGCGTTCTATGAGCGACTCGGCATGCGCCGGGAGGTGTTCGGTGAGGGTCGCGTGGCGCTGCGGTTCGGGTCTCAGAAGCTCAACATGCACCCGGCCGGCGCCGAGATCGCACCGCACGCCCGCCTACCGACGCCGGGCAGCGCAGACCTCTGCTACCTCGTTGAGGGGCGGCTTGAGGATGTCATGGACGAGCTCGCTTCGGCCGACATCCCGATCGAACTCGGCCCCGTTGACCGCACGGGAGCGGAGGGACCGATCCGCTCGTTGTACCTGCGCGACCCTGACGGCAACCTCGTCGAACTATCCGAGCGTCGCCGCGCCTAGCTTTCTGGCACTCCGTGGCAGCCACGAACCCTTCGGCATACGGCGATGCCCAGGTCGCGGCGGTGCTGTCGCTCGCCGCCGAGGGCAAGACACAGCGCGCGCGGCGGCAGCGGTGGGCGTCTCGTGCGCGACGGTGTGTCGATGGCGGCTCCAGGCTTCCTGATCGACCGTCCGATCTGCGCGGCTTCAGATGGTCAGCCGCACGCTTGGGAACCCGAGTACGCCGGCCAGCGTGTCGAAGTGACGGTCCTCGTGGAGCACGCCGAATCCGCGCTCGGCGGCCGCGGCGGCAATCAGGTAGTCGGCGGCTGGGAGTCGCCGGCTGCCGCGCAGCTCGCGCGAGGCGGCAAGCGCGGCGCGGCACGCGCTCGCGGTGACGGGTGCCTGTGGGAGCGCGCCGAAGTCGGCGGACAGTCTCGTGTATTCGGCTTCGTCGCGGGCTCCCGCCAGCAGCTCGAGTGCGACAACGGGACACGACGCGAAGAGCCTGGCGCGCGCGGTGGCGTCCCAGCGCGCGAGGACCTCGGGGTCGCGCTGTCGGACCCAGGCGGAGGTGTCGACCACGAGCGGAACGCTCGCGAACGGCTTAGTCATAGCCGGCCTCCCGCTCGGCGTGGATCGCACGCGCGGCCTCGAAGTCGTAGTCGGTCTCGCCGTGGGCGATGCTCAGAAGGTGCTCGATCGCCTCGCCTTCTCGGCGGCGCGCGTCACGTTCGGCCTCGGCGCCGCGGATCGCGAGGTCGCGGATCAGACGCGAACGGCTGCGCGGGTGGGCGTCGACCGCGTCCATCGCGGCGGCGAGTTCGGGGTCGACGGTCACTTGGACTCGTGGGTGCACGGACGCCATGGAGCTAGTGTACCTCGTAGCTGGTACACCGCGGTTCGGTCCTGTCGTGGCCTCGCGGTGCTTGCGCCACCTCCGGCGCAGCCGGCTTACCCAGCACATCAGCGAAGCCGGGGCCCGTGGCTGTCAGGCGCAGCCCGGCAGGGCCGGCCGCAGGCTGCCGCGAAGCGGTGCGCTTGACTGACGCGGGTCGGCATAGCTACCGGACCCGGTCATGCAGGGCCGCGGCATCGTCGAGCTGATCGCCCGGCGGACTCTCTCGCGACTCCTGAGCCGCGCCCCGGCCTCGGTGGCGCCGGCGAGGACGGCCGGCCGCCTGCGGCCGCCCGCAGCCAGCGCCGGGCGAGCGAAGCGAGCCGCCCTTGATGCGGTACCGGATCGAGTGCAAGGGTGGGCGCTGGAGGACCCTGAGCGCGCCCAGTGCGGGGATGCAGACCGGACGCCCCTGGACCGAGTACGCGATCAGGGGTGCCCTCGCCGACGAGAACGTGGCTGCCCGGCTGCGCCGGTTCCTCGGCAACGATCGGCTGACGACCGCGCAACTGCGCAGGCGGCTGCGCGGCGCGCGCTCCGTGATCGTCGTGCAGAGGCACGCCCGGTTCCATGACGTGCACGGCGGCATCCGTCGCCGCCGCTTCGCGCAGGCGCGTGGCCAGGGCACGCTGATCATCGACATCGATGTCCGCCAGCGTCCCGGCCGGCCGCACCGCAGGCTGCGCCGGCGCAGGCGACGCGGGCGCCGATGAAGGGCGAACTCGAGCGGCTCCTGGCCGTGGACCTCGACTCGCAGGACCGCAACGACGCCGACGCCGAGCGCGCGCGAGAGGCGGGCAACATGGCGCGCTATCACGACCTGCGCGTCCACGAGCGGCTGCCGGACAGCTACTGGGCGCTCGGGCGCTGGGAGCTGGCGCGAACGTGGCACCGGCACAACGCGGAGGCCCGCCTGGAGGGACGCGCCTGGCACGAAGCCCACTCCGGCCCTGACTATCCGATCGACGAGCTGTCCGACCGCGAGGCGGTGACGCTCGTCAAAGCCGGCCGGTTGCGCGACGCCGGGCCCGCGCTGGAACGCGCCGCGGTGTACTGGCGCACCCAGCCGGGGAGCGAGCTCGTGCTCGCGGAGCTCGCGCTGCACGGCGCGCAGATCGGCCGCGACGACCTCACCACCGACGCCGTTCTCGCCGGCGAAGCTCGCCGCGAGCTGTGTGACGTCCGAGCGCTGCGACGCACTCAGCTATGAACCCGCGCAGGTCGCCCTGCTCCTTGGCCGCCCGGACGACGCACGGCGAGAGCTCGAGCGCCTCGCCGAGGCTGAGCGCCTCCCCCCGGTCCTGCCCGATGCGCTTGGACACGCCCTCCTGGCCGCGCTCCGCGGCCTGGACGCGCTGCTCGACGAGCAGCCGGAAGCGGCACAGGACGCGTTCGGCGCCGCGGCCGGCGGTTTTTTGAGTTCGGCGGCCAGCTCGATGCGAACGTCTACTTCATGGTGCTGAACGCGCGCATGGCCGCGGACATCGCGGCCGGGCGCGAACCGGATCCCAACCCGTTTCGCGCTCGAGTGACCGCCGCCGCCCGCGCGGGGCGCCGAGCGCCGCGACCTCCCCGACCGTCTCGGCGGTCGCCCCGGCGACGGTGAGCCTGTCGTCGCCCGAACGCGTGGCGTCGATGCCCAGCGCGGCGAGCCGCCCGCGCAGCTCGCCGGCCTGCCTCGTGCGCACCTCGACCGTCCGGCCGGCGCGGGCGTTGAGCTCGTCCAGCGAGCCCTGGAGCCGCAGCCGACCGTTGGCGATGATCACGACGTCATCGACGGTCTGCTGGACCTCGGACAGCAGGTGGCTGGAGACCAGCACGGTGTTGCCGGCGTCGGCGTAGGAACGCAGGAAGCTGCGCAGCCAGCGGATGCCGTCGGGGTCCAGGCCGTTGGCCGGCTCGTCGAGGAGCAGGACGCGCGGGCGGCCGAGCAGCGCGCCGGCCAGTCCCAGACGCTGGCGCATGCCGAGCGAGATGCCGCCGACGCGGCGCTCCGCCGCGTCGGCCAGGCCGACCTCGTCCAGCACCGCGCCGACGCGCTCGGCCGGCACCCCCGCGGCCGCCGCGATGATGCGCAGATGCCTGCGCGCCGAGCGCCACGGGTGGAACGCATTCGCGTCCAGCACGGCCCCGACGGTGGCGGTGGGATCGTCGAGCTCGTGGTATCGCCGGCCGAGGATGGTGGCCGAGCCCGCCGTCGCGGTGGCGAGGCCGAGCAGCATACGCAGCGTCGTGCTCTTGCCGGCGCCGTTGGGGCCCAGGAAGCCGGTGATCGCCCCGGCGCGGGCCTGGAAGGAGAGGTCCTCGACGGCCGTCATGGGCCCGTAGCGCTTGGTCACCCGGTCGAGGCGGATGGGGGCGGATTGCATGCCGTCGAAGCTACGCACGGCGACGCCGCTTGCCATCGGCGCCAGGGAGGGTTCTGGCGCCCTCCTCAGGGAGGGTTCGCGCCCGGCTCTCCTACTCAGGAAGGAGGCGGCCGCACCAGCCCGGCCTGGTACGCCAGGACGACCGCCGTGAAGTGCAGCCGCGGCTCCTTCCTTCGGAGGAGACGGCGCGGCAAGACCGTGCCCAGGGAGGAGCGCGAGATCGGTCGTGCGCCCGATGGCAGGAGGCCGGCGCGCCCGTACGGTCGGCGCATGACCAGACCATTGACAAGCATGGGCAGTATCGGACGCGGCATGCTCGCCGTGCCCGTCCTCGCACTCGTCGCCGCCGGCGCGGCCGGGTGCACGATCGAATCCGGCACGAACGAGGGGAAGATCAGCACGACGGCCAGCACCTATCTGCGGGCGCTGGCGAACGGCGACAGCGCCCGCGGCTGCGCCCAGCTCACCCCCTCCGCGCGGGGCCGCGACTGCGCGCAGACGATCGAGGCGCGCAGGTCGCAGCTCGACCCCGCCGCGCTGAACCGGGCTGCCAACCACTCGGTCGACATCGACGTCCACGGCACCAGCGCGACGGCGCGGCTCTCGGAGCCGGGCGGCGCTCGCTTCGCCCTCGTCAAGCTGGGCGCTCGCCGGCGCATCGACTCGGGCCACACCCTGGCCCCGGCGGCCGCCGTGAAGATCCCCGCCACCCCGGTCGGGCGACAGGTGCGCTGGACTCTGGACCAGCTCAACAGCGGCGCGGCGCGGCTCAGCGAGGCCGAGGTGCGCGCCCGCTTCGCGCCCGAGTTCCTCGCCGTCGCGATGCCGGCGTCCCAGGTCGTGGCGTCGCTCGCGCACACGGCCGCCGAACGCGGCCCGTTCACCTTCACCGGCTTCGCCGCTCCGCCCACCGCCACCAAGGCGATCGCGCTGATCGAGACCCGGTCGGGCAGCCGGGGCTCCGTGCGTATCGAGGTCGACCGCGGCGAGCCCGATCGCATCCTCCGCTTCGAGGTCACCGAGGCGCCGCCGAAGATGGCGGTCGCCGGCCCCTATTCGGGCCGCTTCAGCATCGGCGCCCGCAGGCTCTTCCTCCGCTGCACGGGCTCCGGGAGCCCCACCGTCGTCTTCCAGGGCGGGCTCACGACGGACTGGGTCGGCATCCAAGACGAGGTCGCCCGGACCACCCGCGCCTGCAGCTACGACCCCGCCAACGGCCCCTGGGGCCGCAGCGACCCCGCGCCGACTCCGCGCACCGGCCGCGACGTCGTCGCCGACCTGCACGCGCTGCTGGCCGCCGCCAAGGTCCCCGGACCGTACGTGCTCGTCGGCCATTCCGACGGCGGACTCTTCGCCCAGCTCTACGCGAGCGAGCACCCCGACCAGGTCCGCGGCCTCGTGCTGCTCGACGCCGTGCACCAGAACTACTACGCGCGCCGCATCGCGATGCTCAAGACGCTGTTCCCACGCGCCGAGTGGCGCGCCACCGTGCGAGCGCTGCGGGCGAGGCCGCCCGCGATCGTCGACCCCGAGCAGATCGACATGGAGGCCAGCCTCGCGCAGACGCGCGCCGCGCTCGCCGGCTCGCCACCGCACCCCATGCCGCTGTTCGTGCTCACCCACGGCCATCCCGACCAGCCCGAGTCCAATGCCCGCCTGGGCGCCGCGGACGAGCGCCTGTGGCGCCAGCTGCAGAACGAGATCGCCGCCCTGGTCCCGCACAGCAAGCACGCCATCGCCAAGCGCAGCGGCCACGACATCCACCACCAACAGCCCCAACTCGTCATTTCCGCGATCCACGACGTCGTGGAAGCGGTCCGCGACCCCGCGTCGTGGAACGCCCGCTAGCCGCCACGTCCCCACGCCACCGCGCCACCGAACCTCGCACACGCCAGCCAACGGGCATCCACGCGCAGCGCATCCGAGGGCCCCGCTCGGCGAGCAACAGCCACCCGTTGCTCGCCGAGAGCCCTCGCTCGGGGCCGGCCGGCAGCCGCCCAGCAAGGGATGCGCTATCCGCCGACACCCATCGACGCGATCCCCAGCCCGGCGAGCTGATCGCCCGCGCCGATGCCGCTTCGCATCAGCACACCCGGCGAGCCGAAGGCGCCCGCGCTGACGATCACGAGCTCGGCGCTGAGGTCGACCCTCTCCCCCGCGACGAGCGCGACCGCGCCTCGTGCCCGGCGACCGTCCAGGAGCACCCGGTCGACGAGTGCGTCGCCGATCACCGTGAGGTTGTCGCGGGCGCGCGCGTCGTCCAGAGATAGGCGAACGCCGTGTTCCACCGGGCGAAGCCATCCGCGTTGACCGGCACATGGGCGGCCCCTTCCGGGCTGGAGAGGTCGTTGAGGTCGTCGAGGACCGGGATCCCGGCCTCCGGCGCCGCCTCGTGCGCGGCTCGCGCCCACGGCCCGAGCTCCACGGCGCCCAGCCGGCGCGTCCGGATCGTCCGCTCGGCGCGACGAAGGTAGGGCTCGATCGAGTCGAAGCCCCAGCCCGGAGCGCCCCACTCGTCGTAGTCGCGACCATCCCCCAGACGACGAAGGCGGCGTTGTGAGCCGAGCAGCCTCCGATCAGCCTGGCGCGCGACACTGCCGAGACGACGGGTGACCGCCTTGGGCGACCCGGAGGCGTGTCGGACGGCCATGGATCACACCGCGATGATCTCCTCCGCATGGTCGCGGGCAATCGTCGCCGACCCGCGGGATCGAACCCAACGGACACGGTCATGCGATCTCGCCCCAATCGCACGGCGGACGGGGCCGCTTCGCCGGCGCCGGCGCGTCCCCGGGGGGCGATGTCATGTTGGAGATCGCGCGCTCGTGCTTTGGCTCAGCGAGCCCAAAACGGCGGCTCGTCGGCCAGGTGCGCGACGCTCGTCCGAAGCGAGGGCCACCATTCTCAACGGTCGAGACGTCGTTTCCGCGCCCGCAAGCGCAAGTCGGCCGCCGGTCACTGGGAGGTTCGAGCAACGACGGCGACGGCGAAGCCGGTCCCGAGATCCTTCACCAACGTCTCCTCGATCTCGAAGCCAGCCCGCTCCAGCACGCCGCTGAGCTCCGCGCCGAACCCCTCCGCCTGGGACGATGCCTGCCATCCCGGCGCCTGGCTGAACAGGTAGAGGCGCCCATCGGGAGCGAGCCGTCGCCGAACGATCTCCAGCGCCCCTCCCGGCTCGTGGAGCGCTGCGACGTGGACGGCGAAGACCTTGTCGTAGATCTCGTCCCCGAGATCGGCCTCCTCGAAGCTGGCCGCGATGAACCGCGCCTTGCGCGCGTGAGCCTGGTTCCGCCGCTTTGCCATCTCGATCATCCTCGGGGAGCGGTCGACCGCCGTGATTCGGCCGCCACCGAGCCGCTCACAGATCAGCGAGACGGCCACGCCGTGCCCGCATCCCACCTCGAGGATGCGATCGCCAGGGACGACGTCGAGCGCCTCGACCGCCCAGCGCAGCCGGGTCGATGCGCTGCTCGCTACGGGCGAATCATGCCCGCGCCAGGTCCGTCGCTGTCGCTCGGCCAAGACGAAGCGAGCACGCGAACGCCGCCGCCCCTGACGAGTGCACCTCGTCCGGAGGGAGCGCGTGTGGCGGACCCGACACGCTCGCTTCGATTGGCTTGCGGCACCGTCGACGCGGTGCGGCGACGCGTTCGTAGCGCCACGGCTCGGCCAGCCGTGGGGGCGCGTGAGCTCGTTCACGGCGTCGTCGGCTTCGGATCGCCGACTCGTGTTGGCGCGCCTACGGGCGGGGGCCGCCAGCGTCTACGCCGCCGGAGCGGCCGGCTGGGGCTGGGGGAACAGCTCGAGGAAGCGGGTCACGGCGCGGTGGTCGCCGTCGATCGTGATGTCGCCGGCGCGCAGCGCAGCGGCGAGCTCGCGGCCGTCCCAGATCAGCGCGCTGAGGGTCGCGGCGTCGGTTTCGATCGTCGCGTCCGGGTCGTCGGCGGCGCCGCGATCGATTTCGATTACGCGATCGGCGACCCGGACGTGAAACGTGTTCTCGCGCAGGCGTAGCTCGTAGTGGGCGCTGAGGTCGTCGGCGGCATCGGCGTCGAAGAACGTGCCGAGGGCGAGGATGACGGAGTCGGTGCCGACGGGGGCGTCGCGGGGGAACGATGGCGAGCGGACCGCCCAGGTACCGAGTGAGAGCACGATCGGCTTGAGCTCGCGCCCCCAGTCGGTCAGTTCGTAGATCCAGGAGGCGGCGGGCGGCGGCAGCTTGCGGCGCTGGACGACCGCGGCCTGCTCGAGTTCGCGCAGGCGCTGGGCGAGCACGTTGGGGCTGGCGTTGGGGAGTCCATCGCGCAGGTCGGTGAACCGCTTGGGGCCGAGCAGCAACTCGCGCACGACGAGCAGCGCCCAGCGCTCGCCGACGAGGTCGAGCGCATGCGCGATCCCGCAGCCATCGCCGTACGTGCGCATCGTCGCCATGCCAACCAGTCTAGAACACCGCTACTCCTAGTGTAGGTAGCCGTACTTGTTTTCTAGGACTAACTGATACTCTCGCGCAACCGCAACCCAGGAGCGACCGAATGACCGCCTCTCCCCGCTACGGCACAAGCGCGACCGAATCTGAGCCCGATCCACGGCGATGGAAGGCGCTCGCGCTGCTGTGCACGGCCTTCTTCATGGTGATCCTCGACTCCGCGATCGTGGTCGTCGCGCTGCCGTCGATCGACGCCGATCTCGGCTTCTCGGCCGGCGACCTCCAGTGGGTGCTGAGCGCGTACCTGCTCAGCTTCGGCGGGCTGCTGCTGCTGGGCGGGCGCGCCGCCGACCTCTTCGGGCGACGCCGGGCTGGCCGCGGGCCTGAACAACGCCTCCTTCCAGATCGGCGGCGCGGTCGGCGTGGCGATCCTGTCCACGGTCGCCGTGTCCGGCGCGCACGCCGCCGATCAGGCCGAGCCGGCCATCGCCT
>JBIOTP010000322.1:0-25550 GCA_044865965.1 Solirubrobacteraceae bacterium
CTGATCATGACCTCGAACATCCCGGGCGGCCGCGCCGGCGTGGAGAGCGAGTTCAAGCCGGAGTTCATCAACCGCCTCGACGACATCGTCGAGTTCGAGCCGCTCACGCGCGAGCAGCTGCGGCAGATCGTCGACCTCCAGGTGGCGCGCCTGATCGGCCGCGTCGCCGAGCGCGACGTGACCGTCGAGCTCACCGACGCCGCGCGCGACCTGCTCGGCGACCTCGGCTACGACCCGACCTACGGCGCACGGCCGCTCAAGCGGATCATCTCCAAGCGGCTCGTCGACCCGCTCGCGCTCGGCCTGCTCAAGGGCGACTTCGCCGCCGGCGACCGCGTGACGGTGGACGCCGACGACGGCGACCTGCGCTTCGACCGCACGCGCGCCCTGGCGCCCGAGCCGGTCGGGGCCTAGTACCGGTGTTCGCAAGTACGTGCGGTCGCCGGTGGTCGCCGGCGCCGGCTGACGCCGCACGGTGATCCGCGAGTGTGCCGGGGCACATGACCGGTCGCCGGGTGGCGTCAGGCGGTGATCGGCGGCCGCCGGAACCGTGCGTACTTACGAATGCCGGTACTTAGCGCCTGATCCTCCGCCGCACCTTCACCACGAGGGTCGCGGCGGGGGACGTCGCGGCGTCGTAGCGCTGGGACTGGTCGAACTGGATCGTCCAGTCGCCCGTGCGCGTGTGCCGGAACGGGAACTGGCGCATGCGCACCGAGAACAGGCCGCAGTCACCGTAGGGCTTGGCGACGCGGCGGGTCGCGCGCGACTTGCCCCGGAACACGTAGTGCGCGTAGACCGCGCCCTCGCGCGTGAAGCCGCGGCCGCGGAAGCGCACCCGCCGGTGGGTCGACGCCCGCGCCGGCGTCTGGATGACCGACAGGGCGGTCACCTTGCTGCTCCGCGACACGGTGTTGGCCGCGTTGTTGTGCTCGGTCAGCGTCAGCGTGAACGGCAGCTGCCCCGACGCCACGTACGGCGCGGGGACCGACCCGGGCGGCAGGTCGCCGGCGGGATCCGCCTGCGCGGAGGGCGGCGGCGGCTGCGGCACGCCGTTGAGCATGATCGAGAAATCGACGACCGCCATCGGCGTGAAGCCGCCTGCGTGCACGTCGACCGGCTCGAGCGCGTCCGGGCGCAGCGCGACGTAGCAGCGCTTGAGCTCGCCCAGCGTCGGGGGGGCGGCAGAGGCGGGCGCGGCCGCCGCGAGCACGGCGACGAGCGCCGCCGCCAGGGTGAGGCGGAGGTGCATCATCGGTTGGAACACCGCATGCCGCCGGGCGTTTCGGTAGAAGAGTCGGGAGTCCACGCGAGGAGGAAGCCGTGCCGACCTACATCATGCTCTCGACGCTTACGCCGGAGGGCATCCAGACGGTCAAGAACAACCCGCAGCGGATCCGGGAGGTCAATCGCGAGGTCGAGCAGCTCGGGGCGACGGTCAAGGCGCAGTGGGCCACGCTCGGGCACTTCGACTTCGTGAACATCATCGAGGCGCCGGACGAGAAGACGATGGCGCGGATCTCGCTGGAGCTCGGCTCCCGCGGGACCGGCCACTACGAGTCGCTCGCCGCGATCCCGATCGACGACTTCATCGCCGCGCTTTGAGGATCCTCGTCGTCGGCGGCGGCGGGCGCGAGCACGCGATCGTGCGGGCGCTGCGGCGGTCGCCGCGCGACGTCGAGGTCCTCTGCGCGCCCGGGAACGCCGGGATCGCCGGCGACGCGGCGGCCTTCGAGGGCGCCGACGACCCTGCGCGGATCGCCGCCGCCGGCGTCGATCTGGTGGTGGTCGGGCCGGAGGCGCCGCTGGTGGCCGGCTTCGCCGATCGGTGCGGGCGGGCGGGGGTCGCCTGCTTCGGGCCGGGCGCGGACGCGGCGCGGCTGGAGGGCTCCAAGGCGTACGCCAAGGAGGTGATGGGGGCGGCCGGCGTCCCGACCGGGGGCCATGTGGTCGTGCGCGACGTGGCTGACGGGTTGGCGGCGATCGCGGGCTATCCGGCGGTCCTGAAGGCCGACGGGCTGGCGGCCGGCAAGGGCGTGGTCATCGCGCCGGACGAGGCGTCGGCGCGTGTGGCGCTGGAGGCGATGCTGGTCGAGCGCCGGTTCGGCGACGTGCCGGTGGTCGTCGAGGAGTTCCTGGTGGGCCGCGAGCTGTCGGTGCTCGCGCTGTGCGACGGCGAGACCGCGCTGCCGTTGGCGCCCGCGCGGGACTTCAAGCGCATCGGCGACGGGGACACTGGGCCCAACACCGGCGGTATGGGCGCCTACTCGCCGGTGGAGGAGGTCGACGCGGAGCTGCTGGAGGAGGTGCGGGCGGGGATCCTCCAGCCCGTGGTGGAGGAGCTGGCGCGCCGCGGCACGCCGTTCCACGGCGTCTTGTACGCGGGCCTGATGCTGACTTCGGCGGGCCCGCAGGTGCTCGAGTTCAACGTCCGCTTCGGCGATCCGGAGACCCAGGCGGTGCTGCCGCGCCTGCGATCGGATCTGGTCGAGCTGCTCGAGCGCGCCACGCGCCCGGGCGGCCTGCGCGGCGCCGCGCTGGAGTGGGACCCGCGCAGCGCGGTCACGGTCGTGCTCGCCTCGCGCGGCTACCCGGCGTCGTCGTCCGCCGGCGACGTGATCAGCGGCCTGGACGCGGTGCCCGACGGCGTCGAGGTCACCCACGCGGGCACCGCACGGCGCGACGGCTCGGTCGTGACGGCCGGCGGGCGCGTGCTGAACGTGACGGCGCTCGGCTTCGACCGGCAGGCGGCCCGCACCGCCGCGTATGCTGGCGCCGACGTGATCTCCTTCGACGGCAAGACGCTGCGCCGAGACATCGCCGCATGAGCGAGCCCGTCACGGAGGTGGAGGTCGAGGCTGAGCTCGAGGGCCTCGACATCGACACGCCGCGCGTCGGGATCGTCATGGGCTCGAAGTCCGACATGCCGGCCATGGATCCCGCCTCCCAGGAGCTCAAGCAGCGCGGCATCCTGCACGAGGTCCGCGTGATGTCCGCGCACCGCCAGCCCGACACCGTGGCCGACTACGCGCGCAACGCCAAGATGCGCGGCCTGCGCGTGATCATCGCGGGCGCCGGCCTGTCCGCGGCCTTGCCGGGGGTTGTGGCCGCCCACACGGAGCTGCCGGTCATCGGGGTGCCCTTGACGTCGGAGAAGTCGGTCGCGGGCGGGTTGGACGCGCTGCTCTCGATCGCGCAGATGCCTCCGGGGGTGCCGGTGGCGTGCGTGGGGGTGGATAACGCGCGCAACGCGGCGGTGCTGGCCGCGCGGATCTTGAGCGCCTAGGTTCCGCCGGCGAGCTGCGGGCAGGTGAGCGTGGCAGGGTGTGTGTCAATTGAGTTCGACGGGATCGAACTGGATTTACACACACCCCCGCGGCCACTGATCGATTCCCGCCGCGCCGATCCGGGCTCCCCTCTACCTGCAAGAAGTTCGCCGGCGGCGACGCGGCGCCTCAGACCGGCACGCCGCCGTCGCGCGCGCTACGGCAGCGTGACGGCCGAGAACCAGTAGCGGGCGAGCGCGTCGACGACGGCAAACAGGTCGTCGACGTCCTGCGGTTTGGTGATGTGCGAGTTCGCGCCGAGCTCGTACGACCGCACCGCGTCGGAGGCGGCGTCCGACGTGGTGAGGACGACGACCGGCAGCCGCCGCACGGCCGGGTCGTCCGCGGCGCGCACGGCGGCCAGCACCTCATGGCCGCTGAGCCGCGGGAGGTTGAGGTCGAGCAGCACGAGCTGGGGCGGCTCGCCTCCGTCCAGCAGCACGGCGAGCGCCTGCTCGCCGTCGGTGACGACCGACAGCCGCGCCTCGGGCAGCGCCTCGGCGAACGCGATCCGCATCAGCTGGGCGTCACCCGCGTTGTCCTCGACCAGCAGGATGCGGTTCGGCACCCGGCCCATGTGCCCCCGGGGGCCGGATTCCACGCGCGCGCTCAATACGATGGCGCGCCGGATGATCGCGCGCTACACACGTCCGGAGATCGGCGCGGTGTGGACCGACGCCGCGCGGATGGGGGCGATGCGCGACGTCGAGGTGGCGGCCGCGGAGGCGGTCGAGGGGCCGACCGACCAGGATCTCGACGCGATCCGTCAAGCGACGTTCACGGTCGAGGCGGTCAACGAGCGCGAGAAGGTGACCGACCACGACACGGCGGCGTTCGTCGACGTGCTGGCGGCCTCCGCGGGGGCGGCCGGCCGCTGGATCCACTACGGGCTGACGTCGTCGGACGTGGTCGACACCGCGCTCGCGCTCCAGCTCACCCGAGCGGGCGCGCTGCTCGTCCCGCAGGCGCGCGCCGTCGCGTGGGAGCTGGCCGAGCGCGCGCGTGCGCACGTGGACACGGTGTGCGTCGGGCGCACCCACGGCGTGCACGCCGAGCCGACCACGTTCGGGCTCAAGCTCGCGAGCTTCGCGATGGAGGCTCACCGCAACGCCGGCCGGCTCGAGCGCGCGTTCGGGCAGGCCGCCACCGGGGCGATCTCCGGGGCGGTCGGGACCTACGCGACCCTCGGGCCCGACTACGAGCGCAGGGTGCTCGAGCGGCTGGGCCTCGACGCCGAGCCGGTCTCGACCCAGGTGGTGCCGCGCGACCGCCACGCCGAGCTGCTCTCGGCCATCGCGCTCACCGGCGCGGGGCTGGAGCGCTTCGCGACCGAGATCCGCCACCTGCAGCGGACCGAGGTGCGCGAGGTGGAGGAGCCGTTCCGCGCCGGCCAGAAGGGCTCGAGCGCCATGCCGCACAAGCGCAACCCGGTCGTGTGCGAGCGCATCTGCGGGCTCGCGCGCATGCTGCGCGGCTACGCGGCGGTCGGGCTCGAGAACGTCGCGCTCTGGCACGAGCGCGACATCTCGCACTCCTCCGCCGAGCGGATCGCGCTGCCGGACGCGACGATCCTGCTCGACCAGGTCCAGCACCTGACGCTGCGCGTGGTGCGCGGGATGACGGTGCACGCCGACCGGATGCGCGCCAACCTCGAGCTCACGTCCGGCGCGCTGTTCTCCCAGCGCGTGCTGCTGGCGCTCGTCCAGTCGGGGCTGCAGCGCGACGCCGCCTACCGGATGGTGCAGCGGCTCGCGCAGCAGGCGTTTGACGAGGGCACGCCGCTGCGTACCCTTCTGGAGCGCGAGCCGGGCATCTCGCTCGACCTCGACGACGTCTTCGACTACGGGTACTACACGCGCCACGCCGGGGCTGTCGTGGCGCGCCTGGAGGTGATTCCTTGCCCTCCCTCTTGATGTACGGGCGGCCCGACCACTCGACGGACCTCTTCCACGAGGTGCCGCTGCTGATCCTCGACCCGTTCCTGTATCTGGAAACCGACGGCCGGCGGGCGTGCACGGTGACCATCCTCGAGGCCGAGCGGATCGCGGCGCTGGGCATCGAGGTGCTCGATCCGCAGAAGCTCGGCATCGACGACCTGATCGCCGCGGGGCTGGACCGCGTCGCGATCGACGCGGAGCTGAGCCTGCGGGCGTGCCGGGAGCTGGGGATCACCGAGGCCTCGGTGCCCCCGGAGTTCCCGCTCTTCGTCGCCGACCACCTGCGCGCCGAGGGAATGGAGGTGACCATCGACGACGACGTCTTCGTGCTGCGCCGGCGGGTCAAGACGCCGGCCGAGCTGGAGGGCATCCGGCGCGCGCAGAAGGCGGCCGACGCGGCGATGGCCACCGCGGCGCAGCTGATCCGCGAGCTGCGTCCGGGGCTGGCCTCCGAGGACGTCCGGACGGCGATGCAGGCGGTCTGCGAGGAGCACGGCTGCGAGCTGCCGGACGAGGTGATCGTCGCGCACGGGCCGCAGTCGGCGGTCGGCCACGAGTCCGGGCACGGCCCGATCGGCGCCGGCGAGCCGGTTGTGGTCGACATCTGGCCGATGGACAAGGAGTCGCGCTGCTGGTCGGACATGACCCGTACGTTCGCGGCGGGCGGCGGCACGCCGTCGGACGAGCTCGCCGAGTACTGGCGCCTGAGCCGCGAGTCGCTCGCGCGGGTGTACCCCGAGATCCGCGCGGGCGCGAACGGCCGCGCGCTGTACGAGCGCTCCTGCGAGCCGTTCCACGAGGCCGGCCAGCCGACGCAGCTCTCCAAGCAGCCGGGCGAGCTGTTGGAGGACGGCTACTTCCACGCGCTCGGGCACGGGGTCGGGCTCGACCTGCACGAGCGCCCGAACCTGGGCCGGCTGGGCGACGACCTCCTGGCGGGCGACGTCGTCACGCTCGAGCCGGGCTGCTACCGGCGCGGCTTCGGCGGCTGCCGGCTCGAGGACGCGGTGCTCGTCACGGAGGACGGCTGCGAGCCGCTGACGGAGTTCCCGTACGACCTGTGACGTAACCTGCAGAGGGTGACCGGCACCCTCCAGCTCCTGCACTCCGGCAAGGTCCGGGAGCTCTACGACGCGGGGGGCGATCTGCTGATGGTCGCCTCCGACCGGATCTCCACCTACGACGTCGTGCACCCGACGCCGATCCCCGACAAGGGGCGCGTGCTGACCGGCCTGTCGGCGCTGTGGTTCGGCCTGACGCGCCAGATCGTCCCCAACCACCTCGTGTCGGCCACAGAGGGCGTGCCGGCCGAGCTGCGCGGCCGCGCGCTGCGCGTGCGGCGGCTGTCGATGCTGCCGGTCGAGTGCGTGGTGCGCGGGTACCTGTCCGGCTCGGGCTGGAAGGACTACCAGGCGACCGGCCGGGTCTCGGGGCTCGAGCTGCCGGCCGGGCTGCGCGAGTCGCAGCGGCTGCCCGAGCCGCTGTTCACGCCGTCCACGAAGGCCGACGTCGGCCACGACGAGGCGATCGACTTCGCGGAGGTCGAGCGGCTGGTCGGCTCGCGCGAGCTGGCCGAGCGCCTGCGGGAAGTCTCGCTCGCGGTGTACGGCGCGGTCGCCCGCCACGCGCGGGAGCGGGGGATCATCCTCGCCGACACGAAGTTCGAGTTCGGGCTGGACGCCGACGGCGTGCTGACGCTCGGCGACGAGGTCTGCACGCCGGACTCCTCGCGCTTCTGGCCCGCCGACGGCTATGAGCCCGGGCGGCCGCAGCCGTCGTTCGACAAGCAGTACGTGCGCGACTGGGCGTCCGGCACCGGCTGGGACAAGACGCCGCCCGCGCCCGCGATCCCGGACGACGTGGTCGCGCAGACACGCGCGCGCTACGTGACGGCCTACGAGCGGCTGGCCGGCGAGCCGTTCGAGGGATGGCTGGATCGCGTCGCCGCATGAGGGTGCGCGTCCTCATCCGCCCCAAGGCCGGGATCCTCGATCCCCAGGGCCAGGCGGTCGAGCGCGCGCTGCCGGCGCTCGGGTTCGAGGGCGTGGCGAACGTGCACGTCGGCCGGCTCGTGGAGCTCGACGTGCCGGAGCCCGAGCGCGTCGGCGAGATGTGCGAGCGGCTGCTCGCCAACCCGCTGATCGAGGACTACGAGATCCAAACGTGAGGTTCGGCGTCATCCGCTTCCCGGGCTCCTGCGACGACGTCGACGCGCTGCTCGCCGCGCGGCGGGTGGGCGAGGCGGAGCTGCTCTGGCACGCCGACGCCGACTTGCGCGGGGTCGACGCCGTGATCGTCCCCGGCGGCTTCTCCTACGGCGACTACCTGCGCGCGGGGGCGATCGCGCGCTTCGCCCCGGTGATGGCCGAGGTCGAGCGCTTCGCGCGCCACGGGGGGCTCGTGCTGGGGATCTGCAACGGCTTCCAGGTGCTGTGCGAGGCGGGCCTGCTGTCGGGCGCGCTGCTGCCGAACACGTCGCTGCGCTTCGTGTGCCGGCAGGTCGGGCTCGAGGTCGTCAACGCCTCCACCGCGTGGACGGGCGAGTGCGAGGTCGGGGAGGAGCTGTCGATCCCCGCCAAGCACACGACCGGGCGCTTCTGGGCGCCGGACCCGGTGCTGGACGAGCTCGAGGCCGCCGGCCAGGTCGTCCTGCGCTACGCGCCCGGGGAGAACTTCAACGGCTCGGCGCGCGACGTCGCCGGGATCTGCAACGCGGCCGGCAACGTGGTCGGGCTGATGCCGCACCCGGAGCACGCCGTGGACCCGCTCACCGGCTCCGCCGACGGGCTGAAGCTGTTCGCCTCCGCCGTCCGCGTTCCCGTCTGATGCGCCACCGCGAGCTCGGGCTCACCGACGGCGAGTACGAGCTGATCGTCTCCAAGCTCGGGCGCGAGCCCAACGAGGTCGAGCTCGCGGTGTTCTCGCTGATGTGGTCCGAGCACTGCGGCTACAAGCACTCGCGGCGGATCCTGAAGACGCTGCCGGTGGAGGGCGGCAGGCTCATCCTCGGGCCGGGCGAGAACGCCGGCGCGGTCGCGGTGGGCGACGGGCTCGCGTGCGCGTTCAAGGTCGAGTCGCACAACCACCCGAGCGCGGTCGAGCCCTTCCAGGGCGCGGCCACCGGCGTCGGCGGCATCCTGCGCGACATCTTCGCGATCGGCGCGCGGCCGATCGCGGTGCTGGACTCCCTGCGCTTCGGCGAGCCCGCCTCCGCGCGCTCGCGCTACCTGCTGGAGCGCGCGGTCGCCGGGATCGGCCACTACGGCAACTCGATCGGCGTGGCGACCGTGGGCGGGGAGATCTACTTCGAGGCGCCCTACGAGCAGAACTGCCTGATCAACGCGATGTGCGTGGGGCTGATCGAGGCCGACCGGCTGATCCGCTCGGCGGCCGCCGGTGTTGGCAACGTCGTCGTGCTCTTCGGCGCGCGGACCGGCCGCGACGGGATCGGCGGGGCCTCGGTGCTGGCGTCGGCGGAGCTCGACGCGTCCGACGACAAGCGCCCGTCCGTGCAGATCGGCGACCCGTTCGAGGAGAAGAAGCTGCTCGAGTGCTCGCTCGAGCTGCTCGAGCGCGGCCTGCTCGTCGCGTTGCAGGACCTGGGGGCCGCCGGGCTGACCTCGTCGTCCTCGGAGATGGCCGCCAAGGGCGGCGTGGGGATCGATCTCGACGTCCGCCGCGTCCCGCTGCGCGAGGCGGACATGGAGCCGTTCGAGATCATGGTCAGCGAGTCGCAGGAGCGGATGCTCTGCATCGTCGAGCCGGCGCGGCTGGACGAGGTGCTGGCCGTGTGCGCGCGCTGGGAGGTCAACGCGACCGCGATCGGCGAGGTCACCGACACGCGCCGGCTGCGCGTGTTCGCCGGCGAGCGGCTCGCCGGCGACATCCCGGTCACCGCGCTGGTCGACGAGTGCCCGGCCTACGACCTCGCGCCCTCGAAGCCCACGATCGCGCTCTACCCCGCGCCGGAGCCGGTCCTGGAGGCGGACGCCGGCGCCGAGGACGCGCTGCTCGCGCTGCTGGGCTCGCCGAACCTGGCCTCGCGGCGCTGGGCGTTCGAGCAGTACGACTGCATCGTCGGCTCGCGCACGGTCCGGCGTCCCGAGCAGGCCGACGCCGCAGTGCTGCTGCTCCCGCCGGCGAACGGCGCCCGGCCCGCGATCGCCGTGGCGATCGACGGCAACGGCCGCCGCGTCGCCGCCGACCCGTACCGGGGCTCCGTCGAGGCCGTGCTCGAGTGCGCGGCCAACCTCGCGTGCGTCGGCGCCGAGCCGCTCGGGCTCACGAACTGCCTGAACTTCGGCAACCCGGAGAAGCCGCACATCGCGTGGCAGCTCACGCGCGCCGTGGCGGGCCTCGGCGACGCCTGCCGCGCGCTCGGCGTCCCGGTCGTAGGCGGCAACGTCTCGCTCTACAACGAGGGCGCCGACGGCCCGATCTACCCGACGCCGGTCGTCGGCCTGGTCGGCGAGCTGCCGGACGCCGCGCGCGCCGGCCGCCTCGGGTTCGCCGCGCCGCGCACGGCGATCGCGCTCGTCGCCGCCGGCTCGTGGTCGCCGTCGCTGGCCGCATCCGAGCTCGCGAAGCTCCGCGGCGAGCCGATCGCCGGCCCGCTCCCGGCGGCCGATCTAGGGGAGCTGAAGGCGCTACATGCCGCGATCCGCCAGGCCGTCCGCACCGGCACGATCAGCTCCGCGCACGACGTCGCCGAGGGCGGGGCGGCGGTGGCGCTGGCCGAGTGCTGCCTCGCCGGCGGCCTCGGCGCGTTCGTGTCCGGGCTGGGCGATGAGGAGGAGCTGTTCGGCGAGGGGCCGGGCGCGTTCGTCGTGTCGGGCTCGCCGGAGGCCCTGCGCGCGTTCGGCGCCGCCGCGCGCGTGATCGGGGAGGTCGGCGGCGACGTGCTGGAGATCGACGGCGTGCTCGACGTGCCGCTCGTCGACCTCGCGCGCGTGTACGAGGACGGCCTCGCCGGCCTCCTCCGCTGAGCCACCCCGCCCCGCGTCACCGCCGCACCCCCCGGCCTACCCGGTCCACCGCTCGCGGCGGACCTGGGTCGGCGGCACGCCCGCGTGCGCCTTCACCCGCCGCGAGAAGTGGTACACGGACTTGAAGCCCGCGCGGGCGGCGATGTCGCCGACCGGGAGGCCGGTGTGCACGAGCAGGTCGATCCCTGTCGCGACGCGCCGCTGCCAAAGGTAGGCCATCGGGGTCACGCCGAGCTCGGTGCGGAAGCGCCGCACGAGATGGGCGGGGCTGACGTGCGCGGCGCGCGCCACGCGGTCGAGGTCGAGATCCGGATCGGCCAGGTGGGAGTGCAGGAACCCACGTGCGCGCTCGACGGTGTCGCCGGGCCCGCGCACGAGCGAGTCCGCCTCGCCCGCGTAGCGCCAGATCGCGGCGGCGGCGAGCGCGGCGAGCAGCGGGGCGGCGGTGGAGAGCGGCGTGCGCGCGGCGGCGACGGCCGCGCCCACCAGCTCGGTGAGCGCGGCCGAGGCGGGCAGCGCGACCGGCAGCCGGTCGAGCAGCGGCGGCGGTGGGCCGGCCAGGCGCGCCTGGAGCCACGAGTGATGCGTCGGCGCGTCGTCCGCGAACGCGAAGTGCTCGCGGTGGCCGGGCAGCAGCAGGCGGACCGAGCCCGGTCCGTGGGTTGAAGGCGCGCCCTGGTCAACCGTGATGCGCGCGCTGCCGGCGTGCACGAGCACGAGCTGGACGTCGTTCTGCCAGCGCGGGCCGAGCGTCCCGCCGGGCGGGTAGACGACCTCCCCGGCGCTCACCTGATCAATCTCGGACAACAACACGCGCATTGTGGCCATCGCCGCGGCGTGCCGCCGGGCGTACCGTCGGGGCATGCAGATCACGACGACGCCGGTGACGGTGGACCAGTACGTCCAATTCCACTCCCGGGGCTTCCTCATCGTCCGCGGGCTGCTCTCCGCCGGCGAGGTCGGCGAGCTGCTCGACCATGTCGAGGAGCTGGTGGTCCAGGAGCCCGACCTGCTGCGCGTCCACATGCTGCACCGGCGCCTCGAGATCCACGAGCGCTACATGCTCCATCCCGGGATCGTCGACGTGGTCGCCGGCCTGATCGGGCCCGACGTGCTCGCGCTCCAGACGATGCTGTTCGTCAAGGGCCCGGGCAGCCCGGGTCAGGGCTACCACCAGGACTCGTACCACATCATCACCCAGCCCGACACGCTGATCGGGGCGTGGGTGGCGCTCGACCGCGCCGACACCGAGAACGGCTGCCTGTGGCTCACCGCCGGCAGCCAGGCCGAGCCGGTCTATCCCGACGCCGACGAGTCGCGCGGCCACGGCGGCGACAAGCATCTCGCCGACATCGTCGCGGTCACCGGCGCCGACGACCCGGACGAGTCGCGCAACGAGCTGACTCCGATCGCCGCCAAGTACGGCGGCCGCGAGCAGGCCGCCGTGCTCGACCCGGGCGACGCCGTGCTCTTCCACGGCCACGCGCTGCACCGCTCGCACGCGAACCGCAGCGCGACGCGCTCGCGCCGCGCGTTCGTCGCGCACTACTGCAACGCGCGCTCGTTCGTGCCGTGGGACGACGAGCCGCTCGAGCCGGGTGAGATGGCCAACGACCGCCACATCCTCGCGCGCGGCTCGACCCACCTCCCGCACGCGCGCGCGAGGTTCAGCGCATGAGGTCGTCGGCCATCGCCTCGAACACGTCGACGTACGTGTCCACCGACGCGTCGTCGTGGGTCACCGACAGCGTCCACTCCTCCTCGCGGCCCGGCGTCATGAAGATGCCCCGATTCATGTTGTAGAGCCACGCCAGCTCGGACAGGTCCTTGTCCTGGTTGGCCTTGAACGTCTCGTAGTCGACGATCTTGGCCGGCGAGAACGTGACGCAGCCCTTGGAGCCGACGCCGACCGCGTAGCCGGGCAGGCTGTGCTTGCGGATGACGGCCTCGCAGCCGGAAAGGATGCGGTCGTTCAGCCGGTCGAGGTGCTCGTACGCCTCGGGCGTCAGGACCTCGAGCAGGTTGGCGCGGATCGCCGCCATCCCGAGCGGGTTGCCGTTGTAGGTGCCGACCTGGTAGACGGTGCCGTCCTCGACCGCCGCCATGACCTCCTCGGTGCCGCCGATCGCGCCCGAGGGCATGCCGCCGCCCAGCGCCTTGGCGAGCGTCACGAGGTCCGGCTGCACGCCGAAGCGCTCGGTCGCCCCGCCGGCCGCGATGCACAGGCCGGTCTTGACCTCGTCGAAGATCAGCACGATCTCGTGGTGCGTGCAGATGTCGCGCACCGCCGCGAGGTAGCCCGGCTCGGGGAGCACGACCCCGAGGTTCATCATCGCGGCCTCCATGATCACGCAGGCGGGCTTGCGGCCCGCCTCGGTCAACCGCTCGACACGGCGCTCCATGGCGCCGGCGTCGTTGAACGGGACCGGGACCGTGAGGTCGACGACCGCCTGCGGGATGCCGGCGCCGTAGGGCAGCGAGGCGAGGTTCTCGTGGTCGCCGATCTGGTCGTACTCGACGCCGATCGAGACCATCACGCCGTCGTGGTGACCGTGGTAGGAGCCGAAGATCTTGACGATCGTCTCGCGCCCCGTGACGCCGCGCGCGATCCGGATCGCGTCCATCGTGGACTCCGAGCCGGAGTTCGTGTAGCGCCACTTCGGGAGGTTCCAGCGGCGGGCGAGCTCGTCGCCGACGACGATCGCGTCCTCGGTCGGCGCCGCGAAGTGCGTGCCCTTCGCGTAGCGCTCGGACACCGCGCGGCCGATCGCAGGGTGCGCGTGCCCCTGCACCATCGAGCCGAAGCCGTTGTGGAAGTCGTACATCTCGTTGCCGTCGACGTCCCACACCTTCGGCCCGGAGCCGCGCTCGAGGTAGATCGGCCACGGGTCGCGCAGCTGGTAGGAGGAGGCCACGCCCCCGGAGAGGTGCACGCGGGCGCGCTCGTACATCTCGGCGGACCTCTGGGTCGCGTCGTTGAGGCGCTTCTCCTCGCGCTCGATCAGCTCCTGGATGCGTTGGCGGGGGATCTGGGCGGGGGCATGGGTGGCCATGCCCCGCACCCTAGTCCTTAGCCGGTGCGCAGGCCGAACCCGAACGGGAACAGCGGGTCGTAGCGCGCGTCCCCGATATTGATCGGCTCCTGGTCCAGCGACCGCGGCCACGTCATCGGCAACCGGCCGGTGAACGGCCGGGCCCCGAACAGCGTGTCCGCAACGCCGGCGCCCTCGCTGCCCGGCAGCCACGCCGCCACGAGCCCGTCGATCTCGCGCAGGCGCGCCGGATCGATGATCAGCGGGCGCCCGGAGACGAGCACCACCACGCAGCGCGCCGCGGCCGCGCATACCCTGTCGACCGCGGCCTTGTCGGCGGCCGACAGCTGCATGTCCTTCACGGGGCGCGGGATGCCGTGGTCGCCGGGGTCGTACGCCCACAGCGGGCCCCCGACGTCACCGAAGCCCTCGCTGTACGGCGTCTCGCCGACGACGACGATGCCCGTCGCGCCGCGCGGGACCGGCGCCGAGGCGTCGGCGCTGTAGGTCACGCGCCCGCGCGCGAGCTGCCGGATGCCGGCGAGGATCGTCGTGCCCGGAACCACGTTGGTCGAGCCGCCCTGCCAGGTCAGCGTCCAGCCGCCGGTCTGGTTGCCGATGTTGTCGGCGTTGCCGCCCGCCACGTAGACGTCGTCGCGGCCGCGCACCGGCAGCACGCGGTGGTCGTTCTTGAGCAGCACCTGCGACTCCGCCGCCGCGCGCCGCGCGAGCGCGTGGTGCGCCGGCGAGCCGACCTGCCCGAGCCGCGACCGATCGGTGAACGGGTGCTCGAACAGCCCGAGCTCGAACTTCTTCGTGAGGATCCGGCGGACGGCGTCGTCGATCCGCCGCATCGGCACGCGCCCCGCCCGCACCTCGTCGAGCAGCGTCGCGATGAACGACTGGTACGCGTTGGGCTCCATCATCATGTCGATGCCGGCGTTGACGCCGGTGCGGACCTGCGTGGGCCAGTCGCCCGGGAGCTGGTGGATGCCCTCCCAGTCGCTGATGACGAAGCCGTCGAATCCGAGGTCGCCCTTCAGCACGCCCTGGATCAGCTCCTGGTTGCCGTGCATCTTGATCGGGTTGCCGACGCCGTCCTCGGTCCAGTCGACGCTGGAGTACGACGGCATCACGCTGCCCACGTGGTGCTCGCGCACCGCCGGCGCGTACTGCCGCAGCGAGGTGCGCCAGAAGTCCGCGCGGCTCGTGATCGCGACGCCCTGGTCGATCTTGTAGTCGCCGGCCGCCGTCCCGTAGCGCGTGTCGCCGTCGCCGGCGTAGTGCTTGGCGGTCGCCAGCAGACGATCGCCGGCCTGGAAGCCGTCGATCGCGGTCTCCATCTCCTCGACGAGCCTCGGGTCCTCGCTGAAGCTCTCGTACGTCCGGCCCCAGCGGTCGTCGCGCGCGGCGCAGATGCACGGCGCGAACGTCCACTGCGGCCCGCTCGCCCGCGTCTCCTCGGCCGTCATGCGCTCGACTTCGCGCACCAGCGCCGGATCGCGCGAGGCGCCGAGGCCGATGTTGTGCGGGAACACCGTCGAGCCGTAGACGTTGCCGTCGCCGTGGACGGCGTCGATCCCGTACAGCAGCGGGATGTGCAGCCGCGTCGCGAGCGCGGCGCGCTGGAAGCGGTCGACCATGTCGGCGAACGCGGCCGGCGTGTTCGGCGTCGGCACCGAGCCGCCGCCGGAGAGGATCGAGCCGAGCGCGTAGGTCGTGATCGGCGTCGCGTCGTCGTAGACCTGGTAGCGCTCGGTCTGCGTCATCTGGCCGACCTTCTCCTCGAGCGTCATGCGCGCGAGCAGATCGTCGACGCGGCGCTGGACCGGCAGGCGCGGATCCTCGTACGGCAGCCGCTCGTTCGCGGCCGCGACCCCCGGCGCCGCCAGGCCGATCGCGAGCATCGCGATCGCCACCGCCCGCCTCGAACTCCGTCCGGACATGCGCTGCCTCCTCCCGCTGGACCTGACCCGGCCGGGAGATTAGCGCGCGACTTGATCGCTCGGCGCGCCGGAGCGTCCGCTTTCTGTCAGTGCGCGAAGTATTTTCGGCCGCGGGGCTGCAGCGCCCCGGAAAGCGGTCGCCGGACCGGTTGCTACCGTGCAACGCCGTGGTCCTCGATTCCCGCGACGGTCCGCGCGACGAGTGCGGCGTGTTTGGCATCGTCGCGCCGGGTCGCGAGGTCGCCCGGCTCGCCTACTTCGGGCTGTACGCGCTCCAGCATCGCGGGCAGGAGTCGGCGGGGATCGCCACCGCCCAGGGCGGGCACATCATGGCGATGCGCGACCAGGGGCTCGTCAATCAGGTGTTCGACGAGCAGAAGCTGCGCGCGCTGCAGGGGGACATGGCGCTCGGCCACGTCCGCTACTCGACCACCGGCGCGAGCTCGTGGGAGAACTCCCAGCCGGTCTGGCGGGCGGACCGCCGCGAGGTCGCGCTGGCGCACAACGGCAACCTGGTCAACGCCGTCGCGCTGCACGGCGAGCTGCGCGAGCGCGGCGTCGCCTTCCGCTCGACGTCGGACTCGGAGATCATCGCCGCCCTGCTGTCCACGCACGAGGCGGACTCCGTGGAGGAGGCCCTCGTCGACGTGATGGGGCGGATCGAGGGCGCCTACTCGACCGTCGTGATGACCAAGGACCGCGTTGTGGCGTTCCGCGACCCGCTGGGGCTGCGGCCGCTGTCGCTCGGCATGCTCGGCGAGCACTACTGCGTCGCTTCGGAGACGTCCGCGTTCGACATCATCGGCGCCCGCTTCCTGCGCGACATCCAGCCCGGCGAGGTGGTGTCCCTGACCGCGCGCGGGCTGCAGACGCGCGAGGCGGTCCCGAGCCCGCGCCGCGCCCTGTGCGTGTTCGAGCACATCTACTTCGCGCGCCCCGACTCGCGGCTGGGCGGCCAGGTGCTGCAGGTCGCGCGCGGGCGGATGGGCGAGGCGCTGGCGCGCGAGGCGCCCGTCGACGCCGACCTGGTGATCCCGGTGCCGGACTCCGGCAACCCCGCGGCGCGCGGGTTCGCGCGCGCCAGCGGTCTCCCGCAGGACGACGGGCTGATCAAGAACCGCTACGTCGCGCGCACGTTCATCCAGCCCGGCCAGGAGCTGCGCCGGCACGGCCTGCGGCTGAAGTTCAACCCGCTGCCGGAGGTGGTGGCGGGCAAGCGGCTCGTGGTCGTGGACGACTCGATCGTGCGCGGCAACACCACGCGCCAGATCGTCCAGATGCTGCGTGACGCGGGCGCGACGGAGGTCCACATGCGCATCTCGGCGCCGCCGATCCGCCATCCCTGCCATTACGGCATCGACATGTCGACGCGCGAGGAGATGATCGCCCACGGCCGCACGGAGGCCGAGGTGGCCGCCGTGCTGGGCGCCGACTCGCTCGCCTACCTGTCGCTGGAGGGCGTCTATAAGGCGATCGGCGCCGCGCGCGACACGCACTGCGACGCCTGCTTCTCGGGCGAGTACCCGCTCGCCGGGACCTCCTCCAAGCACGCCTTCGAGCACGCTCTTCCACTCGCGCGCGCGAGCGTGTAACAACTCTGCGCAGCCACGCCGGGGCCGCCGGAGCGGGCGGTATGGTCGCGGACCCGTGTCCGTCGCCCCGCTGCAGAACCTCGCCCTTCCCGGTCTCGGCCCGCCGCCGCCGGAGCCGATCGCGACGGCGACCGACCCCGAGGGCGCGCTCCACGAGCTGTTCGGCTTCGCGGGCTTCCGGCCCGGGCAGCGGGAGGCGATAGACGCGGCGCTCGCCGGCCGCGACGCGCTGGTGGTGATGCCCACCGGCTCGGGGAAGTCGCTCTGCTACCAGCTGCCCGCGCTCATGCGGGCCGACCTGACGCTCGTCGTCTCGCCGCTCGTGTCGCTGATGCAGGACCAGGTGCAGGCCCTCCAGCGGGTCGCCGCGGGGCGCGTCGCGCTGGTCAACGCCCAGCAGGACGCCGCGGCGAACCGCCGCGCGGCGGAGCGCGCGGTCTCCGGCTACGTGCGATTGCTCTACGTCGCGCCCGAGCGCTTCGCCTCGCCCGGCTTCCTGGAGCGGATCCGGAATGCCCGCATCGGGCTGTTCGTGGTCGACGAGGCGCACTGCGTGTCCCAGTGGGGGCACGACTTCCGGCCCGAGTACTTCCGGCTCGCCGACGCCGCGCGCTGGCTCGGCGCGGAGGCGATCCTCGGCACCACCGCGACCGCCACGCCGCAGGTCGCGGCGGACATCGTCGGCCGCCTCGGCCTGCGCGACCCGGTGCGGGTCGCGACGGGGTTCGACCGGCCGAACCTCTCGTTCGCCGTCGTCCCGTGCGCGAACAAGGAGGTCGTCCACCGGCGCATCGCCGCCGCGCTCGCCGAGCCGGACGCGCTGCCGGCGATCGTCTACGCGGGCACGCGCGCGGAGTCCGACCGGCTGGCCGCGCGGCTCGGGCGCGAGCTCGGGGCCGAGGTCATCGCCTACCACGCCGGGCTGCCGCGGGACGAGCGGGCCGGGGCCCAGCGCCGCTTCATGGATGGCCTGGCGCCCGTCGTGGTGGCGACCAACGCGTTCGGGATGGGCGTCGACAAGGCGGACGTGCGGACGGTCTGCCACGAGTCGGTGCCGAGCTCGCTTGAGGCCTACTACCAGGAGGCCGGCCGCGCCGGGCGCGACGGGCGGCCCGCCCGCTGCCTGCTGTTCGCGACCGGGCGCGACAAGGGGCTGCATGTCTTCTTCATCGAGCGCGCCGCGGTCGGGGACGACCTGCTCGAGCGCGTCGCGCGCACGCTCGTCGCTCAAGGGGAGCGCTACGAGCTCCCGCTCGGAGCGCTCGCGCGCGACGGCGAGGAGGAGGCGGTGCGGGCGGTCGTCGGCCACCTCGTGCGCGCGGGCGTGCTGCAGCCGGCCCCGTCGGCGCCGGACCGGCTGGCCGGCCGCGTCACGGCCGCCTGGGACGGTCGCGCGGCCGTCGTCTGCCGCGCCGCGGCGCAGGAGGGCACGCGCGTGCGCTGGCGCCAGTACCGCTCCGTGTGGGCCTGGGTGGAGGGCGGCCGGTGCCGCCGCGAGGGCATCCTGCGCCACTTCGGCGACGCCGCGGCGCCCGCTCCGGCCGGCCCGTGCTGCGACGTGTGCGACCCCGGGCTCGTGCCGGCGCCGCCGCCCGCCCCGCGCCAGCGCGAGCTGGCCCCGGCCGGTGACCTCGACGCGGCGATCGTCGACGTGGTGGCGGCCGCCCAGCCGGAGGTCGGGCGTACGCGGGCGGTGGAGATCCTCCGCGGCGGCCGCTCGCAGGTGGTCAAGAAGTACTCGTACGACGGCCTGCCGCACTACGGCGCCTACAACCACCTGCGGGCGGAGGACGTGCTGGCGCGGGTCGACGCGCTGATCGGCGCGGGCACGCTGCGCTCCAGCGGCGGCCGGTTCCCCAAGCTGGAGGTGACGTGAGCCTGCGGGTGGGCGTCCTGGCCTCCGGCGCGGGCACGAACCTGCAGGCGATCCTCGATCGGGTGCACGGCCGAGAGGCCGACGTGGTGGCGGTCGGCTCGGACAAGCCGGGCGCGCAGGCGCTGGGCCGGGCCTTGGTGGCGGGCGTACCCACGGAGACCTTCCCGCTGGAGGAGCACGCCGACCGCGAGGCGCGCGACCTGGCGATGGCGCAGTGGCTCGACGGCCGGGGCGTCGAGCTGGTCGTGCTCGCCGGCTATATGCACCTGCTCAGCCCCGCGTTCCTCGCCGCCTTTCCCCAGCGGGTCATCAATGTCCACCCGGCGCTGCTCCCGGCGTTCCCCGGCATGCACGCGATCGAGCAGGCGCTCGACTATGGGGTGAAGGTGTTCGGGGTCACCGTGCACTTCGTCGACGAGGGCGTCGACAGCGGGCCGGTGATCCTCCAGCGCGCGATCGAGCTGCCGGGCGTCACGGACGCCGAGCGCGTACGCGCCGCGCTGCGCCCGATGGAGCACGACCTGCTGACGGAGGCGGTGCGGCTGATCGCCCGCGGCGCCGTGCGCTTCGATCCCGCCCACCCGCGCCGCGTGCTCGTCTCGTAGTGGTTCCGCACGTGGGTAGGCGTGCTGTCCAGGGGGTCGCTGGCGCCGCGTGGCAAGGACGCAGGAAGGGTGCCAGGGCGGAGCCCTTGCCCCTGACGAGGACGCCGCCACGCGGTGATCAGCGGCCGCCTGGCAGTGCGCGTACTCGCGGGCGGGGCCACTAGGTATCTTCCGCCCGCGATGGAGGCGATGGTCCAGCCCGGCGAGGTGCGTGTGCGGCGGGCGCTGCTGTCGGTCTCGGACAAGACCGGCGTCGTCGACTTCGCGCGCGGACTGTCCGAGCTCGGCGTGGAGCTCGTCTCCACCGGCGGCACGGCGGCTGAGCTCGACGGCGCGGGCCTGGAGGTGCGCCCGGTGGAGGACCTGACCGGCTTCCCGGAGATCATGGGCGGGCGGGTGAAGACGCTGCACCCGAAGGTCTACGCCGGGCTGCTGGCGCTGCGCGACCACGAGGACCACATGGCCGCGGCGGCCGAGCACGGCGCCGAGTTCGTCGACCTCGTGTGCGTCAACCTCTACCCGTTCGAGGCCACGGCCGCCCGGCGCGGCGTGACCGAGCACGAGGTGCTCGAGCGCATCGACGTCGGCGGCCCGGCGATGATTCGCGCCGCGGCCAAGAACTTCGCGTTCGCCGCCGTCGTCGTGAGTCCCGCGAGCTACGACGCCGTGCTGCAGGAGCTGCGCGACACCGGCGGCCGCCTGTCGCTCGGGACGCGCGAGAGCCTCGCGGCCGAGGCCTTCTCCTACACCGCCCGCTACGACAGCGCGATCTCACGCTGGTTCGTGGAGAAGCAGGACGACTTCCCGCAGCTGATGCTGTCCGCCTACGAGAAGATCACCGACCTCGCGTACGGCGAGAACCCGCACCAACGCGCGGCCTACTACCAGCAGGCGGGCGCGCGCATGCATGCGCTCTCGATGGTGCGACAGCTCGGCGGCAAGGAGCTGTCGTTCAACAACGTGCTCGACCTCAACGCCGCGCGCATGCTCGTGAGCGAGTTCGAGCTGCCGACCTGCGCGATCATCAAGCACAACAACCCCTGCGGCTGCGCGGTCGGCGGCTCGGTGCTCGAGGCCTACCACGCCGCCTTCGCGGGCGACCCGATGTCGGCCTTCGGCGGGGTGGTGTGCGTCAATCGCGCGGTCGACCGGCCGTTCGCCGAGGCGCTCATGCAGCAGTTCTGCGAGCTGCTCGTCGCTCCGAGGTTCACCGACGCCGCGCTCGAGGTCCTCGAGTCCAAGCCGAACATGCGGATCCTCGAGGACGGGGAGCGGCGCCGGCCGAACCTCGCCGAGCGCGACCTCAAGCGGGTGATGGGCGGGCTGCTGGTGCAGGATCGCGACATCGGCTTCGAGGACCGCACGGAGATGGAGGTCGTCACCGAGCGCAAGCCCTCGGAGGCCCAGTGGGGCGAGATGCTGTTCGCCTGGAAGGTCTGCAAGCACGTGCGCTCCAACGCGATCGTGCTCTCCAACGACCTCGCTTCGGTCGGGATCGGCGCCGGCCAGATGAGCCGGGTGGACTCCGTCAAGCTCGCGATCGAGAAGGCGGGCGCCGCCGGCTCGGCGCTGCAGGGCGCGGCGATGGCCTCGGACGCGTTCTTCCCGTTCCCGGACGGCCCGCAGCTCGCGATCGACGCGGGCGTCACGGCGATCATCCAGCCGGGCGGCTCAGTGCGCGATCACGAGGTCGTCGACGCGGCCGACGAGGCCGGGATCTGCATGGTCTTCACGCACCGGCGGCACTTCCGGCACTAGTGGCCCCGCGCGGCACCACCTAGCCGTAGAGCACGCGCGTCCAGATCGTCGTGAGCGTCCCGACTACGACGCTGCGCGGCGTCGTCGGCTCCCGCCCGAGCGACAGGTTCAGGTAGCGCTCCATCATCCACACGAGCGCGGTGGCGGTCTCCGCCGCGTCCAGCTCGAGCACCCGGCCGGCCGCGATCTCGGCGTTGATGTGCTCGCGCGTCGCGTCCACGAAGGACTGCACGAGCGCGTCGTAGACGCGCTCCACCTCGGGGTCGTCGGCGGCCGCGTCGGCCAGCGCGCGCAGCACCGGCCCATTGTCGGCGAACACCTCGACGATGCCCTCCATCGCCTCGCGCGCGAGCGCCCGGCCGTCGCCGTCGCCCGTGTACCAGCGCTTCGCCATCGTGCGCAGCTCGGCCCCGAGGTGCTCGACGACGCGCAGCACGAGGTGGTGGCGATCGCGGAAGTAGACGTAGAACGAGGGCCGCGACAGATCAGTCCGCCGCATCACCTCGTCGACCGTGAGCTCGCGGAAGGGCCGCTCGCGCAACAACGACTCCGCCGCCGCCACGATCTCCCGCTCGGCTACTTCGGGCGCTCGTCGCCGCCGGCGCCCCCGCGCCTCGACCTCACCCACGCTCACCGTGACCAAGAGTATCCCGCCACACCGGGTTTCCGTCGCAGTCGGCAGGTCCCGAATCGGACCGGGCGATACAGTCGCTCCGGCCGAGCGCACGCCGCCGTAGCTCAGTGGTCAGAGCACCGGACTTTTAATCCGTTGTGGTCGCAGGTTCGAATCCTGCCGGCGGCATCGAGGCGGACCGGGGGCCGCGGTCGGGAATCCCCGGTCCGGCCGCGGCGAACGGCCGTTTCGGCGCCGGTCACGGCCGGACAGCGCGGGTCCCGCTTTGCAGGGATTTTCCGGGCTCGCGGAGGCTCGTCGGGGGATTCTCGGGGGATTCTGCGCGGGCGGTCGGGGGATTTCGGGGGAGGCGTGGCGACGCGGGCGGGCGACCATGGCCGGTTGTCTCCATCTGGGCAGCCGGACCGCCTGGGTGCGATGCATCTGCACCCGTTGCGGCTCCTGCGGCGGTGGTCCACAATCGGCCGCGGAGAGCCGTTCCTGCGCTCGACCGCGACGACGATCGGCCCGCTGTATCGGGCTCGTGTGTCTGTGGTGTGCACGCGGGCTGGCTCGGCTGGCCGCCCTCGCGGCAAGGGACAAGACCGGTCCTCGAGAGAGGAGAAGGCGAGGAAGTAGACCCGGCTTGTCCGCCAGCCTCGCGTCGGTGTCAGTCGCGGTAGGCGCGTCCGCGCGGGAGCACGCGCAGCACGTAGACGGTGGCCTCCTCGGGGGGAGCCGTACTCTGACGCGCCAGTCGCCGACGCGAAGCCGATGCTCGTCGGTGCCTTGGAGCTTGACGAAGTGTCCGACGGGAGGGTCGGCTACCAGCGCGCGCAGGTCGGCGGAGACGCGCTCCCGGATCGGCGGGTCAAGGCGCTTGAAGTCGCGCCGGGCAGGTTGCGTGAACTGGACGCGCCAGCCGGCGGTCACCCGAGCTCGCGCTCGAGCTCGTCGAGGGAGATCGAGTCGCGCCGCTGCTCCCAGGCCTCGGCGGCGCTGCGGTCTTCCTCGGGCGTGGTGGGCTCGTCGTCCACCGGTGCGTTCGCGAAGAACTCGATGATGGGCTCGCGATCGTCGCGGCGGCGGGCGATGAACGCGAGCGTCTGCTCGGCTTCGAGCTCGGTGAGCTCTTCGACGGCCTGGCGGAGCTTCTCCTTGGCGGTCATCGTGGCCTTCAGGGTATCGGCCGGACCCGGGTCGTCCGCATGTGCGGGAGCGAGCCGTCGACGAGAGGGCGAAGCCCGGTCTCCGTGCGGAGCTTGCGGAGTCAACTTCTCCGACACGCCGGCTGGCCGCCGACGGTCGTGGTCTGACCCGATGACGCACCTTCCCGCCCACGCCTCCCTCGATGCCCGCCGTTTGTTGACGCGCGTGCTGCGTCGCGACGTCGAGCTTGTCGCGAGCTCGGTGGAGACCTGCGCCGCGTCGTTGATGGCCGGCGCTAAGAGGCGCTTGGGGCGACGCGACTGCTGACAGCTGTCCGGTGTGGACCGGTCACGGGGCGGGCGCTCGGGGGAGCATGACCGTGGCGACTGCGGATTTGCATGGCCTTTCAGCGAGTCGAACCTGTCGGCGGCATCGAGGCACGGTGGGATCGCTGTTGCGCCACCGCGTCGATGTACTCGGCTATGGCGTCCCTGTTGCGGCTCAGGCACCCGATGCGCTCGGTCATGCGATCGCGTTCGCGCTCCAGGGTGGCCAGCATCTCCGGTGTCGCGTCCGGGAAGTAGATAGTCCGAGGCTTGTCGAGGCAGGGGAGGATCTGCTTGATGATCCGGGTCGGCAGCCCGGCATCGAGCAGCCCGCGGATCTGCATGACCCGGTCCACGAAGCGCTCGTCGTACTCGCGGTAGCCGTTTGCGGAGCGGTCCGCGGCGATCAACCCCTTCTCCTCGTAGTAGCGGAGCAGCCGACGCGGGGTGCCGGTGCGCTCCGACAGCTCTCCGATGCGCATATGACTCAATCTCTTGACCTTAACATCAGTGTGAATGTTGCGGCATAGGCGCATGGACAATCAGCTCTTCGACTACAGCCCGATCGTCGACCGCGAGCCCATCCACTGGCCCGGCGGCGCTCGCGTTGCCTTCTACGTGGGCCTGAACGTCGAGCACTTCCAGGTCGACCGCCCCTCGACGAGCATCTTCGAGGGAACCACCGCCGTGGCGCCCGATCCGCTGAACTATGGCTGGCGCGACTACGGGCCCCGCGTGGCCATCTGGCGGCTGATCGAGAGTCTCGACCGGCACCGGATGCGCGCGAGCGTACTGCTCAACTCCGATGTCGCCGATCGGTATCCGCAGACCGAGACCTTTCAGACGCCGGCGCTGCTCGCCGAGCTCGGTCTGAGCTACGTGCTGGACTGGACCAACGACGACCAGCCGTACTGGCTCAACGTGCCCGGGATGCTGAGCGTGCCGTACTCCGTCGAGGTGAAGGACCTCGGCCTGTTCATCACCAAGGGCTTCAGCGGGCCGGACTTCGTGCAGCTCGTCAAGGACCAGTTGGGGCAGCTCTACGCCGACTCGGCGGACAGCGGCCGGGTCATGGCCCTGGCCCTGCACCCGTTCGTCGTGGGCCAGCCGCTCCGGCACAAGTACCTGGACCAGGCGCTCGAACACATCCCGAACCACCCGGGGGTGTGGCTGACAACGAGCGACGAGATCGCCGAGCACTACGCCCGGACGACTCGGGGAGGCTCGGAGGGCATCGTCTTGGCGGCGTGACACCATCGTGGGTCGTCGTGGACACGGGGGACCTCATCGACGCCGTGCGGGCTCATCGTGCTGTCGAGGTCGACTACCGCGGCCGCTCAGGCCCCGGGATGCGGCTCGTGCATCCGCACGCCGTCTATAGGACGGCGAGCGGGAAGCTCTGCCTGGACGCCGTCCAGGTCGCCGGGGAGACCCGATCGGGTCCGCTTCCCGGATGGCGCCAGTTCGAGCTGATGAAGGTCGCGGACGTGCGTGTCCTGGAGGCGCGGTTCGATCCGGATCCGGACTACGACCCGGGCGCGGCCAAGTATCGACACGGTCTGCTCGCGTCGGTGTAGACCGCGGCGGCGCTAGGCCGCGGCGAGCCGCCGCGCCCGCGCCTGCGGCGCCTGGGGGAGGACGAGCGCGGCGGCGCAGAGCACCTCCGCGCCGCGGATCGGGTCGAGCAGCACGTCGCCGGCGCCCGCGAGCTCGCCGCCGATCACGACGAGCTCGGGGTTGAGCACGTTGACCACCGCGGCCACCGCCTGCCCGACCACCGCGCCGGCGTCGGCGACGGCCCGCCGGGCTCCGCGATCGCCGGCGTGCGCGAGCTCCAGCAGGCGCGGCACGCTGATCCGCTCACCGCGGCTGCGCTCCAGCAGCCCGGCCACGGCGACCGGGCTGGCGATCGTCTCCAGGCAGCCGCGTTGCCGCAGCGGCAGATCATGCCGTCCTCCTCGACCGCGCACAGGTGGCCGAGCTCGCCGGCGATGCCCAGGCGGCCGCGGCCCCCCCGAGGATCAGGCCGAGCCCGATGCCGGCGGACAGGCGCACGTACACGGCCGCGACGAGCGCGACCGTGACCTCCACCGCGCGTGATGCGGTGTTGTCGGTGGCGGACCCGAGCCCAGTCGCGGCGGGGCACCTGGTCAACGGGTCCTTCTCGCTGCCCGACGCGCTCCAGGCGCGCGCCGGCGGCGGCGTGTTCGCGCCGGTCGGCGCGAGCCCGCTGAGGCTGCTGAGCTACTCGGGTCCGGTGTCGAACGATGTCGTGGCACTGGAGCTCGAGCAGCCGATCGGCGCGACCGACGCATTGCGCACGGGCACGTACAGCAAGGCGCTGACGGTTCACGCTGTCCGCCACGACGCCGTAGAGGAGGGGCCGCCGGCGCGATCGCCCCACG
>JBIOTP010000323.1:0-3076 GCA_044865965.1 Solirubrobacteraceae bacterium
GGGACGTAGGCCTCGGGCTGGTAGTAGTCGTAGTAGGAGACGAAGTACTCGACGGCGTTGCTGGGGAAGTAGGTCCGGAACTCGTTGCACAGCTGCGCGGCGAGCGTCTTGTTGTGGGCGATCACCAGCGCGGGGCGCTGCACCGCCTCTATGACGCCGGCCATCGTCATCGTCTTGCCGGTCCCGGTGGCGCCCAGGAGCGTCACGCCGCGGTCGCCCTTCTGGATGCCCTCGGCGATCGACGAGATCGCCGCCGGCTGGTCGGCGGTGGGCGAGTAGACCGCGTCGAGCTTGAACGGGGGCACGGCCCACGAACGATAGTGGGCACCCCGGACGGCTTGGGCATCGGCGCCGGCATCTTCGTCATCATCGGCGAGGCGATCGGGGACTCCGGCCCGGCGATCGTCCTCTCGTTCGTGCCGGCCGGCGTGACCTTCGTGTTCTCGGCGCTGTCGTACGCCGGGCTGCGTCGACCATCCCCGTGGTGGGCAGCGGGGTGGATGGGCGTGACCGGCGGGCCACCGTGCATCTACCTCATGACCCAGCTGCCGGGCCTCACCTGGCTGCGGTTCTTCGGCTGGATGGGCGCCGGGCTGCTGATCTACATCGCCTACGGCTACCGCCACTCGCGCCTGCGCGGCGAGCGGCGGGCCGCGGGCGCCTATGCGCAGACGAACGGGCGCTCGCGCGCTTGATTGCGCCGCGTGGCGGGCCGGGCGAACTTCGGGCAAGTGAGGGGAGTCCGGAGTGGCTCGGTGCCAAAACGATCACCGCCGCGCGGGGGTTGGCTTACGTTTGTCGCCCCAGAGGGGTACTAACGTCAGCCACCGCCCTCGACGGCTGATCGAGCATGATCGTTCGCGCGCTCCCGGACCGCCTGAATGGGTCAGCCGACCTCGCGCGATCACCGCGAGCCGACCCAGGCTCCCCCTCACTTGCAAGAAGTTCGCCGGACCCGCCACGCGGCGCAATCGAGCCGGCCCAGGCTTCCCCTCACCTGCAAGAAGTTCGCCGGACCCGCCCCGGCGGCGCAATCAAGAGCGCGAGCGCCCGTCCCACCGGTTCTCCAGCGCCCAGCGCGCGCCGATCGTCCACGCCTGCACGCGGTTGGCCATCGCGATCGGCCGCAGGTCGCCCGCGGTCGTGACCGCGTAGAGCTCGGGCGCGCGGCCGAGGCGCTCGATCGCCTGAAGCACGCCCGTCCGCACGCGCTCGGCCTCCGCCGCGCGGCCGGCCGCGCGCAGCCCGCCCCACCCGAGCCAGCAGTCGAAGGGCCAGATCGAGCCGCCGTGATAGGCGTCGGGGGTGAACACCGGGGAGACGCCCGACAGGGTGCGCAGGCCGAAGTCGGTCAGCACGTCCGGCTCGCACAGCCGCGCCGCGGCCGCGGCGGCGGCGTCCGGCTCCAGCGCGTCCGCCCACAGCAGCCAGCCGAGCTGCGAGCCCGCGCCGGCCACGGGGCGGTCGCCCGCCTCGAGCGCCATCACGTCCGGCCCGAACGCGGCCGACACGCGCGCCCGCAGCGCCGCCTCGCGCTCGCCCCAGGCGGGGTCGCCGCTCAGCGCGGCCAGCGCCCGCAGCGCCGCGACGGTGACCGCCTGGGTGTCGGTGTCGGCCAGCGGCGGCTCCGGCGAGCTGCCGTCGGGACGCCGGATCCCGCCGCCATCCTCGTGGGTGATGGTGTCGCGCCAGCCCTGCTGGGTGAGGCCGCCGCCGAACGCCCCCGGCGAGTGCCGCAGCAGCCCGCCGCCGGCGTCCAGCGTGCGCGCGAGCCAGTCGCCGGCCGCCCGCCAGGCGCCCTCCAGCTCGCCGGCGGCGCCGGGCGTGGCGGCCAGCACGACGAGGAACCAGGACGTGGCGTCGGCGGTCCCGTAGTAGCGGAACTCGCCGGCGTCCGGCCAGCCCGCGTCGAGGAACGGCTGCGGCGGCACGAGCCGGAACTCGTGCCCGATCTTGCCCGGCTGCTCCTGCGTGCCGGGGTCCTCGCGCGCGCCCTGGCGCGCGGCGAGCGCGCGCAGCGTCGCCCGCGCGACGTCGGGCCGCTCCGGCAGCAGCTGCAGCGACGTGATCAGCGAGTCGCGCCCGAACAGCGCGTGGAAGCGCCCGGGATCGCCCGGCTCGACCGGCGGCGAGGACGCGTAGGGCCAGCCCTCCTCCGACAGCACGGCATCCAGGTCCGGCACGGCCACGCCGCGGCAGGTTAGGCGAAGCGAACCCTGGCGTGCGCGCGCCGTTGACGCGCCTCAACGGCGCGTGCCACGATGCGTGTAGGAGAAGGTGGCGATTTGTGAAGACCAGCGCGCCTCCGGGTAGGAACCAAGCGCGCACGTCAAACGCAACGACAGGACGTCGGAGCGCAACGAAAGCCACGGATGGCATGATTCGGCCGACGTGAATCGGACGAGGGGGAGCTCGTGTCCAGACGTCTTGCAGTATTCATAGCCGCAGCAGCGGCCAGCGGTGCGCTGGTCGCCGCCTGCGGAGGCAACGAAGGCGGCGGAGGAGGTGGAGGCACCACCGAGCAGGCCGGGACGACCAAGGGCGCCAAGGTCATCGACGTCAACTCGATGAACAACGCCAAGGGCAACGTCACGCTCTGCATGGGCAAGGACACCTCCGGCGACAAGACCGCGCTCGTCAAGCAGTTCAACAAGGCCAACCCGGGCATCACCGCCAAGCTGCTCGAGTTCTCGACCTCCGCGGACGAGCAGCGCGCCCAGTTCGTCCAGCGCCAGGAGGCGAAGTCCGGCGAGTGCGACGTCTTCTACTCCGACGTGATCTGGACCGCCGAGTTCGCGTCGCAGAAGTGGCTGTATGACATGACGCCGTACGTCAAGACGAAGGAGTCGGAGCTGATCCCCGCGACGCTCGCGACGGTGAAGTTCGACAACAAGTTCTGGGGCATGCCGCAGCAGACCGACGCGGCGTTCCTGTACTACCGCACCGATCAGGTCGACACGCCGCCCGCGACGTGGCAGGCCGTCTACCAGGAGGCCGCCTCCAAGGACGGCATCGTCTATCAGGGCGCGCCGTACGAGGGCCTCACCTGCGACTTCCTGGAGCTCGCCTACGCGGC
>JBIOTP010000324.1:0-8688 GCA_044865965.1 Solirubrobacteraceae bacterium
CGCGCGACCTCGATCCACGCGCCGACGGCGGACGCCCCCGCGGGCAGCCGCGCCGCGAGCGCGTCAAGCCCCCCGAACCGCCGCACGAGCCTCAGGTCGAGCACCGCGACGGTCGCGAGCTCGGCCTCGAGCCGCGCCCGGATGCCGAGCGGATCGCCGCCGGTGGGCGGGGCGCCGCCGAGTCCGGCCGCGGCGTCGCCGGCCGCCGCGTCGCCGCGCATCGCGCCAGCGCCGCGCGCCCCCTCGGCGTCGCCGCGCGCCGCCTGGCCGTCGGCGGCCGCGGCGTCGCTCGCGCCCGCGCCGCGCGCCGGCTCCCCGGCGCCGCTCGCGTTCTCGGCCGGCGGCCCGGTGGCGGCGAGGCCCGCCTCGAACGCGGCGCACGCGTCGCCGAAGTAGCCTTGTGCGAACAGGGCGCGGCCGAGCTCGAGTGCGATCTCTCCCCGCTCGGAGCCGGCGAGCGCGAGCGCTTTGCGGAGCGCCGGGAGGCCTCCGGGGCCCTCGGTGGCGATCAGCGCGCGGGCGAGCTCGCGCAGGAGCGGCACGAGCTCCGCGCGCGGCAGCTCCTCCTCGGCCGCGCGGCGCAGGAACGTCGCCGCCACGTCGGGGGCGCCGCGGGCCCAGGCCGCGGCGGCCGCGGCGCGCAGGGCCTGTGCGGCCCAGACGCCGCCGCCCGGCCCGGCCGCCATCACGTGGGCGGCGACGCGGTCCGGACCGGTCACGAGGCGGGCGGCGGCGGCGTGCACCTCCGCTCGCTGCGAGGCGGGGATCGCGGCGTAGACGGCCTCGCGTACGAGCGGGTGGGTGAAGCCGTCGCCGGACAGGATGTCGGCGGCGGCGAGCGCCTCGGCGGCCTCCACCGCCCCGCCGACGTCGAGGCCGGCCAGGCGCGCAGCGATCGTCCCGCCGCTCCCCACGATCGCGATCGCGCGGGCGAGCGCGAGGCAGGCCGGCGGCAGCGCCGCGAGGCGCAGGGCGATCGACTCGACCACCGAGCGCGGCGTGCCGTCCTCGGCGAGCATGGCGTGCACGTAGAACGGGATCCCGCCGGTGGCCTCGTGGATAGCCGCCGCCCGCTCCTCGCCCGCCAGCGTCGCCACCGCTGCCTGCGACAGCGGCTTCGGCGCCAGCACGCGGGTCGAGTCGTGCAGCGCGATGCGCGTGAGCAGCTCGTCGGGCTCGTCGCTGCGGGCGGCGAGGATCAGCGCGACCGGCAGGTCGGCGACGCGGTTGACCATATACGCCAACCAGCGCAGCGACTGGCGGTCGAGCAAGTGGGCGTCGTCGACGACGATCGCGAGCGGAGCGAGGCCCGCGGCGAGCCAGTAGAGGCCGTGCGGGACGGCGTGGTTGGGCTCGCCGCCGACCGAGAACGCCGCGGCGGCGTGGGCCGCCTCGCCCGAGTACGGCACGCGCACGCCCGCGAACAGCTGCTGCACGCCGCCGAACGCGAACGACCGCTCGAGCTCGCTGCCGCGCGCGCTCAGCACGCGCACCGAAGCGGCCGTGCGCGCCTCGTCGAGCAGCGCGCTCTTGCCGATGCCCGCCGGCCCGGTCACGAGCACGCAGGCGCCCCCGGCGAGCGCCGCCGCGATCGCGGCGCGCTCGTCCTCGCGTTCGAGCAGCGCAGAAGTCAGGGGAGTTCTCCAGGGGGCCGGTCGTGCATGCTGAAGTGCGTGAGCACCTACACCGTCGTCGTCGCGCTGCACATCATCGCGGTCATCGCGGCGTACCGGCTGCCGCTCTCGGCGCCGCTCCTCGTGCCCTACGTCCGGCGCCACCACCCCACCGCCCTGCCCGGCCTGCACGCCGCGCAGCACCGGCTCAACAACGTCCTCACCGGCCCGGCGACCGTGCTGCTGCTCGGCTTCGGGATCTACCTCGCGACCGACGGCAAGCTGTGGAACGAGCCTTCGTCGGGATCGGCATCGCCGCGATCGTAATCATCGCCATCGTCGGCGGTGGCGTGATCGTGCCCGCGACCAAGCAGCTCGCCCGGCTCGATCCGCTCGCGCCCGTATATGAGCGCGTCTACCGTCGCTCGCAGCCCCAGCTTGCGAGGGCGGAGATGCGAAACTCTATTCATGACCGCCGAGGTCTTCCTTGGAATAGTCGTCCTGCTGACGATCTTCGCAATGGCGGCCAAGCCGTTCTCATAGCGGTAGGGTCGCTCTCATGTCCAACAGCCTCGCCCTGCTGCTGACGGCGACGGCGGCGGAGCACGCCGACCGGCCGGCCCTCAAGCTCGATGATTCGGTCCTCAACTACGGCGTCCTCGACGAGGCGGCCACGCGGGTGGCCGGCCTCCTGAAGGAGAAGGGCGTAGCGCCCGGCGACCGCGTCGGGATCATGCTCCCGAACGTCCCGTACTTCGGCGCCGCGTACTACGGGATCCTGCGGGCGGGCGGCGTCGTCGTGCCGATGAACGTGCTGCTCAGGGGCCGCGAGGTCGCGTTCTACCTCAAGGACTCCGGCGCGAAGGCCGTGTTCGCCTGGCACGGCTTCGCCGAGGCGGCGACCGCGGGTGCGCAGGAGGCGGGAGCCGAGGCGATCCTGGTCGAGCCCGGCAAGTTCGAGCAGCTCGTGATGGCCGCGCCGCGCGCCGAGGCCGACGAGCCGCGCGCGGGCGACGACACCGCCGTGATCCTCTATACGAGCGGCACCACGGGCACGCCCAAGGGCGCCGAGCTCACCCACGACAACCTGCGCGAGAACTGCACGGTGACGGCGCGCACGCTGATCGGCATCACCGAGCGCGACGTGATCCTCGGCGCGCTCCCGCTGTTCCACTCCTTCGGGCAGACCTGTGGCCTGAACGCCGCGGTCGCGACCGGCGCGTGCCTGACGCTGATCCCGCGCTTTGACCCGAGCAAGGCGCTCGAGATCATCGCCCGCGACCGGGTGACCGTCCTCGAGGGCGTCCCGACGATGTACCACGCGATGCTCAACGCGCCCGGCCACGAGGACGCCGACACGTCGTCGCTGCGCATCTGTGTGTCCGGCGGCTCCGCGATGCCGGTCGAGGTCATGAAGAGCTTCGAGAAGGGCTTCGACTGCATCATCCTCGAGGGCTACGGGCTCAGCGAGACGTCGCCGGTGGCGTCCTTCAATCACCCGGACCGCGAGCGCAAGCCGGGCTCGATCGGCACGCCGATCCAGGGCGTCGAGATGAAGGTCGTCGACGACGATGGCGGCGATGTCGAGGAGGGCGCCGTGGGCGAGATCGTGATCCGCGGCCACAACGTCATGAAGGGCTACTGGAACCGCCCGGACGCCACCGCCGACGTCATGCGCGGCGGCTGGTTCGCCACCGGCGACATGGCGACCGTCGACGAGGACGGCTACTTCTTCATCGTCGACCGCAAGAAGGACATGATCATCCGCGGCGGCTACAACGTGTACCCGCGCGAGATCGAGGAGGTGCTCTACGAGCATCCGGCGGTGTCCGAGGTCGCGGTCGTGGGCGTGCCCGACGACTCGCTCGGCGAGGAGGTCGCCGCCGCGGTCGTGCTGCGGCCGGGCGCGGAGGCGTCCGCGGACGACATCCGCGCGTACGCCAAGGAGCGCGTCGCGGCCTACAAGTACCCGCGCAAGATCTGGTTCCCGGACGAGCTGCCCAAGGGCCCGACCGGCAAGATCCTCAAGCGCGAGATCAAGGCGCCCGAGTCCGTCGAGCAATAACCGCCACGGGGTCGCGCGATCCCGTTAGGCTGAAGCCCTGACCGTTAGCGCGCGGACTCTGTCGGTGATCGTCGGGCTGGCGGCGGTGCTGCCAACCGCGCCCGCGTGGGCCCAGGACAGCACGCCTTCGCCCGAGGAGCTGTGGGAGGCCTATCCGCTTGAGCCGGGGCAGGCGGCGCCGACCGCGTCCGCGGACGCGTCACCGGTCGCGTCCGTCGCCGCGCCGGGACGCGAGGCGGGTCAGCAAGATGACGGCGGAGCGATCCCGCTCGCCGTACCGATCGGGCTCGCCGCGCTGCTCGCGCTCGGCGCGGGCGTCGGCTTCGGCCGCCGGCGCCGCCAGCGCCCGGCCGAGGTGGTCGAGGCGCCGCCGGTCACGCCGCGGCGCTTCCAGTGGCGCGACTACCCGCCGCCGGCGCGCCCGGCTCCGCCTCCGCCGCCGGTTCCGGGCCGTCCGCCGCCGTTCGAGGCCGGGCTCGAGGAGGCGCGGCGTGCGCCCGCGCTGCGCCCAAAGCACGAGGAGCGGCGCTGACCGCGCTGACGCGCAAACGCGGCTGGAGGCGGCGGCCGTGGCGCTCGGCGGCGTCGCCGTCGCGAGCGCCGTGCTCGGTGAGCACGCCGATCCAGCGCTCTCGTGTCCCTCGGCCAAGCAGGACGCCGAGATCCTCAACGTGGGCACGGCGCTTCCGCGGTCAGCGACGCGGCTAAGCACGCTGACAGCCTTTACCGGCGTGGGACGGTTATCCATCCGACACAGACGCACAACCATCAGACCGAGCCTTTGAGCGACTTGATCAGCCGAAATCGGGTCTTTTGTATCGGCGTCGCATTCGACTTACGCTCGCGCCTTGGTCCCTAAGGTTCTGATCACGGATGCGGAAGAGCGCGCAGCGGTGGCGGCTTGCCGTTGCCTTCACTCCACCGGCTACCGGGTCTCCATGATCGCTTTCGGGCGGCCCGCGGCAGGCCACTGGTCCAGGTTCTGCGACAAACGCCTGAACCTGCCCAGCCCGGTGCAGGACGTCGAGGGCTTCGTGCGCGGCCTCGCCGCGATCCTGCAACGCGACCGCTACACGGTCCTGCTCCCCGGGGGAGACGCCGCGCTCTCCGCGATCTCGCGGCACCGCTCGCTGTTCGAGCCCGGCGTGCTCCTGGGGATGCCCCCCCACGAGGCGGTCGAGCGTAGCCTCGACAAAATCGAGCTGATCCACGCGGCGACCGCGGCCGGGCTGGCCTGCCCAGCGACGATCACGTGCTCCGGGCAGCGGGAGGCGGCGGCGGCAGCGCGGGTGCTCGGCTTCCCCGTCGTTGTGAAGCCGAGGCGGACGGTGTTCGAGTTCGGCGGCGGTCTCAGGCAGCTCTCGAGCAAGATCGTGTGGGATGAGCGGCACCTCGCGCACCTCGCACCGGCCTTCGGGGAGATCTGCCTCCTGCAGCAGCGCAAGCGAGGACCGATCTACTCCTGCTCGGGCGTCGTCGCGGACGGTCGGATTCTGGCCTTCGCGACCTCGCGCTACTCGCGAACCTATCCCGTCGACGGCGGACCGGTGTCCTTCGCCCGGACGGTCGATCCGCCCCTCGACCTCCAGCAGAGAGTCAACGCGCTGCTGTCGGTGCTCGGCTGGCAGGGCATCTTCGAGGTGGAGCTGATCCGCGGGGAAGACGGAGCGTTCTCGGTGATCGACATGAACCCGCGGATGTTCGGATCGCTCTCCCTCGTCGCGACCGCGGGCGCTCCCCTGCCGACGATCTGGTGCGACTGGCTCCTCAGACGCCATCCGACGCCGGCGGTCGCGAGAGCCGGCGTCCCCTACCGCTGGGAGGACGCCGATGCCCGCCATCTCCTCTGGCAGCTTCGCCATCGTCGCGCCGGCGCGCTCGCCGTCGCCCGCCCGCACCGTCACGTCGTGCACGCCCACTTTCGCGTCCGAGACCCCGGCCCGCTGCTGGCACGGCTGCTCTATATGGGGCGCTCAGGCCTCAGTCGCATGAAGAATCGCGAGTTCGAGCCGATCCGTGCCGCGCGACGGCCGGCGCCGGTGGGCATGACCACGGCAACCACCGCCGACGCCGTGCGTCCGAGCGGACCTCTCCGACGCGATCGCGAGTGAAGGCCGCGCACACCGTGCCGTCTACACCAAGCCCCAGGGTCGCGATCGTGGGCGCAGGCCCTTACGGACTGTCGGCCGCCGCCCACCTCGACCACGCGGGAGTCGAGACGCGCGTGTTCGGCGAGGTCATGGGGTTCTGGCACAGGCACATGCCAAGCGGCATGGTGCTGCGCTCGCGGAAGCGGTCGTCGAACATCTCGGACCCTCGCCGAGCACTGACGATCGACGACTACGGCGCGATCCCGGGCGACAAGATGGCGAACGCCACCCTGTCCCACTACCTCGGCTACGGCCACTGGTTCCAGCGCCGGGCGGCGCCTGGCGTCGACCCGCGGAGGGTGAGCCGCATCGAGCGCGCGGACGGCTTCGAGCTGACGCTCGAGGACGGCGACGTCGTCGGCGCCGACCGGGTTGTCATCGCCGCCGGGCTGGGCCCGTTCGCCCGCCGGCCAGCGCCGTTCGACTCGCTGCCACCGTCGGTCTGCTCGCACTCGTCCGAGCACACCGAGCTGGGCCGGTTCGCGGGCCAGCAGGTCATCGTCATCGGCGGCGGGCAGAGCGCGCTCGAGTCGGCCGCGCTCCTCCACGAGGCCGGCGCGCGCGCAGAGGTGATCGTGCGAGCGTGCGCCGTCCGCTGGCTCGAGGCCGACTCGGACGGACGCTCGCTCGGCGACCGCATCCTCCCTCCGACCGACGTGGGCGGAAGGGCCACCGGCTGGATCGCGGCGCTGCCGGACGTCTTCAGGCGGATGCCGAGAGGGCTCCAGCCCGGCATAAGCTTCCGCTGCGTCCAGCCCGCCGGCGCGCCGTGGCTGGTGCCGAGGCTGACTGTGGTCCCGATCACGACCGGGACCAGCGTGACCACGGCGGTGCCGGAGGATGCGCGACTGCGGCTTCGCCTGGCCGACGGAGGCGAGCGCGTTGTTGACCACGTGCTGCTCGGGACGGGCTACCGAGTCGACGTGTCACGCTACCCGTTCCTGTCCGAGGAGCTCGCGAGCTCGCTCGCGCTCATCGACGGCTACCCACTCCTCGGCCCCGGGCTCGAGTCCTCGGTTCCCGGCCTGCATTTCCTCGGCGCGCCCGCAGCACTCAGCTTCGGACCGATCATGCGCTTTGTGGTCGGGACCTGGTACGCCGCGCCGGCACTGGCGAGGCGGGTGCTCGGAAGGCGCCAGCGGCCGCTCCGCTTCTCGTTCTGATGTGGACGCCCAGGCGCCTGACCGTGAGTAGGATCAGCAGAGCACGGCGACGCCCACTGCGGTGGCCGCGATGACCAGAACACCGAAACTCGATCCTCTCGAGCCGAGTCGGCTGCGGTACGCGGCGCGGGTTGCGCGCACCCTGGTGAGCCAGCCGTCGGAGGCGATGGAGAAGATCAAGGAGCGCGCGGCCGTGAGCCGCGAGCGGGTGGCGCGTCGCACTCAGGAGCCCGCATACCGCCTGGACGAGGATTGGGAGGAGCGCCTGCACGCCCTGCTCGGCGCCCAGTGGCCCTGTCCCGCGGCAGCAGAGTTCCCGGCCGTGTGGTCGGGCGTCGTCGACACGATGCACGGCAAGGGGTTGCGGGTGGGGCGGCAGAACTACGGCGGCGACGATGACTCCGACCCGGGGCTGGCCCGTTCGCTGTGGTGCATCGTCCGCCACCTCGAGCCAGCGCACGTGATCGAGACCGGCGTGGCGCACGGGGTGAGCAGCCGCTGCATCCTGGAGGCCCTCGAGCGCAACGGTAGGGGGCACCTGTGGAGCATCGACCTGCCGCCGCTCACGATCCGCGAGCGCCGTCGGGAGATCGCCGCCGCCGTTCCCGAGGATCGCCGCGAGCGCTGGACGTACGTCGAGGGATCGAGCCGGACTAGGCTCCGGGCACTGCTGCGCGAGCTCGGCGAGATCCAGCTCTTCTGGCACGACAGCTGGCACAGCACGCGCAACACGCGCTGGGAGCTCGAAACTGCCTGGCCGGCGCTCGTACCGGGCGGGGTGGCCGGCGCCGACGACATCGACCACAACTGGGGCTTCGAGCTGTTCGAGCAGTCGGTCTCCGACATGGACGCGCTGCATTGCCTCGCCGATGACCGCCGGCGACTGTTCGGGATCGCGCGCAAGCGCTAGCCAGGCGGCACGACCGGCTCCGCGGGCGGGGGTGGCGGGCGCCGCACCGCGCCACGCACATGGCGCGAGAGCGCGAGCGCCTCGCGCCACCGTGGGACGAGGTCGCCCGGCCGGGCGCCGAGCGCCCGCGCGAAGATCGCCGCGACAGCGATTCCGCCCGCCGAGTACGCGATCGCCGACGCGACCGAGGCGCCCATGCCGCCGTGGGCCGGGATGAGCAGCACGTCGAGTGCGACCGTGACGACGAAGGCCACGCCGACGGCGGCGGTCTCCAGCATCGGCCTCCCCTGCGCCGTCAACGCGTTTCCGAGCAGCTTCAGCGCGGCGATGCCGAACGCGCCGGCGGCGAGGATCCGGAGCTGCCCGATCGAGCCGCGGAACTGCTCGCCGAACACGGTCACGCAGAGGTACGGCGCCGCCAGCACAAGCCCGATCGCGAGCAGCACCGTTGCGAGCATCGCGGCGCGGAAGACGGCCGCGGCCTCGCGTGCTGCGCCGCGGCGGGACGAGCGGACAAGGTCCGGGCGCTGGACCGCCGCAAGCGCCGTCGGCAGGTAGAACAGCGCCTCGGCCCACGCTACCGCGACGCTGTAGATGCCGAGCTCCCGCGCGCCCGCGACCGCACCGAGGATCCACTGGTCGAGGCGGTAGTTGCCGAGCAGCATCGTCCGCCCCACGTGTGCCTTGACCCCGAAGCGCAGTGATCGCCGCGCGAGCCGCAGGTCGGGCCGCCCGAAGCCCGCCGAGCGGCGCGCAACGTACCACGCCATCAGCAGCATCCCGAGCG
>JBIOTP010000325.1:0-9586 GCA_044865965.1 Solirubrobacteraceae bacterium
CCCCCGCGAGCGGTCAGGGCGTCGCGGTCGACAGCGTGAACGTCAGCGTCTTGCTGTAGGTGCCGATACCGGGGGAAGCGGCTCGGCGTGCACCGTGCCGGCCCGGGTCGCCGTCGTGACCCGCCAGTATGCTCGCGCGCCGTGACGGCGCTCTCGCCCAGCGAACGGGTCGTGCTGGCCGGGGTCGCCGTCGTGACCGCCCTGGCCGGGATCGCCCACTACGGCGACTGGCCGTCCGGGCTGGCGTTCGTGTTCGCGACGCTCGCGCTGGCGGGCCTCGCGCACATCGTCGGCTTCGCCACCGAGCAGGTCGGCGAGCGCTTCGGGCCGGCGGTGACCGGCGTCATGCAGTCCACCCTCGGCAACCTCCCCGAGCTGTTCGTGGTCGTCTTCGCGCTCAGAGCGGGCGAGACCGTGGTCGCGCAGACCTCGATCATCGGCTCGCTGTTCGCCAACGCGCTGCTCGTGCTCGGCCTCGTGATCGTGGTCGGCGCGCGCAGGGCGCCCGACGGCGTCATGCGCTTCCGCCCGCGGCTGCCGATGGACACGTCGACGCTGCTGCTCGTGACGAGCTTCATCATCGTGATCGTCGGGCTCGCGCACGTCTCGCACGACCCCGCCGCCGAGCACGAGCGGGAGCTCTCCAGCATCGCGGCCGTCGCGCTGCTGCTGGTCTACCTCGCGTGGGTCATCCCCTACGTGCGCAGCGAGGCGCCCAGGGAGGAGCCGCTCAGCGCGGGCCAGGGCGAGGGGCCGCAGGTGCCGTTCGCCGTGTCCACGACGCTGCTGGCGCTCGGCGGCGTCGGCGCGGCGTTCGTGTCCGAGTGGTTCGTCGACGCGCTGACGCCCACGATCGACGCGCTGGGCGTCTCGAAGGCGTTTGCCGGCATCGTGATCGTCGCCATCGCCGGCAACGCGGTGGAGAACGTCGCCGGCATCGTGCTCGCCGCCAAGGGCCGGTACGACCTGGCGATCTCGGTCGTGAAGAACTCGGTCGCGCAGATCGCGGCGTTCCTCTATCCCGTGCTCGTGCTGATCTCGCTGCTGTTCGCCAACCAGCTCACGTTCGCGCTGGCGCCCGTCTACATCGGCGCGCTCCTCCTGACCGCGCTCGCGGTGTGGCAGATCACCGGCGACGGCGAGGCGGTCGCGTTCGAGGGCTACGCGCTGATCGCGGTCTACGTGATCCTCGGCGCGCTGACGCTGTACCAGTGACCGCAAGCTCGCCCGGCGGCGGGCGTTGAGGCTTCCATGCGACGCCTTCTCGCCCCCGCGGTGGCCGCGGCCGTCCTGGCGCTCCCCGCCGCCGCCCACGCCGATCCGCCGCCGCCCGGCTCGACGTGGTCGGAGCACACGATCCAGGAGGCCGACGGGACGGTCCTGCACGCCGACGTCCTGCGTCCCGCGAGCCTGCCGTCGACGGCGAAGACGCCGGTCATCCTCACGGTCGGCCCGTACTTCAACCACTCCGGGCAGGTCGGGCCGGCCGGCCCGGTGGAGGACACGCCGTACACGCCGGTGGGCGACGCCGGGCCGTCCGCGCGCTTCTTCGACTTCATCAACGGCGCGCACGTGTTCGACCGCGGCTACACGTGGGTGCAGGTCGACCTGCGCGGCTTCGGCGGCTCGTCGGGTTGCCTGGACTGGGCCGGGCCGGGCGAGCAGGCCGACGTCAAGGCGGCCGTCGAGTGGGCGGCGTCGCAGCCGTGGTCGACCGGGAGGGTCGGCATGTATGGCAAGTCCTACGACGGCGTCACCGGCCTGCTGGGGATCATCCAGCAGCCGCAGGGGCTCGCCGCGGTCGTCTCCCAGGAGCCGGTGTACGACCTCTACCGCTACCTGTACATGAACCGCGTGCGGTTCGTGAACTCGCTCGCCACGCCCGCGCTCTACGACGCGATCGCCGGCACGCCCGGCACGAGCGGGGACTCGATCGCCTACCAGAGCAACGCGCTGAACGACACCGCGACGCCCGGCTGCCCCGCGCGCAACTGGGCCGACCAGCAGGAGTCGAACCACGACGCCCCGTACTGGAAGCCGCGCGACCTGATCGCCGGCACCCGGGGCAAGAGCACGCCGCTGTTCCTCACCCAGGGCTTCATCGAGGACAACACGAAGCCCGACGGCGCCTGGGACCTGTTCAACGGCCTGACCGGACCCAAGCGCGCCTGGTTCGGCATGTGGGACCACGTGCGCGGGAACGACACAGACGAGAACGGCCGGCTGAAGATGGGGCGCGCCGGCTGGTTCGACGAGGCGATGCGCTTCTTCGACCGATACGTGAAGGGCGAGAACGTCCCCGCCGACCCGACGCTCGCGGTCGAGACCAGCGACGGCACGTGGCGCGCCGAGGAGAGCTGGCCGCCGGCCGACTCCGCGCCGGTGACGACCACGCTGAACACCGGGAGCTACACCGACGACGGCACCAACAACGGCACCGCTGAGGGGGGCTCGCCCAACGGCCAGGGCGTCTGGACGGTGTCGAAGCCGCTCACGAGCGCGGCGCACTTCGCCGGCGTCCCGCGCGTGACCGTCGACGCGGCGGCGTCCCTCCCGAACGCGAACCTCGTCGTCGACGTCTACGACATCGACTCCGGCGGGTCGGCCACGCTGATATCGCGCGGCACCTACTTACTGGGCGGGGGCGGCCCGGTGACGTTCGACCTCTACGGCGACGACTGGAAGCTCCCGGCCGCCCACCGCGTGGGCGTGCTGGTGACCGGCGCGAACGCCGAGTGGTGGATGCACGTCCCGACCGGCGGCACGGTGACCGTGCGCGGCGCGAGCATCCAGCTCCCCTACCTGCGCTGCACCCGCACGCAGACGATCCAGGGCGACCCGTCGATCAAGCTCGAGGACTACCGGGCCGACGCGCCGTTCGGAGTGCCCGCCGCCACCCTCTCGGCGGCCCAGCGCGACGACTTCTCGGTTCCTCCGACACAGGCCTGCGCCGGTTGACCCGCCGGCGCTGACGCAGAGGGCGGCTCCCGCGTGACGAGCCGCCCTCGCGGTCGAGCGCCATACTGGCCGGGTGACTCCCACCCCCGACGACCTGCTCGGCGATGCCCCGCTGGGCGCGGCGGTCGCCGCACTCGCGGACCGCAACCGCCACCACCTCGCGCAGATGACGGACGAGGAGCGCGCCGACGCGCTCGCGCACTGGCGCGACCTCGCGGTCGCGGTTCTGACCGCCGCGGGCGCTGCCCTCAACGCCGACGGCGCCGCGCAGGACGACTCGCACGGCCGCGCGGTGATCGTGCTCGAGGACGCCGGCGAGGACGAGATCGCCGTCCACGCGAGCTTCTTCCCCCAGCTCGAGGATCTCGGCGGCGAGGTCGTGGTCACGCCCGCCCAGGCCGCCGCGCTCGAGCTGCTGGAGGCGATGACCGGCGACGCCCCCGAGGAGGAGTAGGCCTGTAACGCCGCGGGGGCGAGTCGTACTGTAAGGGCATGTTCCTGCTCGGCTCGAAGACCCGCATGATCGCCCAAGAGGACGCGCTCCCCGGGCGTCCCGACCCCCTCGACGTCCCGGACCGCCACTTCGTCCTCGACACGCCGCTGAAGCCGCCGTTCCCCGCCGGCCTCGAGCAGGCGATCGTCGGCATGGGCTGCTTCTGGGGGGCGGAACGCGTGTTCTGGCAGGCGCCGGGTGTCTACAGCACCGCGGTCGGCTACGCCGGCGGCTACACGCCGAACGCGACCTACGAGGAGGTCTGCAGCGGCCGCACCGGGCACACGGAGGCCGTGCTGGTCGTCTTCGACCCCGAGCGGACCAGCTACGAGGAGATCCTGCGGCTGTTCTGGGAGAACCACGATCCGACCCAGGGCATGCGCCAGGGCAACGACGTCGGCACCCAGTACCGCTCCGCGGTCTACGTCTACGACGACGGGCAGCGCAAGGCCGCCGAGGCCTCGCGCGCCGCGTTCGGGGAGCGCCTGCGCGCCGCCGGCTACGGCGAGATCACGACCGAGGTCGCGGACGCCCCGCCGTTCTACTACGCCGAGGACTACCACCAGCAGTACCTCGCGAAGAACCCGGCCGGCTACTGCGGCCTGGGCGGGACCGGCGTGTCCTGCCCGATCGGCCTCACGGCTTAGCGCGCCGGCGCGCGGCTCGGCGGCCCGCCGCCATCGGGGCGGGCAGTCGCCAGCCGTCGCGCTCGAGCGCGGCCCAGTCGTGCCCGAGCACGACCGCGTCGCTGTAGGCCTCGTCCGCCATGAACCCGGGAGAGCAGAGGTAGAGCACGCGACACGGGTGCCCGCCGCCGTTGTGGAGCTGGAAGAACGTCCCCGGCTCGGTCACGGCCGCTTCGCCGGGCGCCAGCGGCAGCGTGTAGGGCGCGCCGGCGGCGGGGTCCTTCATCACCACCTCGAGCGAGCCGGTCATCACCAGCGTGATCTGGGTCAGCAGCGGGTGGACGTGGATCGCCGACCGGCGCCCCGGCTCGATGTCGCCGACCGCGAGGGTGAGGGCGTCGAGATCGCCGGCGCCGACGAGCGGCGACACCAGCGTCCCGTCCGGGACCCGCGCGGCCGCGCCGATGCGGAAGACGCGGTTCACAGCCGCTCCGCGAGCCAGGCGTGCACGTCGCCGACACGCTCGGTGAGCAGCGTGAGATGGCCGTCCTCGGCCGTGAGGTGCGCCTCGACGCCCGCGATGCGCTCCACGAGCCACTCGCCGTGCGCGAACGGCACCATCCGGTCCTCGCGGCCCTGCCAGAGCATCAGCGGAACCGCGACATCGCCCGGCTCGAAGCCCCAGGGCGCGGCGAACGCGAGATCGTCGTCGAGCCAGCCGTCGACCCGCTCGGCCACGCCGCCCCGGACCCACTCCATCATGAAGGCGCCGAACGCGTCGCTCAGGACGGCCACGTCGCCGTCGCTGAGGATGCTGCGCAGCTCGACGGTCATCTGCTCCGCCGAGCCGCCGCGGAGCCCCGCGGCGAAGCGCTCGAGCAGCGGCTGGAGCGCCTCCGCGCCCTCCAGCGCGGCGCTGAACTCGGTGACGTTGTCCTCGCCCATCCCGGCCGTGAAGTCGAGGCCGTCGGCGTCGACCGGCGCGACCGAGGCGAGCGTCGCGGCGGCCGCGACGCGGTCGCCCAGCAGCGCGGCGCAGGCCAGCGCGTGGGGGCCGCCGCCGGACACGCCCCAGGTCGCGATCCGGTCCAGCTCGAGCGCGTCGGCGATCGCGGCGACGTCCGCCGCCGCGTCGGCGACCCGGCGGCCGGCATGGCGATCCGAGCCCCCGTAGCCCGGCCGGTCGTAGGCGATCAGCCGCAGCCCGCGCGCGGCGGCGTCATCGACCCACGCCGGGTACAGCCCGCCGCTGCCCGGCGTCCCGTGGTGGACGAGCACGGGCGCACCTTCCGGAGCGCCGTCCTCGAGCACGGACAGCGCCCGGCCGCCGGGTCCGGAGACGGTGTGCCTGCGCGCCGCCATGCGGCCAGACACTATCTTCGGAGTCATGCCCGAGTCCGTCTGCCGCGTCGGCGACATCGAGATCTGCTACGAGACCTTCGGCGACCCCGCCGATCCCGCCGTGCTGCTCATCATGGGACTCGGCATGCAGATGGTCGCCTGGCTGGACGACTTCTGCGCGGCGCTGGCCGAGCGCGGCTTCCACGTCATCCGCTTCGACAACCGCGACGTCGGGCGCTCCTCGACGATCCCCGCCAAGCCGCCGAGCATCTGGCAGATCCTCCGGCGCGACCGCAACGTCCCCTACACGCTGGCCGACATGGCCGACGACGCCGCGGGCCTGCTCGACGGCCTGGGCATCCGCGCCGCCCACGTGTTCGGCGTCTCGATGGGCGGCATGATCGCCCAGACGCTGGCGATCCGGCACCCGGACCGCGTGCTGTCGCTCGTGTCGATGATGTCCAACACGGGCAGCCGCTGGACCGGCCAGCCCGGGCTCGCGATGTACGCCGCGCTCCTGCGGCCGGCGCCGCGCGACCGCGACGGATACGTCGAGCACGCGGCGCTGCTGTTCGGCAAGATCGGCTCCGGGGAGGAGCGCGACCTCGAGGACGTCCGCGACATCGCGCGGCGCAGCTACGACCGCGGCACGAACCCGGCGGGCTTCCTGCGCCAGCTCGGCGCGATCGTCGCCGACCGCAACCGCCGCACGCAGCTGCGCCGCCTGGACGTCCCGGCCACGGTTGTCCACGGCACCAAGGATCGTCTCGTGCGCCCGTCCGGCGGCAAGGCGACCGCGCGCGCCATCCGCGGGGCCCGCCACGTGCGCATCGACGGCATGGGCCACGACATGCCGCGCCGCACGTGGCCGCGGATCATCGACATCGTCGCCGAGACCGCGGCGCGGGCCGGGGAGGGCCCGCGCGGCGAGCCGGACGCGGTCACGGCGTCGTCGTAGACGGCCGCGGCACGGGCTCAGGAACCCGACGTCGCCGTGGTGGAAGCCGTAGTCGTCGGCATACAGCACCGGCTGGCCGGCGGCGGGCTTCGTCGGGTTGTTCGTGGTCGTGCGGTCGGCGCGCGTCCAGCGGCCGTCGTCGAAGCCGGCGCCGGCCTCGGGCGCCTCCGCGTGGTAGCGCCAGCCGGTGAGCGCCGGCAGACCTTCTCGAAGTCCGGCCCCGTGAGCCGCCGGCAGTTCGCGTAGCCCGGCCCGCCCCACGGGTCGAACGATCCGCCCTGGAACTCAGGCGAGAAGATCGGCGCGTCGTCGCGAAAGCGCTGGCAGCGTGCCCGGGTTGGCCCACGACGTCGGGTTCGAGCAGTTGAAGCCCTGCGGGTAGCTGTCCTGGCCCGGGATGTCGACGGAGCCCGGCCCGGTGGCCTACGTCGTGTTGCCGCAGCAGTAGTTGTGTGTGAACGGCACCGTGATGCCGTCGTCGCGCACCACCTGCTTCGTGTGCGTCATGTACGCGGCGTCGGTGTTCGAGCCGTACTCGTTCTCGACCTGGTAGAGGATCACGTTGCCGCCGCCGTCGGTGATCTGGTGCCGGGCGATGATCGGGTCGATGTGATGCAGCCACTCGTCGCTCCCGGCCTGAAAGTCGGCGGCGCTCGAGCGCGAGCGGCCGGCGAGCGTGTCGACCCAGCCGGGGAAGCCGCCCGAGTCGGTCTCCGCGTTGATGTACGGGCCCGGCCGCGCGATCACGTACAGCCCGGCGTCCTCCGTCACGTCCAGCAGGCGCTCGACGTCGCGCGTACCGCCGGTGAAGTCGTACACGCCCGGCCTGGGCGAGTGGTAGGCCCAGTCGCAGTAGATCGACACCGTGTTGAAGCCGCCGGCCTTGAGCTTCTCCAGCATGTCGCGCCACAGGTCGCGGCTGGGCAGGCGCCAGTAGTGGAGCTCGGCGCCCCACACGTAGGTCCGCCGGCCGTCGATCGAGACCGAGTAGTGATCCCAGGTGACGGCATGGGTGCCGGCGGCCGCGGTGCGGGCGGCGCCCGCTGCGATCAGGGTGGCCAGACTGCGATCAGTCTGAGACGGCGCATCATGGCGTTGAGGTGGAGAGCGTGAATACGAGTGTGGTGGCGTAGGCGCCGGTTCTCAGCGGCTCGGTGGCGCCGATCGACTGCTGAAGCTCGATGCTCGCGGGCGCGTTGCTGACCGGCCCGGAGTAGCTCAGCAATGTGACCGGAGTGCTCGACACCGGCAAGAACGCCGTACTGGTGTCGGCTCGCGCGCGCAGCGGTTGTGACAGCGGGAGCTCACCGTTCGTGAGGCGCCCGCCGGTCACGGAGAGCACGGCCTCGCCGGCCGTCGAGGTCGCGCTGGCGGCGGCCGTCGTCGTGTAGTCGCGCGCGACGCCCGGCACGAAGGTCCCGAAGTTCGCGGACCCCACGGCGAACTCGAGCGTGGCCGGCACCGTGCCCCCGACCGTCCCCTCCGCGGTCGCCGGCACCGAGGCCGGCCCGCTCGCGCTCGCCAGCACCGCCGACCCGTAGCGGTCCGCCACGGTGACCCGCACCAAATAGGCGTAGGCCGCGGCGTAGGTGTGCGATCCGTAGACCGTTCCGCCGCTCCGCACGCCCTCCGTCGATGACCCGTCGCCCCAGTCGATCTGCACCGCGAACGCCGGCGCCGCTCCCAGCATTGTGAGCGCAAACATCACGGCGATCAGGACGACCCTGTAGCGCAGCACCCCTGCCCCTTTCCGTTTCTTGGACCCGTCCGGGCTTATACACCCCGGAAGGTTTTCAAGATCGAAAGTAAAAGGCTTTCGAGATCGAAAGCTAGAGGAGCACTATCAGCGCCAGGATCACGACGAGGACGAACAGCACCGCGCCCGCGATCGCGGGCTGCCACTGGCGCGCCCAGAAGCCGGGGTCGGCGCGCTCGCGCGAGTAGCGGCCCTCCGGCGGGGTGCCGACCCAGTCGTCGTCGTCGTCGCGGGCCATCACGCCACCGCCGGGACGATCGCGCGCCCCAGGAGCTCGACCGCGTCGAGGTCGCGGTGCAGCAGGTGCTGCACGAACACGCGCTCGACGCCGGCGCGCGCGTAGACGCGCAGACGCTCGACGACGTCCTCGACGGTCCCGACGAGCCCGTTGTGCGACAGCTCCGCGAGGTCGACGGCCTCGCCCTCCCACTCCCCCAGCTTGCGGGCGCGCTCGTCGAGGTCGTCGCGGTCGGCCCCCACCACTGCGGTGGTCATGATCGAGAACGGGATCGGCTCGCGGCCGGCCGCCTCGCACGCCGCGGCGATGCGGTCGCGGCGCTCGGCCGCCTGCTCGGGCGTGGGGAACGCCGTGTTGTACTCGTCGGCATAGCGCGCCGCGAGCCGCGCCGCCCGCGGCCCCGCGTTGCCGCCCATCAACAGCGGCGGGTGCGGGCGCTGCACGGGCTTCGGGAACGACTCGAGGTCCTCCAGCGCGTAGTGCTCGCCGTGGTGCGTGAACGGCTCGCCTGCCCAGTGGCCGTGCACGATCGCGAGCTGCTCCTCGAGCATGTCCATGCGCTCGCGCTGCGACGGGAACGGGAAGCCGTACGTGGTGTGCTCGACCTGCCACCAGCCGGTGCCCAGGCCGACCTCGACGCGCCCGCCGGAGATGTGGTCGGCGGTCACGGCCAGCTTGGCCAGCACCGACGGGTGGCGAAACGTCGCCGGCGACACCATCGTCCCGAGCCGCAGCGTGGACGTGATCGCCGCGAGGCCGCAGATCGTCCCCCACGCGTCGAGCGTCCGGCGCTCGCGATGGTCGGACACCGAGTGGTAGTGGTCGGAGCGGAAGAGCGCCTCGACGCCGTGGCGCTCGCAGGCCTGCGCGAGCGCGACCCAGTCCTCCCAGGTCACGTCCTCCTGGCCCTCGATCATCAGCGCGATCCGCATCGGCCGGAGTCATACCCGCTTGCCGCGTGCCGCGCGCGCTGCTCTGGACGCTCTATCGTCGTGGCGCAGCTCCCCGCCAGGCGGAGAGCGGCGGCTTGACACGATTGGAGGCATGCCTGCTCTCGTCGTCCTCGGCGCCCGGAATCTCGGCGGCGCGATCCTCGAACACCACCTGCGCGCCGGCTGGACGGGCGCGGCCGTCGCCCGCTCCGGCGACACGCTCGAGCGCGTCCGGCAGGCCGGCGGGCTGGCGCTGCAGGCCGACGCGTCGGACCCCGAGGCGC
>JBIOTP010000326.1:0-3363 GCA_044865965.1 Solirubrobacteraceae bacterium
CCGGCAGCGGCGGGCCGGGCCCGCCGGAATGCGTGGAAATTTCGGAGGCGTGCACTAATGCTCTCGAGCCCGATCATGCAACGCGCGTTCGTCGAGGTGGTCATCCTCGGGGCGGCGTGCGGGCCGCTGGGCGTGTGGATCCTGCTCCTGCGCCGCGCGTACGCCGCGGAGTCGATCTCGCACGCGATGCTGCCGGGCCTGGTGGTCGCCGCCCTGATCGGCGCGCCGCTGCTGCTGGGCGCCGCCGGCGGGGTGCTGGCGGCGGCCGCGGGGATCGCGCTCGTGGCCCGCGACGAGCGCGCCGGCGGCGACGTGGGCGTTGCCGTCGTGGTGTCCGGGCTGTTCGGGCTGGGGGCGATGTTCGCGCTGTCGCCGCAGACGCCGCCGCGCCTGGGCGAGCTGCTGTTCGGCGACCTGCTCGGGCTCACGGCCGCCGACCTCGCGGCCGGCGCCGCGCTTGCCGCCGGCGTCGTGCTCGCGCTGGCACTCGCCTATCGCGGGCTGGCCGTGACCGCGTTCGACCGCGGCTCGGCGCGCTCGCTCGGGGTCCGGCCGGCCCGCGCCGACCTCGGCCTGCTCGCGGTGCTGGCCCTCACCACGGTCGCCGCCGTGCAGGGCCTCGGCAACCTGCTGCTGCTCGCGCTCGTCCTGGCGCCGGCGGCGGCCGCGCTGAACCTCACGCGCCGGCTGCCCGCCGCGCTGGCGCTCGCGGCCGCGCTGGCCGCGCTGGCCGGCATCGCGGGGCTGGTCGTCTCCTACCGCTTGGGCATCGCGGCCGGCGCCTCGGTCGCGCTCTGCGCGGTCGCGGTCGCCGGGCTCGCGCTCGTTCGCGCCGGCTCGTCGTAGCGCAGCAGCCGCACGATCGAGATGACCGCCAGCGCGGTCATCACCAGCGCGGAGGCCACGCACCACTGGCAGATCGCGTCGATGCGGAACAGCTCCGCCCAGGTCAGGTAGGCCGAGAACCCGAAGCCGACGAGACTCAGGAACGCCGCCGCAAGCCGGCCCAGCTCCACCGGCAGCGCGAGGCTGAGCAGGATCCCCGCGTAGCCGATCAGGCCGAGCACCGCGACCGGGATGCCGCCGAGCTCGGCGTAGTCCGAGCTCTGCACCTTCTCGCACCCGCCGCCGCCGGCAAGGCAGAGGGGGGTCAGGCCCTCATAGTGCACGTACGTCAGGTAGCCCGCGATGCCGAGGCCGAGCAGCGCGAGCAGGCCGGTGGCGAGGCGCAGGCGCATCCTGGACAAACAGGGTATTGAACTTCAGATTTAGGCACGCCATAATTCTTCCCGTGGCGATACGAGAAAGAGAGTTCTCCTCGGCAGTAGAGGACTACGCGAAGGCGATCTACGCGCTCCAGGCGCGCGGCGACGGCGCGGTCAGCACGACCGCGCTGGCCGAGCGGCTGGGCGTCACGGCCGCGTCGGCGTCCGGGATGCTGCGCAAGCTCGACGAGCACGGGCTCGTCTCGCACGTCCCGTACCGCGGCGTGCGGCTGACCGCCGAGGGCGAGCGCGTCGCGCTCGAGGTCCTGCGCCACCACCGCCTGCTGGAGCTCTACCTGACGGAGACGCTGGGCGTCCCGTGGGACCGCGTGCACGACGAGGCCGAGGTGCTCGAGCACGTCCTCTCGGAGGACCTCGAGGCGCTGATCGCCGCCAAGCTCGGCAACCCGACGCACGACCCGCACGGCGACCCGATCCCGTCCGCCGACCTCGTCATCGCGGAGGAGCCGACGGAGTGCCTCGCGGAGCTTGAGCCCGGCACGCGCGGCACGTTCGTGCGCGTCTCGGACTCCGACCCGGAGATGCTGCGCTACCTCGCCGAGCGCGGGATCGCGCCCGGCGACGCCCTGCGGGTGGAGGACAGGCAGCCGTTCGGCGGCCCGCTCTTCGTGGCGTTCGGCGACGCCGTGGAGATGCTCGGCGGCCAGCTCGCCGCCGCGATGCGCGTGCGCGTCAAGGAGGCCGCGTGACCCCGCCCGGCGGCGCGGAGGCCGCCGCCCTCCCGCTGCCGGTCGTCGACACGCCGCTGCGCCGGGCGCGCGAGCGCGGGCGCCTGCGCGGCCCGCTCGCCATGCTCGGCCCGGCCTTCGTCGCCGCCGTGGCCTACATCGACCCGGGCAACTTCGCGACGAACATCGCCGGCGGGGCCAAGTACGGCTACATGCTCGTGTGGGTGATCGTCGCCGCGAACCTGATGGCGATGCTCGTCCAGTACCTGTCGGCCAAGACCGGCATCGCCACCGGCCGCAACCTGCCCGAGCTGTGCCGCGAGCACTTCCCGCGCCCGGTCACCTGGGGCCTGTGGCTGCAGGCGGAGGCGATCGCGATCGCGACCGACCTCGCCGAGTTCGTCGGCGCGGCGATCGCGCTCAACCTGCTCTTCGGCGTGCCGCCGTTCGCCTCCGGCCTGATCACCGCGGCCGTCGCGTTCGGCATCCTCGCGCTGCAGTCGCGCGGCTACCGCCGCTTCGAGCTGGCGATCGCCGGCCTGCTCGGCGTCGTCTCCCTCGGCTTCCTCTACGACCTGCTGCACGTCGACGTCGACACGGGCGCGATCGCCGGCGGGCTCGTGCCGCACTTCTCCGGCACCGACAGCGTGATGCTGGCGGTCGGCATCCTCGGCGCAACCGTCATGCCGCACGTCGTCTATCTGCACTCGGCGCTCACGGCGCGGCGGATCCCGTCGCACAGCGTCGAGGAGCGGCGCGAGCAGCTGCGCTTCCAGCGCCTGGACGTGATGATCGCGATGGCGGTCGCCGGCGTGGTCAACCTGACGATGCTCGTCGTGGCGGCCAGCCTCTTCCACTCCTCGGGCCGGACCGGCGTCGACTCGATCGAGGGCGCCCACGCCGGGCTGACGGCGATGCTCGGCGGCGGCGCCGCGCTCGCCTTCGCGGTCGCGCTGATGGCCTCCGGGCTGTCCAGCTCGAGCGTCGGCACCTACGCCGGCCAGGTCGTGATGCAGGGCTTCATCAGCCGCCGGATCCCGCTCTTCGTGCGTCGCGCGGTCACGATGGCGCCGTCGCTCGTCGTCCTCGGCCTGGGGCTCGACCCGTCGGCGACGCTGGTCGTCTCGCAGGTGGTGCTGTCGTTCGGCATCCCGTTCGCGCTCGTCCCCATGGTGCTGCTGACGCGGCGGGCCGACATCATGGGCGCGCTGGTCAACCGGCCCGCGACGACCGCGGTCGCGAGCGTCGTGGCCACCCTGATCGTCTGCCTGAACGTCTTCCTCCTGCAGCAGACGCTCTTGGGATAGGTCTGGAAGCCCGGATTCACCGATTCTCGCGGCGCCTCGCCGCCGCGGGCACCGAGGCATCCACGATGATCGGCGAACCCGGCCTTCGCCCCATTGACGGCG
>JBIOTP010000327.1:0-14557 GCA_044865965.1 Solirubrobacteraceae bacterium
AGCTCGGGGTGCACGTGCGACGGGCCGGCCTCCACCTCGCCGTCCTCCGCCGGGGCGAAGAGGTGCAGGTGCTTGCGCACGAAGCGCTCGTAGTCGGCGCTGCCGCGCACCAGGTCGGGCGCGACGCAGACGATGTCCCAGTTGGACGCGACCTTCTCGGGGTCGCCCGGATCGAGCCGCAGCGAGCGCCCGCGCATCTGCTGCACGGACACGCCCGTCGTGGCCACCGTGAGGTCGACCAGGACGTTCAACGACGGGCAGTTCCAGCCCTCGCCGAGCAGCGCGCGCGTCCCCACCAGCATGGTCGTCGTCCCCTCGACGAACAGGCGCGTGGCGAGCTCCACCCAGGCGCGCGGCATCCACTCCGCGCCCGAGGAGCGGAGCGCGATCAGGACGCCGTCGGGCTCGGCCTCCCACTCGGGCAGCGCGAAGCGGTCCTCGGCCTCCGCCCGCAGCGCCTCGAGCAGCAGCTCGGCGTCGGCGGGCATGCAGCGCAGGCCGCGCCCGGACACGAGCAGCGGGCGCATCGGCGCGGTGCGCGGGTCGCCGGCGAGCGCCTGCAGCGCGTGGCGGGCGGTGCCGGCGGCGGGGTCGAGCACGCCGGTCAGCGCGTCGTCGGGCCGCTGGGCGGCCAGCTCGGCGTCGCACAGGACGAGCGCGCGCAGGCGCTCGCCGCGCGCCTCGGCCTCGGCCGAGAGCACCTCGACGAGGCCGAGCGCCTTGGCCTGCGAGCCCGTCAGCAGGCGGTCGACCTCCGAGGCGCCGCGGCGCACGCCGCGGCGGGTGAGCTGGAATCCGAGCTCGCGCAGCGCGGCGGCGATCGCGTCATAGCGCGCGCCGGCCTCGCGCGCCTGCGATGAGGCGAGGCAGCGCAGCGCGTAGTCCTCGAGCAGCACGAGCCAGTCGTCGAGGTCGGGCGGGCGGCGGTAGGCCTCGCCGCGCGGCGCGCCCGGCGGCAGCTCCAGGCCGCCGGAGAGCAGGAAGCGCACGCCTGCCCGCGCCAGCGCGGGGTGGGCGCGCTGGAACGCCTCCCACGGCACCTCGGCGTCGTCGCCGGCCGAGCGCCGGCGGTCGCGCAGGCGGCCGATCAGCCAGGCCGGAAACGAGATCTCGCTCTCCGCGTCCTCGTGCAGGGCGGTGACGAGCTCGCGGAAGCGGGTGTCGTGCTCGGCCAGCCACGCGCGCTCGGTCGCGAGCGGCGCGGTCAGCCAGGCGAGCTCCTGGTAGGGCGCGAGGTGGCCGTCGCGCACCACCGCGGGCGTGGGGACGGTGAAGTCGACCGGGCCGAGCAGCGCCTCGTACAGCTCGGCGTCGTCCTCGCCGAGGCTCACCGGCGGCGTGGCGGTCAGGCCGATCACGTGGACGTCCTCCGGCAGCTCGCCCAGCACCGCGCGCACGACGTAGCCCCACAGGGAGGCGAGGTGGTGGCACTCGTCGAGCAGCACCACCCCGACCCGCAGCGCGCGCAGCGTCTCCACCCGCCCGCGCGCGGTCGCCGACAGCAGGTCGCGCAGCTCGACGCCGGCGTGCTCGCCGCGCGCCACCTCGCGCTTGAGCGCCGCCGAGATGCGCGCCAGCTCGCGCGCGCGGCGCTCGGCGGCGGCGCCGGCGAACGCCTCGCCCTCGCGCGCCGCCTCCTCGGCGCTCATGCCCGTGGCGGCCGCCCGCTCGTTCGCCCACCGCGACTGGGCGAGCCGGCCGAGCGCGATCTCGGGGTCCTCGAGCTGGCACAGCGCCTGGTAGGAGAGGCAGGCGATCGGCTTGGCGACGTCTGCGCCGGCCACCTCCGCGGCGGCCCGCCGGTCGCGCGTGAACTGCGCCACGGCGCGCGGCCACTGCTGCTGGATCGCCTGGTTGGGCGCGAGCACGAGCGCGCGCCGGCCGACGCGGCGGATCAGCTCGACGCCGAGCAGCGTCTTGCCGGAGCCCGGCGGCGCGACGATGTGCGTGTTGCGGCGCCCGGCTTGGCGGTCGCGGTCGAACGCGGCCAGCGCTGCGCGCTGATAGCGGCGCCACTCGCCGGTGAACGACAAGTCGTCGAAGAGCGCGCTCACGAGGTCAGCCGCGCGAGGTCGTGCGCGAGCCGGTCCTGCGTGAGCTGGTCGAACGGGAAGCCGATCCGCTGGCGGCCCTGGGCGTCGGCCAGCACCACGTGCGCGGAGTGCTCGAGCGTCTTGGACTGCGGGCGGATGCCGAAGCCCTCCCACACCGACGCGAGCCGGGCGCGGCTGCCGAGCAGGAAGCGCATCCGCCCGGTCATGCTCTGCGCGAGCAGGAACGCGCGCGCGCGGGCGGGCGTGTCATTGGCGGGGTCGACCGAGACGCCGATCACGGGGATGTCGCGGTGCAGCTCGTCCAGCGCGCCGCGGATCGTCTGCACCTGGGCCGGGCAGGTGTCCCGGCAGGTCGAGTACACGAACGCATAGACGGCCGGGCGCCCCCGCAGCGACGCGGCGGTCACGAGCCTGCCGTCCTGGTCGCGCAGCGCGAACTCCGGCACCCGCAGCCCGGGCGGCCGCAGCGCGCCGGCCCAGCCGTGGGTCAGCTCGAGCGGCTCCGCGCGGGTGCGCCGCTCGGCGAGCGTCGCCCCGGCGACGGCGGCGATGGCGCACAAGGTCAGGGCGGTCAGCGCGAGGCGGAGGCGCGCGGGCACGCGCCCGAGCTTAGTGCGGGGCCGCGCGGCGGGGCCGGGCCAACGGCGGGCGGGTGAGGGAGGCGGTGATCCGAGCGGGTTCGCGCGCCTGTCGGCCGTCCCCGCGCGCGATCGATCACGTCCGAACGGTAGTCGCAGGAGGTGGCCTACGAACGTACGAATAGTTGGAACCTTTGCAGGCCACCCCGCGAGCCCGATGTTTCGTTTTGGCGCCGAGCCCCTCAATGCAAGTCGTTCGCCGAGCCCGCGGCCAGCGCCGCGAGGCAGTCCGCCCACCCGCTCGCGTGCGCAGGGCCCGCGGGGCCGGGCAGCGGCGCGTGCGTGACCACCACCTCGGTGCCGGCGGCGACGGGCCGGAACTCGACGGTCACGAGCGACTCGCCGGCGCCGGCGAACTCGCCGTTCTCCCACTCCCACGTGTACGCGAGCCGGTGCGGCGGCGCCAGCTCGCGGAAGGCCCCGCCGACGAACAGCGGTCCCGGCTCCATCCCGATCCGGTACCGGCCGCCGACCCGCAGGTCGATCTCGACCAGCGAGGCGCTCAGGCCGTGGGGACGCCACCAGCGGCGGACGTGCTCCGGCTCGGTCCAGACGCGGTAGGCGGTCGCCGGGGCCGCGGGCACGACGCGCACGACCTCGACGGTCTCGCTCACTCGAGCTCCTCGACGTAGCGGGCGAACTGGTCGAGGCTCTCACGCCAGACGCGCCGGTGGTGCTCCAGCCAGCCCGAGGCCTCGGCGAGCGGCGCCTCGCGCAACCGGCAGTAGTGGGTGCGCCCGCGCTTCTCGCGCGCGACCAGGCCCGCCGCCTCGAGCACCTGCAGGTGTTGCGAGACGCCCTGGAGCGTGATCTCGAAGGAGGCGGCGAGCGCGCTCACCGACAGCTCGCCCGCGCTGAGCCGGCCCAGCATGCCGCGCCGCACGGGGTTGGCGAGGGCCGCGAACGTCGAGTCCAGCGCGCTCAGAGGCGCTTCTCCGGATCGCCCTCCGGCAGCAGCTCGAGCACCCGCACGTCGGGCGGGCCCGCCAGCAGGTCGGGCGTCGTCTCCATGACGCGCTGGATGTGCGGGCTCGCCATGTGCGCGTCCCACGCCTCCTTGGACTCCCAGCGCTCGACGGCGACGAGCACCGCCGGATCCTGCGTGGAGCGGTGAAGCGCGAAACGCAGGCAGCCGGGCTCTTGGTGACTCGGCGGGATCGACTCCCGCAGCGCCCGCTCGAGGTCGTCCTCGCGGCCGGGCTTGGCCGTCGCCGTGGCGATCACGGTCATGGCGCCCATCGGCACCCCTTCTGCTAGAAGGTCAAGTGATCGCTTGACTATTGCAGCGCTGTCAAGCCTCCCCTCACGCCGGAGGGGCCCGTCCCTTGGGTACCCGGGGAGCGCGGGGCATCGGGCCGACCGGCGGGCGCGAGCGCCGTAGCCTCGCCGTCGTGACACCGCACCGGCCGCGAGATGATTGACCCGGGCTCCGCGCTGGGCGACTACGAGGTCGTCGAGGAGCTCGAACGGGGCGGGATGGCCATGGTCTACGTCGCGCGCCAGCCGCGGCTGGGACGCCGCGCGGCGCTCAAGCAGGTCGACCTGCGCGGCGGCGAGGACCTCGCCGAGCGTTTCGTGCGCGAGGCGCGGCTGGCGGGCTCGCTGAACCATCCGAACGTGGTCACGGTGTTCGACTTCTTCGAGCACGACGGCATCCCGTACATCGCCATGGAGTACCTCGAGCGCGGCTCGCTGCGGCCCTGGATGGACGAGCTCACGCTGGCGCAGTCACTGGGCGTGCTCGAGGGCATGCTGGCCGGCCTGGCGCACGCGCACGATCACGGGATCGTGCACCGCGACATCAAGCCCGAGAACGTCCTGGTCACGGCGGCGGGGGCGATCAAGCTCGCCGACTTCGGGATCGCGAAGGCATACGCCAAGCTCACCCACCGGCTCACCAAGACCGGCATGACGGTCGGGACGCCCTGCTACATGGCGCCCGAGCAGGCGCTGAACCTCCCGATCGGGCCGTGGACCGACCTGTACGCGACCGGCATCGTCGCCTACGAGATGCTGCTGCGGCGCCTCCCGTTCGAGGGCACCGACACCCCGATCGCCGTGCTCTTGCAGCACGTCAACGATCCCGTCCCGCCGCCGCGCTCGCTGGATCCCACGCTCGACCCGCACATCGCGGCATGGATCGAGTCGATGCTGGCGAAGGACCCGGAGGCCCGGCCGCAGGGCGCGCACGCCGCATGGGAGCAGCTCGAGGAGGCGGCCGTCCGGGTCGTCGGCCCGCTGTGGCGGCGCGGCGCCACGCTGCTCTCGTCCAACGGCAACGGCTACGTGACGTTCGAGGCGCCCCCGCCCCCGCGGCCGCCCGTACACGAGCCGGCGATCGACAGCACCTTCCCGCCCGTGGTCGCGGAGCGAGCACCGGAGCCCGAGCCTCCGCGAATCGCGGCGACCCAGCCGCCGAGCCGCCCACCCGATGCCGTCCGTCACCCGGCACGCGCGTCCGAGCCCACCCTGAGCCGCCTGGCGGCGGCTGTCGCCGGCTCCGCCCGGCCTCTGGTCGGCGCGATGGTCCTCACGGTCGCGCTCGCGAGCTTCGCGGCCGGCTTCGCGACAACTCGGCTGCCGCCTGAGGTCTTCGGTTGGACTGTTCTGTTCCCGCTCCTCGCGGCCATGCGCGCGACGGTGGTCGCCGTTCCGGTCGCACTCGTGGTCATCGTGAGCCGGCGCAGCGCCTGGAGGAGATCGACGGCGGTCCTGGCGACTGCGGTCGTGTGCGCGGTCGTCCTGGTCGGGGGGATGTGGTGGCGCGTCCGCGTGTCCTCGGAGGCCGTGTTCGTGGCTCGCGAGGCGGCGCTCTGGGCGATCGTCGCGGCGGCCTCGCTGCTCTCGACCCGATCCCGGGCAGCGATCGCGCAGGCCGTCGCCGGCGCGGCGCTCGTGGGCGCGCTCATGGGCGTGTGGCTCTTCGTCGGCCCGCATCCCTCCGGGACGATCATGGGGGTCCTCTGGTGGCACGCGCTGCCGGCCGTCCTCGTCGCGGCGCTGCTCAGCGTGATCCTTGCGCGCCTCCCGGCGCGCGCCGCGGCTACGCCTCGGTGAGGCCGCGGCGGATCGCGTAGCGCACGAGCTCCACGCGGTCGCGCATGCCGAGCTTGCGCAGGAGGTTGGCGCGGTGCGACTCGACGGTCTTCTCGGCGAGGTGCAGCGTCTCGGCGATCTGCTTGTTCGTGAACGCCTCGGCGATCAGCTTGAGCACCTCCTGCTCGCGCGGGGAGAGCGGCTCGTCCGGGCCGGTGGCGTCGTCGCGCATCCACTCGCGCACGACCGTGCGCTCGACGGCGTTGGTGAGGAAGGTCTCGCCGCGGTGGACCGCGCGGATCGCGTTCAGCAGCGCCTGGTCGACCTCGCGCTTGAGCACGTAGCCGGAGGCGCCGGCCTTCAGCGCGTCGAACACGTAGCGCTCGTCGTCGTGCATGGACAGCGCGAGGACCTGCGTGTTGGGCAGGTGGGCGCGGATCTGGCGCGTCGCCTGCAGGCCGGTCATGCGCGGCATCGAGACGTCGAGCACGCACAGGTCGGGGCGGGCGGCGAGCGCCTGCTCGAAGGCCTCGACGCCGTCGCCGGCCTCGGCCACGACCTGCATGTCGGGCTGGCGGTCGATCAGCAGCTTCAGGCCGCCGCGGACGATGCCGTGATCGTCGGCGATCAGAATCCTCATGACGCTCCCATCGTCAGTTCTATGGTGGTGCCCTTGCCGGGCGCGGAGAACACGTTCAACCGCCCGCCGACCAGCAGCGCGCGCTCGCGCATGCCGGACACGCCGAGCCGGGAGCTGGCGCTCCCGTTAGGCGGCACCTCGAAGCCGGAGCCGTCGTCGCGAATGCGCAGCACCGTGCGGCCGATCGAGGAGAGCTCGACGCTGACCCGGCCGGCGCCGGAGTGCTGGACGACGTTGGACAGGCTCTCCTGCGTGACCCGGTAGATCACGAGCTGCTCCTCGGAGGAGAGCTTCGGCGCCGGGCCGTCGCGGTGGAACGTCGCGCGGATGCCGGTGCGGTCGCCGAAGTCCGCGACCTGCGAGGCGAGCGCGGGGACGACGCCGTGGTCGTCGAGCGCGGTCGGGCGGAGCTGGCGGGCGAGCGTGAGCAGCTCCTCCATCGCCTGCGTGGCGAGCGTCTGGATCTCCTTGAGCTCGCTGCGCAGCCCCGACGGGACGTTGCAGCCGGCGGCCTGCAGGCGCAGGAGGATCGCGGTCAGCGCCTGGTTGACCTCGTCGTGGAGGTCCTGCGCGATGCGGGCGCGCTCCTCCTCCTGGGCGCGGATGACGGCGCGCCCGGCCTCGCGACGCTCCTCCTCCAGGCGCGAGAGCATGCGGTTGAAGTCGGCGGTCAGGCGCTCGATCTCGCGCGCGGCGCCGGCGGGCGCGGCGGCGCGCTGGCCGGGGCTGGAGAGGTCGACGCGCGACATCGTCTCCGTCAGGCGCTCGAGCGGCGCCAGGCGGCGGCGCAGCAGCAGCGAGTTCAGGAACACGGCGGCGGCGACGGCGAGCCCGAGCATGACCATGCCCTTGCCGGACGGCATGTCGACATGGCCGCCGCGGGCGATGAGCGCCGCGACCACGGCGGTCAGGGCGACGAGCGCCGCATTGACGGCGAGGACCTGCGAGAGGAGGGTGCGGGTGCGCATCTGAAGCCTTCATCGGCAGAAGTGGACGGGTGGATGACCCCGGGTTTGGACCCCATCTTCCGCCGCTATACTCCGTGAAGTATTGGAATCCCGATCCGCTTTCCAAAAGGAACTGATCGCATGAGTCCTTCCGGGGCGGAGATCATCCGCCGCATTCGCAGCCAGGTCGAGGAGGTCGACCCGTCCGAGGTCAGGGCGGCGCTGGGCAACGGCGTCGTGCTGCTCGACGTGCGCGAGAGCGAGGAGTGGGACGCCGGCCACATCCCCGGCGCCCGGCACGTCCCGCGCGGCTACCTCGAGTCGCGCGTCGAGGGCGCCATCGGCGCCGACCGCTCGCAGCGCGTCGTCGTCTACTGCGCGTCCGGGCAGCGCTCGGCGCTCGCCGCCAACACGCTCAAGGACCTGCTCGGCTACGAGGACGTCGCCTCGATGAACGGCGGCATCACGCTGTGGAAGGACCGCGGCTACGAGGTCGAGGTCCCGCGGACGCTCTCCAAGGAGCAGCGCGAGCGCTACTCGCGCCACCTGCTGATCCCGGAGATCGGCATCGAGGGGCAGGCGAAGCTGCTCGAGGCCAAGGTGCTGCTGCTGGGCGCGGGCGGGCTCGGCTCGCCGACGGCGCTCTATCTGGCCGCCGCCGGCGTGGGGACGCTCGGGATCGTCGACGACGACGACGTCGACCTGTCGAACCTGCAGCGCCAGGTGATCCACACGACCGACCGCATCGGCGTGCCGAAGGTGGACTCGGCCGAGCAGTCGGTGCAGGCGATCAACCCCGACGTCAAGGTCGTCAAGCACAAGACGCGCCTCGACGCCTCGAACATCCTCGAGATCATCGGCGACTACGACATCGTGGTCGACGGCGCCGACAACTTCCCCACCCGCTACCTGCTCAACGACGCCAGCGTGCGGCTCGGGATCCCGGTCGTGTCGGCCTCGATCCTCGGCTTCGACGGGCAGCTGTCGGTGTTCAAGCCCCACGACGGCCCGTGCTACCGCTGCCTGTACCCGGTGCCGCCGCCGGCCGAGCTGGCGCCCTCGTGCGGCGCCAACGGCGTGCTCGGCGTGCTGCCGGGGACGATGGGCCTGCTGCAGGCGACCGAGGTGGTCAAGCTCGTGACCGGCGCCGGCGAGCCGCTCGTCGGGCGGCTGCTGCTCTACGAGGCGCTCGGCGCGACGTTCACCGAGCTCAAGGTGCGGCGCGACCCGGAGTGCCCGATCTGCTCGATCGACCCGTCGGAGATCGCCGACGAGGAGATGGGCGTGTTCCCGGACTACGAGGCGTTCTGCGCCGCCGCGGGCTAGGCTTGCCGGCGGACGATGGCGACGATCAAGATCCCACCCGTGCTGCGGCCGTCCGTGGGCGGTGAGAAGGAGGTGCAGGCCGGCGGCGGCGACGTCGGCGCGGTTCTGCGCGCGCTCGCCGAGCAGCACCCCGCCACCGAGTCGCAGCTGTTCGCATCCGACGGGCAGCTCAACCGCTACGTCAACGTCTACCTCAACGACGAGGACGTCCGCGTGCTGGACGGCCTCGACACGTCCGTCGGGGAGTCGGACACGCTCGTGATCCTGCCGGCCATGGCCGGCGGCGGCGCATAGACACCGGGCGACCGGGTACCTTCGGCGCGGTGGCGACCCCGACGCTGCGCCCGCTCTCCCTCGGCGAGATCCTCGACGCCGGGATCAAGCTCAACCTGCGGCACTGGAAGCCGCTGATGGCGTGCGTCGTCGGCCTCGCGCTGCCGATGCAGATCTTCTCGACGCTCGTGCTCGCGTCGCTGTCGCCGGACACGCTGACCAACGGGGGGTTCAACTTCGACACCACCACCTCCGAGAGCCAGCAGCTCGAGGATCTGCGGTCGCTCGCGATCGCGGAGGGCATCATCGCGATCGTCTACACGGTCTTGATGGGGCTGGCGGTGGCCGCGTGCTTCAAGGGGATCAGCGACGCGTGGCTCGGCACCGCGCCTGAGGCGGGGCGGTCGCTGCGGTTCGCCGCGAGGCGGCTGCCGCGCCTCGTCGGCCTTTCGATCGTGTACTCGTTCGGCATCCTGCTCGGGCTCATCCCCTGCGGCGTCGTCGCGATCTGGCTCGGCGTCGCGTGGGCGCTGTCGGTGCCGATCCTGCTGCTCGAGGGGCGCGGCGTGTTCGCGTCGCTGGGGCGCTCGTACCGGCTGACGCGCGGGCGCTGGTGGGCGATCTTCGGGATCCTGCTGGTCGGGACGCTGCTGGTCTACGCGATCACGTTCGCCATCGAGTTCGCGATCACGCTCGTGCCGAGGCTCGTGGCAGAGGGCAACGAGGTCGTGAGCGCCGTCGCCCAGGTGATCGCGGGGACGATCGGCTCGGTCCTGACGCTGCCGTTCCTGGCGGCGATCGTGACGCTCGTGTACTTCGACCAGCGCGTGCGCAACGAGGGCTTCGACCTGCAGCTGCTGGCCGAGAGCCTCGGCGAGGCGCGCGATCCGGACGCGCCGCTGCCGGCCCCGCTCGTCGAGGGAGGCGTCGCCCCCCGCGCCCCGACCCCGTACCACGCGCCGCCCCCGGGGTGGTCGCCGCGGCCGCCGTCGGGAGCCACCCCGGCGCGCGGCGGCGCGGGCTGGGCGCCGCCCGGCGCCGAGTCCACGCCGCCTGACGCCCAGTCCTGGGGGCGGCCCGGCGCCGAGCCCGCGCCGCCTCCGCCGCGGGGCTGGGCGCCACCGACGAGCGGGCCGCCTGCGCCCTCGTCCGGCGGGCTCTGGAGCGCTCGCGAGGAGGAGCGCGGGGACGAAGCCGCGCGCGACGAGCGGCGCGCGGAGGCGCAGCCCGAGGAGCGCCGGGACGAGCCCCCGCGCGACAAGCGGCGCGCGGAGTGGCTGCCGCCGGAGGCGCCGCGCGGGCCGGGAGGCCTGTGAGCCGCGCTCGCCGGGCGGGCGCGCTGCTCGCCGTCGCGCTGGCGGGCGCCTGCCTCGTCCCCGCCGCCGCCGGGGCGGAGGACGTCACGGGCGCGCAGTTCCGCGAGCTTGCACGCCGGGCGCAGTCCGACCCGGGAGCGCTCTACCGGCTCCAGAACGTGGATCGGGTCGACGGGCGGCCCGTCGACGTCGCCGGCGCGCTGCGTCGTGCGCGCGGCCCCGAGCTGGGCGCCAGGCTGCGCACCCTGGCCGAGGACGCCGGCGGGGGATCGCCGGCCGCCGGCGATCCGCGCGCCGACGCGCGCGACGTGCTGAGCGAGCAGCGGTTCCGGCAGTCCCACGTGCCCGGGCCGTTCCGGGGGCTGATCGACCGGCTTGGGCGCTGGCTGCCGTCGTTCCGGGGGCCGCTCGACTGGCTCGACGACCTGCTGCCGGGCGGCCGGCCGATCGTCTGGCTCCTGCTGGGCGGCCTCGTCGCCGGGCTCGCGGCGGCGCTCTCGCGCCGCGTGCTCGCCCGCCGCGTGCGCGCTGCGAAGGAGGCCGCCGCCGAGGCCCTCCCGCCCCGCGACGACGCCCGCGCGCTCGAGCGCCAGGCGGACGCGGCGGAGGCCGCCGGCGAGCTCGAGGCCGCGCTGCGCCTGCGGTTCCGGGCCGGGCTGATCCGGCTCGACGCCCACGGCGCGATCGTCTTCCGCCCCTCGGTGTCCACGCGCGAGGTCCGCCGCGCGCTGCGCTCGCACGACTTCGACGCGCTCGCGGGCACGTTCGACGAGGTCGTCTACGGTCGCCGTCCGGCGGAGCACGACGACGTCGAGGCCGCGCGCGAGCGCTGGCCGTCCGTCGTCTCGTCCGCCCCCCGCGACAGGACCGCGGCGTGAGCCTCCCGGGCGATCCGCGGACGCGGGCCGGGCTCGTGGTGGCGGCGGTGCTCGTCGGCATGGGCGTCGTCGCGTACGCGATCGAGCGCGTCGCGCCCTCACCGCACGGTCCCGACTCCTCGTCCTATGCGACGTCGCCGGGCGGACTCGCCGCGTACGCGTCGGTCCTCGACCGCGCCGGGCATCGCGTGCGCCGGGTGCGGCGGCCGATCGCCCGGGACGCGCCCGACACCGGCGAGACGCTCGTCGTGCTCGACCCGGACGTCGTGGAGCCCAAGGAGGCGCGGGCGATCGGCGCGTGGGTCCGGGCGGGCGGGCGGCTCGTGGCCGGCGGCGCGCGCGACGCCTCGTGGTTGGAGGAGGTCATGCGCGACCCGCCGGTCTGGTCGGGCACGGCGACGGGCCGCGCACGCACGCTGGTTCCGGTGGCCGAGACCGCGGGCGTCTCGACGGTGATCACCGTCGGCGGCGGCTGGGAGAAGGTGGGCGGCGCGCTGCCCGCCATCGGCCCGGCGGACGCGCCGCTGCTCGTCGTCGCCCGCCGCGGCCGCGGCTCCGTCGCGCTGCTCTCCGACGCCTCGCCGCTCCAGAACCGGTTCCTCGGGCAGGCCGACGACGCCGCGCTCGGCCTCGCGCTCCCCGGTGGGCGCGGGCGGGCGGTGGCGTTCCTGGAGACCGTCCACGGCTACGGCGCCTCGCGCGGGCTCGGCGGGCTGCCGGCGCGCGTGCGGTGGGCGCTGCTGGGGCTGGCGCTCGCGGGGCTCGCCGCGGTGTGGAGCGCGGGCCGCCGGCTCGGACCGCCCGAGGACGCCGAGCGCCCGCTGCCGCCGCCCCGGGCCGAGTACGTGGAGGCGCTCGCGGCGTCGCTCGTCCGCGCCGCGCCGCGCGACGAGCTGGAGGCGCTCGCCGCCGACGCGGCGGCCTCGGCGCGCGCGCGGCCCGCGGCGCCGCCCGCGCCGGCGTGGCCGGCGAGCGCCACCGCGCCACCGGCCCCCGCCACGCTCTGGTCGGGCCACGCATCGCGAACGGAAAACGAGGCTCGGACGTGAGAACACTGGACGCCCGCGCCGGGACACGGTGTCCGGACGTGAAGGACCTGCACGCCCGCGTCGCGTACGAGGTCCGCACGGTGGCCCGACAGGACGAGGAGGCTCGGGCGTGAAGGACCTGCACGCCCGCGTCGCGGACGAGGTCCGCAAGGTGGTGGTCGGGCAGGACGAGGCGCTGGAGGACGTCCTCGCGGCCCTCGCGCTGGGCGGCCACGTGCTGCTCGAGGGCGTCCCGGGGGTCGCGAAGACGCTGCTCGCCGGCGCCACGGCGCGGGCGCTCGGCGTGCAGTTCCGGCGGCTGCAGTTCACCCCCGACATGCTGCCCTCCGACGTCACGGGGACGATGGCCCTGCGTGGCGGCGAGCTCGTGTTCCGGCCGGGGCCGGTGTTCGCCAACATCGTGCTCGCCGACGAGATCAACCGCACGCCGCCGAAGACGCAGGCGGCGCTGCTGGAGGCCATGCAGGAGGCGCAGGTGACCGTCGACGGCGAGCCGCACCCGCTGCCCGATCCGTTCCTCGTCCTCGCCACCCAGAACCCGATCGAGTACGAGGGCACGTACCCGCTGCCCGAGGCGCAGCGCGACCGCTTCCTCGTCCACGTCGCGATCGGCTACCCCGCGCCTGAGGACGAGCGCGCGATGCTGCGGCTCGCGCGGCGCGGGCTCGCGCCGATCGCGCTCGAGGAGGTCCGGGCGGTCGCGGATGCCGACGACCTGCGCGCCGCCCGTGCGCAGATCGACGCGACGGAGGTCAGCGACGAGGTGCTCGGCTACGTCATCGATCTCGTGCGCCGCACCCGCGCGCTGCCGAGCGTCTCCCTCGGGGCCAGCCCGCGCGCCGCCGTCCACCTCGCCGGCGCCGCCAAGGCCGCCGCCCGGCTGGCGGGCCGCGCCTACGTGACGCCCGACGACGTGGTGCGGATGGCGCCGCCGGTGCTCCGCCACCGCCTGGTCCTGACTCCCGAGGCGGAGCTCGAGCGCGCCACGCCCGAGGGCGCCGTCCGCGCCGCGCTCGAGGACGTGCCGGTGCCGCGATGACCCGCGGCGGCCGCGGGCGGAGCGCGAAAGGCGCGCCGGGGCACCGCGGTGACGCCCGCGGAGCGGGGCGCGGGCCGCATGGCGGTTCGGCGATGAGGCCCGCGGGGCGGGGCGCGGGCCGCGTGGCCGTTCGGCGATGAGGCCCGCGGGGCGAGCGGTGGGCCGCTCGGGGGCGCCGCGGTGAGCCCCACGCCGCGGGCGGCGGTGGTGCTCGGGGCGCTCGCGCTCGCGGCGCTCGTGCTGCCGCTCGGGCTCGCCGTGCTCGGTGCCGTGGCGCTCGTCGCCGCGGTGGCCGTCGACACGGTGGCGGCGCGGCGGGCCCCGGAGGTTCGGCGCGACGCGCCGGAGGTCCTTTCGCGCGGGGTTCCCGCGCCGCTGCGGATCGCCGCGCCGGCTCCTGCGGGTGGGTCGGTGCGGGTGCGCCAGGCGGCGCCGCCCGGCATGGCGGTGACGCCCCGCGAGGGCGACGGCGGGCTGGAGGCGACGGTCGTGGCCGGGCGTCGCGGCCGTCACGTGCTGCCGGTGGTCGCCGCGCGCGCGACCGGGCCGCTCGGGCTCGCGCGCTGGGACCACGCGCCGGGGGAGGCCGCCGAGGTCCGCGTGTTTCCCGACCTGCGGACCGCGCAGCGCCTCGCGCTGACGGTCGCGCGCGGGCGCTTCCGCGACCAGGGGGCGACGGCGCGCGGCCCGCTCGGGCTCGGCACCGAGTTCGAGCTCGTGCGCGACTACCAGCCCGACGACGACATCCGGCAGGTGAACTGGCGGGCGACCGCGCGGCTCGGGCGCCCGATGAGCAACCAGTACCGGATCGAGCAGGACCGCGACCTGATCCTGCTGGTGGACGCGGGCCGCCTGTCGGTCGCGCCGCTGCCGGCCCCCGCGCCGGACGCGCCGGTGCCGACCGTGCTCGACGCCGTCCTGGACGCCGCGGCCGCGGTGGCGCTCGTCGCCGACGAGCTCGGCGACCGCTGCGGCGCGGTCGCGTTCGATCGCGAGGTGCGCGTCGCGCTGCCGCCGCGCCGCGCCGGCGGGGCGGGAGTGGTGCGCGCGCTGTTCGACCTCGAGCCGCGCACGGTGGACAGCGACTACGAGCTCGCGTTCCGCCGCGCCGAGGGCTCCAAGCGGGCGCTCGTGATGGTGCTCTGCGACCTGCTCGAGGAGGGCGCGGCGCGCCCGCTGGCCGCCGCCGTGCCGGTGCTCGCTCGCCGCCACGCGGTCGTGGTCGCCTGCCCGGCGGACCCACGGCTGGAGGCGCTCCTCGACCCCGCCGGCGGCGACGCGGCCGCCGCGGCGCGCGCCGTCGTCGCCGCCGACGTGCTGGGCGCGCGCGCCCGCGCCGCGGCGCGCGGGCGCGCCGCGGG
>JBIOTP010000328.1:0-21661 GCA_044865965.1 Solirubrobacteraceae bacterium
CCTCTTCACGCACAACGAGCCGCGGCTGCCGAGGTACACGCAATGAGCACGCCGGAGGTCCGCAGGCCGACCGCCGACCATCAGGAGCGCGAGATCTACGACATGTTCGGCGTGCTCTTCGACGGGCACCCCGACCTGCGCCGGATCCTGATGCCGGAGGACTACGAGGGCTACCCGCAGCGCCGCGACTTCCCCGTCGGCGGCGAGCCGGTCTTCTTCACCCACAACGAGCCGCGCCTGCCGAGGTACACGCAATGAGCACGCCGGACGTCCGCCGGCCGAGCGCCCCCCCGCTCTCGTACCGCGAGATGGAGGAGTCGGTCGAGCTCTCCCACATCCCGCACGAGGAAGGCGAGCAGGAGCTGCTCACGCTCAACCTCGGCCCGCACCACCCGGCCACGCACGGCGTGCTGCGCCTGCTGACCACGCTCGAGGGCGAGGTCGTCCGCGACATCAAGCCGATCATCGGCTACGTCCACACCGGCATCGAGAAGACCGCCGAGGACAAGGCCTACTGGAAGGCCATCCCGGTCGTCGAGCGGATGGACTACCTCGCGTACTACTTCAACGCGATGGCGTTCGTCGGCGCCGTCGAGACGATCCTCGACCTCGAGGTCCCGCCCCGCGCCCAGTACCTGCGGGTCATCCACATGGAGCTCAACCGGATCGCGTCGCACCTGATCTGGCTCGCCACCGGCGCGCTCGACCTCGGCGCGATCTCGATCTTCTGGTACGGCTGGCGGGACCGCGACCTGATCCTCGACCTGTTCGAGATGTCGTCCGGCCAGCGCATGCACCCGCGGTACTTCCAGGTCGGCGGGGTCGCCGAGGACATCCCGGTCGGCTGGGAGGAGAATGTCCGCGCCTTCATCGCCGAGTTCCCGTCGCGCCTCGAGCAGTACGAGAACCTGATCGACGCCAACCAGATCGTGCTCCAGCGCCTGCGCGGCGTGGCCGCCGTGGACGAGCAGACGCTGCTGGACTTCGGCGTCACCGGCCCGCTGCTGCGTGCGACGGGCAACCCGTGGGACCTGCGCAAGGCCGCGCCGTACTCGAGCTACGACCACTTCGACTTCAAGATCCCGGTCGGCACGGTCGGCGACAACTACGACCGCTACCGCGTGCGGATGGCCGAGATGCGCGAGTCGGTGAAGATCATCGACCAGGCGCTCGACGGCCTGCCGGAGGGCCCGTACATCACGCCGGACCGCAAGTACGCGCTGCCGCCCCGGCACGAGCTGGCGACCTCGATGGAGGCGCTGATCCACCACTTCAAGCTCGTCACCGAGGGCTTCCGGGTGCCGCCCGGCGAGGTCTACTACCCGGTCGAGTCGCCGCGCGGCGAGATGGGCTGCTTCGTGCGTTCCGACGGCTCCTCCAAGCCCGCCCGCGTGCACATGCGCGACCCGTCGTTCGTGAACCTGCAGGCGTTCAAGCCGATGGTGCAGGACCTCTACATCGCCGACCTGATCGCGGCGCTCGCGATGCTCGACCCGATCCTGGGAGGCATCGACCGCTGATGGCGATCGACCCCTCGCGCGTCCCCCGCTTCGCCCACGGCTCGCGCGTCCCCGGCTGGGACGACGCCGCCGACCTCACGAAGGACCCGGCGGTCGTCCCCGACCCGGCCACGACGCCGGTGCCGGCGCACATCCGCACGGCGATAGAGGCGCGGATGGCGATGTACCCCGACGTCCGCTCGGCCGCCATCCCCGCGCTGAAGATCGTCCAGGCCGAGCACGGCTGGTGCTCGCCGGCGGCGATCGAGCAGGCGGCCTGCGTGATGCGCCTGACGCCCGCCTACCTGACCGCGGTGGCGACGTTCTACGACATGTTCGAGACCGTCCCCACGGGCGAGTTCACGATCTACGTCTGCACGAACATCTCGTGCTCGCTGTGCGGCGCCGACGCGATCTACGACGCGATGATGGCCGCCGCCGGCGACGACCCGCGCTTCAACATCCGCCACTTCGAGTGCCTCGGCGCGTGCGACATCGCGCCGATGGCGTCGGTCAACGGCGAGTACGTCGGCCCGCTGACCGAGGACGACTGCCGCGCGATCGTCGAGGACCTGAAGGCCGGGCGCCCGGTGCTGGAGGCCAAGCAGCTGCGCAGCCGCCCGGCCGCCGCCCGCCACTGGGGGATCGTGTGATGGAGGGCCTCGACAGCATCCTCTTCAAGGACATCGACGAGTCCGGGCTGCACACGCGCGAGGTCTACGAGCGCCGCGGCGGCTACGAGATGCTGCGCACGGCGCTGCAGATGGAGCCGGCGGCGGTGCTCGAGGAGATGCTCGCCTCCAACGTGCGCGGCCGCGGCGGCGCCGGCTTCGCGATGGGCCGCAAGATGTCGTTCATCCCCAAGGGGGCGATGGACAAGTACCTCGTCTGCAACGCCGACGAGTCGGAGCCCGGCACGTTCAAGGACCGCGAGCTGATGCAGAAGAACCCGCATCTGCTCGTCGAGGGGATGATCATCGCCGCCTACGCGATCGGCGCCACCCGGGCGTTCATCTTCATCCGCGGCGAGTACGTGCACCAGGCCGACGTGCTCGACGCCGCGGTCGGCGAGGCGCGGGCGGCGGGCTACCTCGGCGAGCGCATCCTCGGCTCCGACCACACGCTCGACCTCGTGGTCCACCGCGGCGCCGGCGCCTACATCTGCGGCGAGGAGACCGCGCTGCTGGACGCGCTGGAGGGCAAGCGCGGCAACCCGCGGCTGAAGCCGCCGTTCCCCGCCGTCCAGGGCCTCTATCGCGGCCCGACGCTGATCAACAACGTCGAGACGCTGATGAACGCCCCGATCATCCTGCGGATGGGCGGCGCCGAGTTCGCCAAGATCGGCACGCAGAACTCCACCGGCACGAAGCTGATCTCGATCTCGGGACAGATCAAGCGGCCGGGCAACTACGAGATCGTGCTGGGCACGCCGGTCCGCGAGATCCTCTTCGAGCTCGGCGGCGGCCCGCTGGACGGGCGCTCCTTCAAGGCGTTCTTTCCCGGCGGCTCGTCGGCGCCGGTGCTCCCGCTCACCGACGAGGTGCTCGACCTCGCGTACGACTTCGACACGCTTGCGAAGGCCGGCTCGATGCTCGGCTCGGGCGCGATCATCGTCTTCGACGACTCGGTCTCGATCGTCGACGTCGCCTACAAGACCGCCTACTTCTACCGCCACGAGTCCTGCGGCAAGTGCTCGCCGTGCCGCGAGGGCACCAACTGGACGGTGAAGATGCTCGAGCGCATCAAGGCCGGCGAGGCGACCCCGATGGACCTCGACATCATGGCCTCGGTCCAGGAGCAGATCATCGGCAACTGCCTGTGCGTGCTGGGCGACGCGATGGCGATGCCGATCGGCTCGATGATCCAGCACTTCCGCGGCGAGTTCGAGGCCTACATCGAGGACGCCCGCGAGCGCCACGGCCTCGGCGCCGCGATCCCGCAGGTCAACCGCGCGCGCCACGCGGGCCCCGGCCCCATGCTCGCCCCGACCGGCGTCGAACCCTCCCCGGCGGTGGTATAGGCATGCCGCGCCCCGAGGTGAACTGGGTCACGTTCACGCTCGACGGGCGCGAGGTCGCCGCTCCCGGGGGGATGATGCTCGTCGACGGCGCCAAGTACGGCGACGTCGAGATCCCGATCTTCTGCTACGAGCCCAAGCTCGGCCAGCCGGTCGGCGCCTGCCGCATGTGCCTGGTCGAGATCGAGGGCATCCCGAAGCTGCAGACCGCATGCTCGACGCCGGTCAAGGACGGCATGGTCGTCAACACGCAGAGCGCGCGGGTGCACCAGGCCCAGCGCGCGGTGGTCGAGTTCCTGCTCATCAACCACCCGCTCGACTGCCCGGTGTGCGACAAGGGCGGCGAGTGCCCGCTGCAGGACATCACGTTCGGCTGGGGACCCGGCACTTCGCGCTTCATCGAGCCCAAGCGGCACTTCAAGAAGCCGCTCGAGCTCTCGCCGCTGGTGGCGATCGACCGCGAGCGCTGCATCCTCTGCTACCGCTGCGTGCGCTTCTCGCAGGAGATCGCCGAGGACTACCAGCTGATCCTGCTCGAGCGCGGCGCGGCGTCGTTCGTCGGCACGTTCGACGGGCATCCGTACGTCGCGCCCTTCTCGGGCAACATCATCGAGCTGTGCCCGGTGGGTGCGCTGACCTCGCTCGCGTACCGGTTCCGCGCGCGGCCGTGGGACATCGAGGGCGCCGGCACGGTCTGCACGCTGTGCCCGGCCCAGTGCAACGTCGAGCTGACCGTGCGCGACGAGCGCGTCATGCGCGTGCTCGCGCGCGACCACGACGAGGTCGACGACGGCTGGCTGTGCGACAAGGGGCGCTTCGCGTACCAGTACCACCACGTCGACGAGCGGATCGTCGAGCCGATGGTGCGCGAGGGCACCGAGTTGATGCCGGCGAGCTGGGAGAAGGCGCTGGCGGCGGCGGTCAGCGCGCTGAAGAAGGCCGGCGCGCGGGCGTCGGCGATCGCCGGCGGCGAGACCACCAACGAGGAGGCGTTCCTGCTCGCGCAGCTGCTGCGCGACGGGCTCGGCTCCAACCACATGAGCGCGCGCCCCGGCGGCGAGGAGGCGCTGGACGTGCTGCGCGCGCTCGCCGACCCGGCGCTGCAGGCGGCGGTGCCGGACCTCGAGTACGCCCACACCGTGGTGCTGATCGACTGCGACCCGATCGACGACGCGCCGGTGCTCGACCTGCGCATCCGCAAGGGCATCCGCCGCCACGGCACGAAGCTCGTGGTCGCGAGCGCGCGGCCGACCGCGCTCGACCCGAGCGCGAGCGCGCTGCTGCGCTACGCGCCGGGCGCCGCCGAGGCGGCGCTGATCGCGCTCGACGCGGCGCTCGCGGGCGACGACGGCAACCTCGGCGGCGCGGCCAGCGCCGCCGGGACGAACGCCACCGCGGTGCGCGACTTCCTGAAGGCGCTGCGCGCGGGCGGCGAGGAGATCGTGATCGTCTACGGCGAGCGGCTCCTGCGCGGCCAGGCCGGGCGCGCGCTGCTCAACCTCGCCGGCCGGCTGGGCCTGCGCGACGTCGCGGGCGCCGGGCTGCTGGAGCTGCCGTCCTCGCCGAACGGGCGCGGCCTGCGCGAGGCCGGCTTCGCCCCCGGCCACGGGCCCGGCTACGCGAGCGTGGCCGAGCCCGGCCACGACGCCCGCGGGATCGCCGAGGGCCTCGCGTCCGGCGACCTGCACACGGTCTGGCTGCAGCACGCCGACCCGCTGCGCAGCCACGCCGACCGCGCGCTGTGGGACCGCGCGCTGGGCACCGCCCAGTCGGTGATCGCGGTCGACTCGGTGCTCACGGACACGATCCGCGAACACGCCGACGTCGTCTTCCCCGCCGAGGCCTACGCGGAGAAGGAGGGCACGCTCACGCACCCGGACGGCCGCGTGCAGCGACTGCGAGCGGCGATCGGCCGCCCGCGCGGGCGCGGCGGGATGCCGGGGACCGGCGTCCGTCCCCTGTGGCAGGTGATCTCCGACGTCGCCGCCGGGCTCGGGCTCGGCGAGCGCGTCCTCGCCGGCGCGATCGCATCCCAGCGGCTGTTCGACGCGGTGCCGTTCTACAACGGGCTTACGCTCGACGAGCTCGGCGGGCGCGGCGTGCGCTGGCCGGCGCGCGAGGGCGTCGCGTACGACGTGCCGGAGTGGGAGCCCGCGCGCCTCGACGTGCCGCCCGCCGGCGCGGTGGCCGACGGCCGGCTGCGGCTGGGCACGTTCCGCCCGCTGTGGGCGTCCAAGGAGGTCGACGTGTCGCCCGCGCTGCACTTCGTGCGCGCCCGCCAGGTGGTCGAGCTCTCGCCCGCCGACGCCGACGCGCTCGGCGTGCGCGAGGGCGACCGCGTCGAGGTCGCCTCCAACGGGACCCGGATCCGCGGCGCGGTGAGGCTGCGCGCGGCGATCCCCGGCGGCTCGGTGTTCGTCGCCGAGGGCACCCGCGAGGACGCGGCCAACGTGCTCACCGACCCGCTGGTCGAGGTCCGCCGGATCGCCGTCGTGCGCGAGCCGCACGAGCCGTCGGCGGTCGCGGCGCAGGTGGCGCCGGCGGCCGAGGGCCTGAGCGAGATGCCGCCGTCGGCGCCGCTGGTGATCCCCGAGCCGCGCGAGGCCCCGCCCCCGACGCATCCGGCGGACGAGAAGCCGGGAGGCCCGCTGTGACCGTCATCGGCGAGGTCGGCTTCTTCGAGCCGTGGTGGATGCAGCTCCTGAAGGCGCTCGTGATCTTCGCCGTCGTCTTCCAGATCGTGCCGATCGTGCTGCTGGCCGACCGCAAGATCCTCGGCCGCTTCCAGCACCGCTATGGCCCGAACCGCGTCGGCCTGATCGGGATCCTGCAGCCGATCGCGGACATCGGGAAGCTGATCTTCAAGGAGCAGTTCCGGCCCCGCACCTCGTCCGGCTGGCTGTTCGCCGTCGCCCCCGCGATCTCGATGCTGACCGCGGCGGCGACGATCGCGATCATCCCGTTCGGCGACGTCGTCGACATCTTCGGCACCAAGACCGGGCTCTACGGCGTCGACCCCTCGATCGGGATCCTGTACGCGTTCGCGTTCGGCGGCATCGCGTTCTACGGGCTGATGCTGGGCGGCTGGTCGTCGGGCTCGAAGTACTCGTTCCTCGGCTCGATGCGCGCCGCCGCGCAGCTGATCTCCTACGAGGTCGCCCAGGGGCTCTCGATCATGGGCGTGGTGATGATGGTCGGCTCGCTGTCGCTCGTCGACATCGTGCAGTTCCAGGAGACCCACCTGTGGCTGTTCATCCCGCAGATCGTGGGCTTCCTCATCTTCCTCGTCGCCGGCTTCGCCGAGACCAACCGCGCGCCGTTCGACCTCCCCGAGGCCGACGCGGAGCTCATCGGCGGCTACAACACCGAGTACGGCGGCGGCCGCTTCGCGGCGTTCTTCGCGGCCGAGTATCTGAACGTCGTCGTCGTCTCCGGAATCGCCGCGACGATCTTCTTCGGCGGCTGGACGCTCCCGTTCGGCATCGACCCCCCGACCTGGGTGGACCCGTTCGTCGTCATCGTGAAGATGCTGGCGTTCGTCTTCTTCTTCATCTGGGTGCGGGCGACGCTGCCGCGGCTGCGCTACGACCAGCTGATGGCGCTCGGCTGGAAGATCCTGCTCCCCCTGGCGACCGTCAACGCCCTTGTGACCGCGATCCTGGTGGTGGTGCTCTCCTGATGCCGTACGACCCCGGACCCGACGTCGTCGAAGTCCAGCGCGCGCCGCGCCCGGGCGCGCTGCCCGGCGCCTACCGCGCGTTCGCCGCGACCCTGAAGGGCCTGCGGATGACGTTCTCGCGCCTCGTCGAGGGGCCGATGACGATCTCCTACCCGGAGGAGAAGACGCCGGTCTACCCGCGCTTTCGCGGCCGCCACAAGCTCCACCGCTTCGAGGACTCCGGGCTGGAGAAGTGCGTCGGCTGCTCGCTGTGCGCCGCCGCGTGCCCGGCCGACTGCATCCGGGTCGTGGCGGCCGAGAACACGCCCGAGAACCGCGTCAGCGCCGGCGAGCGCTACGCGGCGGTGTACGAGATCAACCTCTCGCGCTGCATCTTCTGCGGCTACTGCGAGATCGCGTGCCCGTTCGACGCCATCACGATGGGCCACGACTACGAGCTCGCCGACTACAACCGGTCCGACCTGATCTTCACCAAGGAGATGCTGCTCGCCGAGCCGCTGGAGCGCACGCCGTTGCGCGGTGCGGACGAGTAGCCTGGCGCGGCGCAATGGCGGAGGTCGTCTTCTTCATCGCCGCGTTGGGCGCGATCGCGGGCGCCGTGGGGACGGTGAGCCTGCGGAACCCGTTCCACTCGGTGCTGGCGCTGGTCTGCCACCTGATCTCGCTGGCGGCGCTGTTCCTGCTGCTGCGCGCCGAGTTCGTCGCCGCCTCGCAGGTGATCGTCTACGCCGGCGCCGTGATGGTGCTCTACGTGTTCGTGGTCGCCTACGTGGGCGGGATGGAGCCCGAGCTCGCGGGCGCCAGCGGGCCCGGCCTGCGGTTCGCGTCGGCGATCTTCGCGGGCGCGCTGGTGGTGGAGCTCTGCATCGCGCTGATCGGCTCGGGGTTGAAGGGACTCACCTCCAAGGGCGCGCAGTTCGAGACCCCGTTCGGGACCCCGCCCGAGGTGGGCAAGCAGTTCCTCACCACCTACCTGGTGGCGTTCGAGGTCGCGTCGCTGCTGCTGCTGATCGCGGCCGTCGGGGCCGTCATCCTCGCCCGCCGGCGCGCCGGCCTGACCGACGCCGACGCCGTGTCGGTCGCCGAGCTGCTGCGCGGCGAGCAGCGCGCGACCGCGACGGACGCGCGGCCGGAGACCATGCTCGAGGCCGGGGGCCCGCCGCACCGATGAACATCACCTGGTACCTCGTGGTGTCCGCGGTGATCTTCTGCATCGGCGCCGCCGGCGTGCTGACGCGGCGCAACCCGCTGGTGATCCTGCTCTGCCTCGAGCTGATGCTGAACGCGGCGAACCTCTCGCTCGTCGCGTTCGCGCGCATGCACGGGGACATGGGCGGCCAGATCTTCGCCCTGATCGTGATGGTCGTGGCCGCCTGCGAGGTGGCGGTCGGGCTCGGGCTCGTCGTCGCGCTCTACCGGCGGCGGCTGCCGATCGACGTCGATGAGCTGAGGGAACTCCAGGGATGACTGGGCAAACCGGTTCGACGACTACCGCTCGTCTGGTCGAGCGCACGCGGAGCTGAGGTTGAGCCTGCAGACCTTCGGCTGGCTGGTGCTCGCGTTCCCGCTGGCGGGGTCGATCCTCGTCGCGCTCACGTACCGCTCGCTGCCGGAGCGCGTCCACGGCGCGATCGGGACGCTCGCGATCTTCCTGTCGTTCCTGGCCGCGGTCGGGATGTACGTCAAGCTCCAGGACCGCGCCGAGGACGCCCGGCAGGTCGTGGCCGTCGCGTGGGACTACACGAGCACCGTCGGGGTCGATGCCCAGCTGTCGATCCTGATCGACCCGCTGTCGGTGTTCATGGCGCTCGTGGTGTCCGGCGTCTCGGCGCTGATCCACCTCTACTCGGTCTCCTACATGGGCGGCGACCGCGGCTACGCGCGCTTCTTCGCCTACCTGAACTACTTCGTCTTCAGCATGCTGCTGCTCGTCCTGGCGGGCAACTTCCTGATGCTGATCGTGGGCTGGGCGTTCGTCGGCGCGGCGTCCTACTTCCTGATCTCGTTCTGGTACCGGCGCAAGACGGCGACCGACGCCGGCATCAAGGCGTTCGTCATCAACGTCGCGGGCGACGTCGGGCTCGTGCTCGGGACGTTCTTCATCTTCCGCGGCACGCACACGCTCGACTTCCTGAAGACGTTCGGGGCGATCGACGGCGCGTTCTCCACCAATGACGCCGACCTGGTGGCCGGCTGCGTGCTGCTGCTGGTCGGCGCGTTCGCGAAGTCGGCCCAGGTGCCGCTGCACACCTGGCTGCCCGACGCGATGGAGGGCCCCACGCCGGTGTCCGCGCTGATCCACGCCGCCACGATGGTGACCGCCGGCGTGTACCTGATCGCGCGCATGTACCCGCTGTTCGAGCGCGCGCCGGATGCCGCGGCGGTCGGCGCGATCGTCGGCTGCGCGACGTTGCTGATCGCCGCCACGATCGGCCTCGTGGTCACCGACCTCAAACGCGTGATCGCGTACTCGACGATGTCCCAGATCGGCTACATGATCATGGCCGTGTCGTCGGCCGCCTACGCGGCCGGCCTGTTCCACCTGATGACGCACGCCTTCTTCAAGGCGCTGCTGTTCATGGCCGCCGGCTCGGTGATCGCGGCGATGGGCGGCATCCAGAACCTCGACCGGATGGCGGGCTTCCGCGAGGCGATGCCGTTCACGTACCGCTGCACGCTGGTCGGCGGCTTCGCGCTCGCGGGCTTCCCGATCTTCGCGGGCTTCTGGTCCAAGGACGAGGTCATCGCGCTCGAGTTCGACCGCGGCGGCTGGCACACCGCGCTCGGCGTGCTGGGGTACGTCGGCTCGTTCATGACCGCCGTCTACACGTTCCGGATGATCTACCGGGCGTTCCACGGCCCGCCGTGCCCGGAGGCGGAGGAGCTCAAGGGCGGGCACCTGCACCACCCGCACGAGCCGACCAACCCGATGACCGGCGAGGTCGAGGACACCGACGTCGGCTTCCCGAGCCCCGACCACCACATCGCCGAGCGCGAGGTCTCGATGCGGGCCGCGATGGGCGCGCTGGCGGTGCTGGCGACGATCGGCGGCTTCCTGCAGGTCCCGGGCGTGACGAACGCGGTGCACAACTTCCTCGAGCCGACGTTCGCCAAGTCGCACTACTACGCGGAGCTCGAGCCGTCGGAGGCGGCGGCGTGGTTTGGCCTCGCGTTCGGCTTCGCGATCGCGCTCGGCGGCATCATGGTCGCCTACCGGCTGTGGGGCGAGGGCCGCCTGCCGGTCGCGATCCGCGAGCGCTACCCGCGGCTGCAGACGTTCTTCGTCAACAAGTGGTACTTCGACGAGGCGATCGACGCGGTGTTCGTGCGTCCGGCCGCCTGGACCGGGCGCTTCGCCCGCAACACATTCGAGCGCGTGGTCATCAACGGCCTGGTGGGCGGCGCGAGCTCGACGGTGCGCGCGCTGTCGGCCGCCGTGCGCGGGGTCCAGTCGGGCTACCTGCGCTACTACGCCGCGCTGTTGCTGGTCGGCCTCACGGGCCTGGGCGCCTACTTCCTGATCTCGGCATGACGATCCACCTCAGCATCCTCGTCTTCTGGCCGCTCGTGTTCGGGGCGCTGGCGGCGCTCGCCCCGCGCGGCGGCGCGGCGGTGACGATGCTGGTCGGCACGCTCGTGCCGCTCGGCTACGCGGTGATGCTGATCATCGACTTCGACACCGCGGCGGCCGGCCTGCAGCACGTCACCGACGACAAGTGGATCCCCGAGCTCGGCATCCGCTACAAGCTCGGCATCGACGGGCTGAACCTGTGGCTCGTCGCGCTGACGACGCTGCTGTCGACGGCGTCGGCGCTGTGGCTGTGCTTCCGCGTGCCGGAGCGGCCGCGGCTGTTCGCGTTTCACTTCGGCGTGGCCGAGACCGCCGTGCTGGGCGCCTTCACGGCCCAGGACCTCGCGCTGTTCGTCCTCTTCTTCGACCTGATGCTCGTGCCGTTCTACTTCCTGGTCGGCCAGTGGGGCGGCCCGGACCGGGTCGCGGCGGCGGTGAAGATGGTCATCTACACGCTGGTCGGCTCGCTGCTGATGCTGGCCGGCGCGGTGGCGACGGCGGTGGTGTCCGCCGGCGAGTCGGAGAGCGGCCAGCTCACGTTCGTGCTGAGCGACCTCCAGCGGGTGACGCTGCCCGAGGCCACGCAGAAGTGGATCTTCGTCACGTTCGCGCTGGCGTTCCTCATCAAGATGCCGGCGTTCCCGTTCCACGGCTGGATGCCGGACGCCTACCGGACGATGCCGCTGCCCGCGCTGGCGATCTTCTCCGGCGTGGTGTCCAAGGTCGCCGCGTACGGCTTCCTGCGGATCGTGCTGCCGCTGTTCCCGGCCGCCGTCGACGATTACCAGACGATCGTGCTGATCATCGCCCTGCTGTCGATCCTCTACGGCAGCGCACAGGCGTTCACGCAGACGAACGCGCGGCTGATCCTCGGCTACTCGTCGCTGGCCCAGCTCGGGTTCATCACGCTCGGCATCTTCGCGGCCGACAGCGCCGCGCAGGGCGCGCAGGGCGCGCTGCTGCAGGCGGTCAACCACGGTCTGGTCGTGGCGCCGATGTTCTTCGTCGTCGCGCTGCTGGCCGAGCGCGCCGGCGGTTCGGAGGACATCCGCGACATGGGCGGCATCGCGTTCGGGGCGCCGGTGCTGGCGTCGCTGTTCCTGATCGCGGCGCTGGCGACGCTGGCGATGCCGGGGTCGGCGAACTTCGTCGGCGAGTTCCTGATCCTGCTCGGCGTCTTCAACTCGAAGATCGCGCTCGCGTTCATCGCGTCGGTGGGGGTGATCCTCGCCTCGGTGTACGCGCTGCGCATGTTCATCCGCACGACGCACAACCGGGTGGCGCCGGGGGTCACGTCGATCGACCTCTCGCTGCGCGACGCGCTCGTGCTCGTGCCGCTGATCGTGGCGATCCTGGCCTTCGGGGTGTATCCGCAACTCGCGCTGGACAACGGCGAGCGGGCGGTCAAGGCCTCGGTGCAGGCGGTGCTGGAGCGATGAACCTCGCGGAGCCGATGCTGGCGCAGGCGGTGCAGGGCCCGAAGATCGACTGGGCGGCGCTGTCGCCGCTCGTCGCGCTCGCGGGCGGCGCCTGCATCGTGCTGATGATCGGGCTCGCGCGCTCGCGGTTCGTCCGCACCCAGGCGGTGCCGACGCTGGCGCTGGTGACGCTGGCGGTGACCGCCGGGCTGGGCGTCTGGCAGTGGGACACCGACACGACGATCATCGAGGGCGCGCTCGCGATCGACGACCTCACGCTGATGCTGACGATGGTGTTCGTCGTCGGCGGCGCGGCGGCGGTGCTGCTGTCGTGGCGCGAGCGCGCGGCGCTGGAGGCCGGTGAGGGCGAGTACTACGCGCTGCTGCTCACGTCGGTGCTGGGGATGGTCGTGCTGGTGGCGGCGAACGACCTGGTGATCCTGTTCTTGGGCTTCGAGCTGCTCTCGATCCCGCTCTACGTGCTGTGCGCGACGCGGATGCGGCGCGAGGCGTCGCTGGAGTCGGGGCTGAAGTACCTGATCATCGGATCGGTCGGCTCGGCGACGCTGCTCTACGGGCTGGCGCTGCTCTATGGCGCGTCGGGCGGCACGAGCTTCGACGCGATCGGCAAGGCCGCCGGTGAGGTCGGCGGCGACGTGCTGTTCCTCACCGGCATCGCGCTGGTCGTGGCCGGGCTCGCGTTCAAGGCCTCGGTGGCGCCGTTCCACCAGTGGACGCCCGACGTCTACGAGGGCGCGCCGACGCCGATCACCGGCTTCATGGCCGTCGCCACCAAGGCCGCCGCGCTCGGCGTGATCCTGCGGCTGTTCGACACCGCGCTGATCGACACGACGACGACGTGGGGGCCCGCGTTCGCGACGCTCGCCGTGATCACGATCGTGGTCGGCAACGTGGGCGCCATCGGCCAGTCGTCGCTGAAGCGGCTGCTGGCGTACTCGTCGGTGGCGCAGGCCGGCTACATGCTCGCGGGCGTCGTGGTCTCGACCCGCCTGGGCGTGCAGGCCACCGTGTTCTACCTGGCCGTCTACGTCGTGATGAACCTGGCGGCGTTCGCGGTGATCACCGCGCGTGAGCGCGAGGCCGGCGTGGACGACGACATCAGCGGGCTGTACGGCCTCGGCGCCGAGCGGCCGTGGCTCGCGTGGCCGATGACGATCGCGATGCTCGCGCTGGCCGGCTTCCCGGCGACGGCGGGGTTCTTCGGCAAGCTCTACCTGATCCGCGCGGCCGTCGACAACAACTACACGTGGCTCGGCATCGTGATCGTTGTCGGCTCCGCGGTGTCCCTCGCCTACTACCTGCGCGTCGTCGCCGCGGTCTGGATGCGGGCGCCGGCGGAGACCCCCGCGCTCGCGCCCGCCCCGGCCCGCCCGGCGATCGCCGGCGGCGCCCCGGAGGCCGACGACGAGGACCCCGCCGCAAGCCGCCGGCCCGGCGCGGACCGCGCGGTCGCCGAGATCGAGGTCGACGAGCCCGCGCCGCCCCCGCCCACCCGCCGCCTGCGCCAGCCCGAGGTCGTCTTCGTCGCCGCCGCCTGCGCGCTCGCGACGATCGTGTTCGGCATCTACCCCGAGCCGCTCTTCGACGTCGCCCGCGACGCGGGCGAGGCCTTCAAGGCGCTCGTCTAGCGTTTCCGCGCCGCTCTTCGACCCCGCCCGGTCTAGCGTTTCCGCGCCACCTTTCTTGGCGCCGGGGCGAGCACGGCGCGCCCGCCGCCTAGCCGTGGCGTGCCCTCCCCCAACACCGCCGGCCAGGCGTCGGTCGAGTACCTCGGCGCCATCGCCCTCGTGGCCGCCGTCCTGACCTTCGCCGCGCCGGCGGTGGGCGCCCCCGACATCCCGCGCGCGGTCGTGCACGGGATCCGCCTGGGCATCTGCTTCGTGGCCGGCGACTACTGCGACTCGGAGGACGCGCGCGCCGACGGCCTCGCGCCGTGCATGCTCAGCAGGGAGACGCGCGGGGAGGAGTCCCAGGTGTCGGTCGCGTTCTTCAAGTTCGGCGGGCAGCTCGAGTGGACGCTCGCGCTGGGCTCGGACGGGCAGGTCCTCGTCACCTACACGAGCGGGGGCAGCGCCGGCCTCGTGGCCGGCGTCGGCGCGACGGCGCAGGCGCTCCGGCTCGACCTCGACCTCGGCGCGGAGGCCTCGGTCGGCCTGCGCGTGCAGGGGACCACGGCGTGGAGGTTCTCGAGCTGGGACGTCGCGAAGCGCTTCCTGCGCGAGCTTCCGGGCAGCTCGGTGAGGCGCTGGCAGTACCCGGCGGAGTGGCATTCCGCCGACGGTGGCCCGGAGGCGGCGGCGCAGGTCAAGGCGGCGCTGCACGGGGCCGACGGGGCGAGCCTCGGGACGTCGGCGCGGGCCGCCGCGGGCGTGCGCTTCGGGCCGGGCCGGACGGTCACGCTCTACAACCTCGTCTCGCTCACCGGTCCGGAGGCGCAGGCGGCGTTCGGCGGCCCGTCGATCGGCCGCGGGACGAGCAAGGTCATGGTCGAGTACACGCTCGCCGGCACGGAGCCGGCCGAGATCGCCTTCCGCCAGGTCGTCCCGAGCGAGCACGGGAAGCGCCTGACGGAGACGGTCAAGCGGCTCGACCTGCGCAACCCGGTCAACCGCGCGTGGGCCCAGCCCCTGCTGCGCCTTCAGGCCCCGTGGCCGCCCGCCGTGGCGGCCGAGGTCCGCCACCTGCTCGGCTACATCGACGAGGCGGGCACGTCCGAGCGCGCCACCTACCGGCTGGACGACAACTCGTCGAACTCGGGGTTCGGCGCGAAGATGGGCCAGGAGCTCGGGATCTCGCACACGAGCACGCGCGTCGAGCAGTGGCTCGAGGAGGCGGACGGCCGCGCGTTCGGCTCGGACTGGCGCGAGCGGTTCGACTGCGTCGGTCAGATGCCGTAACGCAGGTGCTCGCCGACGTCCCAGGTCCAGAGCTCGACGACGTTGCCGTCCGGGTCGTCGACGTACGCCGCGCGCGAGTGCGGGCGGGTCTGGAAGCGGTGCTCGCGGACCTCGAGCCCCTGCTCGCGCAGCCGGGCGACCGCCGCGTCGTAGTCGGCCTCCGCGATGTTCATCGCGAAGTGCACGTGCAGCCCGCCGCGGCCGCCCTCGAGGCCGACCTGCGGGCGCCAGAGGCCGATCCGCGTGCGCTCGCCGGCCATCACCCAGACCGCCTCGCGGTCCGGCCAGCGGTCGACGACCGGCAGGCCGAGCGCGCCGGCGTAGAACGCCTCGGCGCGCTCCAGGTCGACCACCTCGAGCACGAGCTCGCTCACGCCGGTCACCGGGATCACGCGGACATCATCGCGCGGCGGGCCTCGCGCCCGGCGGGAGCCGACCGAACCCCGCGCTAGGGTGTCCAGCCCGTGCGCTATCCGCTGGAGGAATTCACGCCCGCTCAACGCGAGCGTCTTGCCCCGCATTTCACGAGCCTCGATGAGCCGGTGTTCGCGGTCGTCAACCTGCCGGAGACCGTGAAGGGGGCGCTGTTCGCGCGCTACTCACGCTATCCCGGGACCCTGCGCACACTGTTCCTCGAGGAGTTCGCGGACGCGGTCGACCCGGCGGCCCACCTCGTGGTGCCCCACGGGTTCGAGGGCGCTCGCGCCGCCGAGCTGTACGACCGGATCTTCCTCGGCTACGGGGATGATTCGGTCGCACAGCTCGGCGGGGCTCACATCGCGTGTGAGTGGGTCTCGAATGTCCTCACAAAGGTCCTGCAGCGCCCGCGGCTCGCCGGTTACCTGGAGCAGTCGACGCGGTACATCGCCTATGACGGCCGGGTCGCAGGCGGCCGCTACCGGTACTATCACGAGCCGGCGCTCGGCAGTGAGTACACGGCGGCGATGGACTCGCTCTTCGACTCATACTCCGAGGCGCTGCCGATCGTGCGAGCTTGGGTGGACAGGACGTTCCCCGCTCGCGCGAATGAGTCGGAGGCGGCGCGCCGGCGGGCGCTGAAGGCCAAGACGCTCGATCTGCTGCGGGGGCTGCTCCCGGCCGCCTCGCTGTCACACATGGGCATCTATGCCACCGGGCAGACCTACGAGCAGCTCATCCTCCACCTGATGCGTCACCCGCTGCCGGAGGCGCGCCGGAACGGCGCGCTGATCCTCGACGCCGTGACGGCGGTGATGCCGAGCTTCGTGGCCCGCGTCGAGCGGGCCGACCGCGGCGGCGTGTGGGCCGGCTACCTCGCGGACCGGCGCGCCGCCGAGCAGCGCTGGGTCGCCCGGCTCGGGCTCGACCGCGAGGGCGCCGCTGAGGCCCCGCCGTCCGTCCGGCTCGTCGCGGTCGACGGCGACGAGGAGCGGCTGCTCGCGGCGCTGCTGTTCGAGGCCGCGGGCGTGTCCGAGGAGCGGGCCCTGGCCGCTGTACGCGACGCGGATCGCGCCACGCGGGCGCAGATGCTGGCGGATCTCGTCGGGCAGCGGACGAACCGTCGCCACCGCCCGGGCCGCGGCTTCGAGACGCTGCGCTACCGCTTCGAGGTCGTGTCGGACTACGGCGCGTTCCGCGACCTGCAGCGCCACCGGATGCTCACCGCGCAGTGGCAGCCGCTGACGCCCGACCTCGGCGCGGACGTCCCCGAGGAGGTGATCGCCGCCGGCTGCGAGGACCTGTACGCCGCCGCGCTCGAGCGCTCGCGCGGCGAGTACGAGCGCCTCGTCGAGGTCGGCCGCCCGGAGGCCGCGCCCTACGCGCTCTGCCTCGCCTACCGCATCCGCTACGTGCTCGAGCTCAACGCGCGCGAGGCGATGCACCTCATCGAGCTCCGCTCCGGCCGCGAGGGCCACCCCTCCTACCGGGCCGTCGCCCACGAGATGCACGCGCTGATAGCCGAGCGCCACCCGGCCGTGGCCGCCGCCATGACCCACGTGGACCGCACCTCGGAGCCGCGCCTGGAGCGCGCGCTCGCCGAGCTGCGCGCGGAGAAGCGGCGGCAGCCCGCGATCCGTTAGAAGCGCGGCGGGAGCGCCCAGAGCGCGCGGACGCGGCCGATCGGGCCGAGGCCCTCTGCGAGGGCGCGGCGGAGCGCGCGGCGGCCGGCGCGCGGGGGTGCCGGGGGTACCGCGGCGTAGCGGCCGGCGCTGAGGGCGCGCAGGTACGCGACGACCTCGGGGGAGCCGCCGAGGCGGTGCTCGAGCTGGCGCAGCGTGGTGCCGATCGGCGCCGGCCGGCCGACCCGGCGCAGCGCCTCCTCGAGCTCGGCGATCGCGCGGTCCATCGGGGTCGCCGGCCGGTGGGAGCGGCGCACGAGCGCCAGCAGCACGAGCAGCGCCAGCGCCCCCAGCGCGAGCGCGGCGCCGGCCGCCCACGCCCACGAGGGCACGCCGCCGCCGTTCTGCGGGCGGTTGCGCGGCTCGTTGCGCAGCGGGTCGAACAGCAGCGCCGGGCGCACGCCGTTGCCGAGCGCGGCCTGGGCGCCGCTGCCGGCGCCGGCGCCCTGGCGCGGCGCGGGGGTGGGCGCCGGGGTGGGCGGCGGGGCGGTGATGGCGGCGATCTGCGAGCGCGCGGGGGTGGCGTCAGGCGTCGGGTCGAGCGTGACCCAGCCCCAGCGGTCGAACCACGCCTCCACCCACGCGTGCGCGTCGGTGTCGCGCACGATCCAGGCCTTGTGGCGCTTCGAGTAGCCGCCCGGGCTGAACCCGGTGGCCACCCGCGCGGGGATGCCGGCCATCCGCAGCAGCAGCGCCATCGCGCCCGCGAAGTGCTGGCAGTAGCCCTCGTGCGTGTCGATCAGGAAGGCGTCCAGCGGCTCGCGGCCGACCGCCGGCAGCGTCGGGCGCTCGGAGTAGTGGAAGCGCGGCCCGCTCAGATAGGCGTTCACGCGCAGGATGTAGTCGTAGGGCGACCGCGCGCCGCGCTTGAGCCGCTTCGCGAGCTCCCACGTGCGCGCGTAGGTGGACCGCCGCATGACCCGGTCCACGTCGAGCTCGGAGCGGTTGGCGGCCGGATAGGCGGCGAACGACGAGCCCTGCGCGTTCCAGCCGCGGAAGTGGACATCGGCGCTGTAGACGGGCCGCTGCTCGTCCCCGACGAACACGCCCGGCGCCGTCCGCCCCGGCTTGAACGGGACGTGGATGACGAGGTCCTCCTGCTGGCCGCGCGCGCCGGACGACGACTGGGAGAGCAGCACCGCCGTCGGCCGCGGCACGTGGACGCGCAGCGAGTAGGAGTCGCCGCGCCGCAGCGCGCCGACCGAGTCCCAGGTGCCGGCCGAGAGGCCCGGCCGCACCGGCCGCGAGGCGTCCTTGACCTGCAAGATCGTGCCCGCGCCGATCACGCTCGGGCTGCGCATGCGGCGGATGCTGACCGAGATGTCGCTCGTCCAGCCCGTGAAGTTGCGCCACTGCTCCGGCACGTCCGCCTCCCACGGCTCGTCGCCGGCGCGCTCGACCGGGGTCGGCTCGCGCCGCATCCTCCACGTGACGCCGTCGAACACCTCGAGGTCGCGCGCCTTCCAGTACAGCGGCTCCGACGAGGTCACCCGCATCACCTCGTTGCCGTCGCGCGGCCAGGTGATCGGCCCGTAGTTCTGCGCCCAGCTGAAGCGGACCGGATCGTCGGGACCAAGCCCCTCGGCGAACGCCCGGTAGTCGAACCACGGCTCGCCGCGGTCGGCCATCGCCGCCAGCGGGAGCGCCCCCGCGAGCGCGATCGCCAGCAGCGCGGCGACGCCGAGCCCGGGCTTGAGCGGCAGGCGCTCGAGCCACAGGAAGCAGACCGTGAGGGTGGAGAGCGCGATGCCGAGGACGAGCGGGCGCGTGCCGCCGAGCGAGACGACCGGCGAGGCGACGAGCACCAGCAGCGCGGCGAGCGCGACGAACGGATAGCCGCGCGTCGCGCCCGGCACGCGCAGCTGCCGCTCCTCGGGCGCGGCGCGCGCGGACCGCGGCCAGAAGGTCAGCAGCCCGGCCAGCACGAGCAGCTCGGCGCCGAGCAGCTCGAGCGCGATCCCCGGCCACGGGTCCGCGCTGGCGTACGGGAGGCGCACCGTGCCGAGCGCCTGCGCGCCGCCCACCACCCCGCTCGCCAGCTCACCCCAGTGGCGCGGCTTGAGCAGGTAGAGGTCGGCGCCCGAGGCCACGTAGCCGGCCAGCAGCGCGGCCGGGGCGCAGGCCACGAGCGCCGCGCTGCGCCGGCGGCCGCCCGGGCGGCCGACCGCCAGCACCGCCACTGCACCGCCGACGGCGGCAAGGACCCACAGCAGTGCGCGGCCCGAGCTGAGGCCGGACACGAGCCGCTGCCACTCGAGCGCGCCCAGCGCGGCGAGCGCCGCGAAGCCGAGCAGGCGCGCGAGCCATTGCGGCAGCAAGGCCCGGGACCCGGGCTCCGCCGCCTGCACGCGCACGGCTGCGGGCACGGGCCTCACGGGAGAGATTCTGCCAGAGGGTCGCGCCTGTCTCACCACCGACACGCACTCGCCGGTGAGATTTACCCGCCCTCCGTCTCCCGCTGGCGCAGCTCGATCCGGCGGATCTTCCCGGTGAGCGTCTTCGGGAGGTCGTCGACGAACTCGACCTTGCGCGGGTACGCGTAGGCCGACAGGCGCGAGCGGACGTGCGCCTGGATCTCCGCCACCAGCTCGTCGGATGGCTCGTGTCCCTCGGCCAGCACGATGAACGCCTTCACGACGTTGCCGCGGCGCTCGTCCGGCGAGGCCACGGCGGCCGCCTCACGCACGGCGGCGTGCTCCAGGCAGGCGGACTCGACCTCGAACGGGCCGATGCGGTAGCCGGCCGCGATGATCACGTCGTCCGCGCGGCCCTCGTACCAGAAGTAGCCGTCCGCGTCGGTCTTGGCCGCGTCGCGCGTGTGGAACCACTCGCCGCCGAACGTCTCCTTGGCCGCCTCCTCGTTGTTCCAGTAGCCGAGCGGATAGTGCGGGTTCGAGCGCGCCCGCAGGCAGATCTCGCCGCGCTCGCCGGACGCCACGGGCCGCTCGTCCTCGTCGAGGATCTGCACGTCCCAGCCCGGCATCGGCTTGCCCATCGAGCCCTCGCGGACCTCCATGAACGGGTAGTTGGCGACGAGCGGATAGGACTCCGTGAGCCCGTAGTAGTCGAGCACGGTGACCCCGTACTGCTCGCGGAACCAGCGGATCGCCTCGGGGTTGAGCGGCTCGCCGGCCGAGCACACGACGCGGAACTTCTGCGGGTAGCGCGTCCCGGCGTCCGAGATCGACATCATCGAGCGCATCGCGGTCGGCGTCGTGAACACGTTCGTGACGCCGTGGCGCGAGAGCACGTCGAGCTGCTTGTGCGGGTCGAAGCCGCCCTCGCGCTGGTAGACCATCTGCGCCGCGCCGAACCGCCACGGCGCGAGCAGCGGCGCGATGCCGGCCGCCCATGCCCACTCGCCCATGCCGTGGAAGAGCTCGCCGTCGCGCACGTCGTGGCAGTAGATGAACTCCTCGTGCGCGAGCAGGTAGCGGTGGGCGTGGACGATGCCCTTCGCCAGCCCGGTGGTCCCCGACGTGTAGTAGAGCTGCGCCGGGTCGTCGGCGAGCGTGTCCTCGGGCGAGAACGACGCGTCGCCGGACGCCAGCAGGTCGTCGTCGAGCAGCAGCACGTGCTCCACCAGCTCCGGCGACACGCGGTCGCGGTTCGCCGCGTTGGTGACCAGCACCTTGGCCTGGGAGTCCGAGATCCGGTGGCGGATCCCGTCGTCGCCGTAGAGCACCGACATCGAGAGCAGGATCCCTCCGCACTTCCAGGTGCCGAAGAACGCCGCGGCGGTCTCCGGCGTCGGCGGCAGCAGCATCGCCACGCGGTCGCCCTTCTCGACCCCGTGCGCGCGCAGCACGTTCGCGAAGCGGTTGGTGAGCTCCTGCAGCTCGCCCCAGCGCACCTCGCGCACGTTGCCGCGGAAGTCCTCGTGGATCATCGCCAGCTTGCCCGCGGGGTGCTTGTCGCAGACGTCGGCGGCGATGTTGTAGCGCTGCGGAACGCGCCACTCGTGCTGTGCGACGGCTTCCTCGTAGGACCCGATCGACGTCGTGCTCATACCGCTCCTGCCTCCTCTTCAGTCTGCCCGAAAGAGAATATGCGCAGGCGATGGATGCCCGGTCGGAGCCGGAGCGACGGGCGGTGTGTGTGTCCGGCTACTCCTCGCCCTCGGCCTCGCGCTCCTTGACCTTGTCCGCGAGCTGGGACATCACGTCGGGGTCGCGCAGCGTCGTCGCGTCGCCGAGCTCGCGGCCCTCGGCGATGTCGCGCAGCAGCCGGCGCATGATCTTGCCCGACCGCGTCTTCGGCAGGTCGTCGGCCCAGATGATGCGCTTGGGCCGCGCGAACTTGCCGATGCGCTGCGCGACATGGTCGCGGATGTCGGAGACCAGCTCGTCGTCGCCCTCGGCGCCGCCCTGGAGGGTCACGAACGCGGCGATCGCCTGGCCGGTGTCCTCGTCGGACTGGCCGATCACCGCCGCCTCGGCGACCTTCTCGTGCGAGACGAT
>JBIOTP010000329.1:0-15327 GCA_044865965.1 Solirubrobacteraceae bacterium
GGGCTCGTCACCGGCTTCGCCTCGCCCGGCAGGCGCACACGTGCCACCAGCATGCGAGCGCTGCCGTGCACCGGCAGGCACGACCCGGCATCCACCGGGTTATGCGCCGAACTTCCGGCCGGAACCACTAGGCGGCGGCGGGCGCGGGGAGCGGATCCCACCACGGCACGCGCAGGATCGTGCGCGCCGCCAGCGCCGTGACAACCAGCGTGCCGGCGCCCGACACGGCGAACACGCCGCGCGCCCCCCAGGCGTCGGCGAGGCCGCCGGCGAGCACCAGCGCGGCGCCGAGGCCCCACGACTCGATCGCGGAGACGAGCCCGAACGTGCGGGCCAGCATGCGCTCCGGCACGAGCTGCTGGACGAGCGCGCGGTCGAGCGTGACCGACACCGCGCTGGAGACGCCGGTGAGGAAGCAGGTGACCATCGCGACCGCCACCGACGGCGCCTGCGCCGAGCCCAGAAGCGAGAGGCCCATGACCGCCAGGCCGCCGAGATAGCAGAGCCGCAGGCGCTGCGGCGCGCGGGCGTGCGCGCTGAGCAGCGAGCCGGCGACGGTGCCGACGCCGAACACGGCCACGAGCGCGGCGAAGCCGGGGCCGCCCGCGTGCAGCGTCCCCTCCACGAGCAGCACCTCGGGACGTTCATCATGCCGGCGAACAGCGTTATCGCGCCGAAGTTGAGCATCAGGATGCGCAGGACCGCGTCACCGCGCACGGCGCACAGGCCTTCGCCGATGTCGGCGAGCAGCGACTCGGCGCGGTCCTGCCCGGCCGCGGGCCGCGTCTTCACGCGGGTGAGCAGCAGCGCGGAGCACGCGAACGTGGCCGCGTTGAGCCCGAGCACCACCGCCGGACCGGCGAGTGCGAGCGCCAGCGCCGCCAGCGCCGGCCCGATCGTAGTCCGGCGTTCTCCAGCCCGCCGCGCAGCGCGTTGGCTGCGGGCAGGCGGCCCTCGTCCACGACGCTCGGCAGCACCGCGTTCACCGCGGGCCGGAAGACGGCGTTGCCCAGGCCGGCGACGACCGCGAGCGCCAGCAGCGGGATCGCGCCGGGCACCACGATCATGACCAGCGCGCCGGCGCGGACGACGTCGGCGGCGATCGCGAAGCGCAGCCGGTCGCGGCGGTCGAGCCACGCGCCGACGAGCGGCCCGAGCAGCATCGCGGGCAGCAGGTCGGCGAGCAGGATCAGGCTGGCGGCCCACGCCGGGCCGAGCCGCTCGTAGGCGACGAGCACGATCGCGACATAGCCCGCGCTGACGCCCAGCGCGCCCTGCCCGATCGCGACCGAGCGCGACGAACTACGGGCGCGCGCCCGGCTCGCGGCGCCACAGCTCGACGAGCGACCCCATCCCGCCCGCGAAGGTAGCCGCGCCCCGCGGCCAGACGGACCGGACATGCGGCCACTGACGACGCCCCCGGCGCCGCCCGGATCGATCGGGCCGGCGGCCACTAAGGTCGGCCCGCATGGCCACGGTGTGGACGATCGGCTATGAGCGGCTGGTCCCCGCCGAGCTGGTCGCGGAGCTCGCGGCCGCGGGCGTCGAGCGCGTGATCGACGTCCGCTTCCGCCCGCAGTCGCGGCGGCCGGGGATGTCCAAGACGCGCCTGTCGGAGCTGCTGGCCGGCCACGGGATCGCCTACGAGCACCGCCGCGCGCTCGGCACGCCGCCGGACCTGCGCTGGCTGTTCCACGCCGGCCGCACCGCCGAGGCGGCCGCCGCCTACCGCGCCCACGTCGAGGCCGCCGCGCCGGGCGAGCTCGACGCGCTGGCCGCGGAGCTCGCCCGCGCGCCCCGGACCGCGCTGCTGTGCCTCGAGGCCGACCCGGCGCGCTGCCATCGGCGCGTCCTGACGAACGCGTTGCGGGAGCGCGTTGCGGATCTCGCGGTCGTCGATCTTTGAGGCCTGGTCCGTGGGCGCGGAATGAACTGCGGGCAAGGTAAGAGGGTGGGTTGCCCCGGCGGCCGGGTGAGCTGCGGGCGGCGAGGGGGTGTACCGGGAAACTGTCGCCCAGCCATAGTTCGCCGGTACACCCCCCGAAAGTGGCACGCAGACGCTCGGAAACCGACCCCTCACCCGCCGCCGTTCGACCGCGCCCGCCAGCGGCCTGCCTGTGCGGGGCCGCCCGGTCAACCGCCTCCCTCACCTGCCGCCGTTCAATCGCGCCCGGCGAGAGGCCCGCCGCGTGGGCTCACGCCCGGCGAGTCGCCCGCCCGCGCCCGGGTGACCGCCCCCCGCCCGTTCGCCGGACCCGGCAAGCCGCCCCACGCGTAACACACCCATGAATCGCCGCGACTTCCTGTTGGCGCTGGCCGCCGCGCCGTGGCTCCCGGGGCTCGCGCCCCGGCGGGCCCCGCTCGCGCTCGTGACCGCGGACACCGAGGCGCACGTAGTCGCGGTCTCGCTGACGACCGGGCGGGTCATCGCGCGGATCCGGACGCTCGAAGGGCCGCGTAGCGTCGAGCGGGGGCCGGGCGCGTCGGCGATCGTCGGGCACACGTCGCTGGGCGCCGTGACGCTGCTGGAGGGCTCGCCGCCGCGCGTGCGGCGGGTGCTGCGGGGCTTCGGCGAGCCGCGCTACACGGCGGTGGCGCCGGACGGGCGGCGCGCGTACGTGACCGACTCCGGGCACGGCGAGGTTGCGGTGATCGACCTGGAGCGCGGGCGGGTGGAGCGGCGGGTCGCGGCCGGCACGCACGCCCGGCATGTCTCGCTGGCGCCGGACGGGCGGACGCTGTGGGTGTCGCTGGGGTCGAGCGCCGCGGCGATCGCCGTGCTGGATCTGGCCGATCCCGGACGCCCCCGCCTGGTCCGCCACGTGCGCCCGCCGTTCCTCGCGCACGACGTCGGCTTCGCGCCGGACGGCCGGCGCGTCTGGGTCACGGCCGGGCGCGAGCGGCGGGTGGCGATCTACCGCCCGCACGGAGAGCGGCCGGAACGCGTCCTGGGCGCCGACGAGGCGCCGCAGCACGTGAGCTTCGCGGGCGCCGTCGCGTACGTGACGAGCGGCGACAGCGGAACGGCGCAGACGCGCGCGGCAACGGACGGCGCGCTGCGGCGGACGACGGCGATCCCGCGCGGCTCCTACAACGTGCAGACGGCGGGCGGGAAGGTGCTCACGCCGTCGCTCATGCACGGGACGCTGACCGTGCTCGACCTCAACGGCCGCCTGCTCGCCCGGCGGGAGGTCGCCGCGGCCGCGCACGACGCGTGCGCGATCGCCTAGACGGTCGCACAGTCTGGGGGTAGTTCGCCCTTGACCGCGGGCTCCCGGCGGGAGGACGCTGGCCGCGGCGCGTGTCCCTGGAAGTGCATCGGGGGCACGCGATCCCCTGTGCCGCCGGTGCGAGCACCTGAACTCATTGGCAGTGTGCTGACCAAACGGTTGCGTGCCACCGCCGCGTCCGTCATCCTCGCTGGACACAGATGGTTGATCCGCCGGACCGTCCAGTCACAGAGGTTCTGGCGCGAGCAGCCGCTCGCTCACCCCGGCTCTGAAGCCGGAGGCCGGTAACGGCCCCCTGACCGAACGAGGCGGCCCGGACGGTGACAGCGCTCCGGGCCCCCGCACTAGCCCGCGGCCTTGAAGTCGAACGCGCGCCCCACGTCGGGCCGTTCGCGCACGATCCCGATCCGCGCGTCGAAGTCGGCCCAGCGCTCGAGCACGGCGCGGTCGAGCCGCAGGCCGGGCGCGAACGCCCCCGCCACCGCGTCGAGTTGCGCGCGCACGAGCGCGAGGTCGCGCGTCTCCGCCGCGCGCGCGATCACGGCGACCGCTTCGGCGCGGTTGTCGAGCGCCGCGCGCTCGCCGTCGGCGATCGCCGCCAGCGCGCGCTCGATGCGGTCGCGGTGGCGGGCGAGCGTGGCGCGCGAGGCGATCAGGACGACCTCCGGGTACGGCGGCGCGCCGTAGTCCTCGACGCGGAACTCGCGCACCTGCAGGCCGCGGCGCTTGAGCGCCACGCCCTCGGCGTTCCAGAACGCCGGCACCGCGTCCACGCGCCGGGTCAGCAGCCGGCTGACCGCCGCGAAGCCGATCGTCACCTGCTTGATCCGGCTGACGTCGCCGCCGTCGTGCTCGACGATCGCGCGCAGGAACGCAGGGTCCGAGGGGAGCCCGGAGACCCCGACCGTGCGGCCCTCGAGCGCGCGCGGGCGGGACACGCCGGGCTGCGCGATCAGCGCCGCCAGCGGCCGCCCGACCAGCGCGCCGACCGCGACCACGTCGGAGCCGCGCTCGCGCGCGATCGCGAGGTCGTGGATGTCGAGCACGCCGAGGTCGACGCGACCGGCGGAGACGAGCTTGAGCGAGTCCGGGCCCGAGCCCGGCTTGCGGATCTGCAGTCGCACCCCGTGCGCGCGGTCGCGGCCGTCGCGGGCCGCTTCATACAGCGGCGCGTGCACGGCGTTGGGCACGAAGTCGAGCGCGACGACGACCGTCGGCGGGGACTCCGTCGAGCCCGACCCGCACCCGGCAAGGCCGGCGGCGACGAGCAGAACCGGGGCGACGCCGAGCGCCGCGACCCGGAGGCGGACGAGCCGGAGGCGGGCGAGGCCGAGGGCGGCGTGGCCGAGGGCGGCGAGGCCGAGGGCGAGGCCGAGGGCCGCGAGCCGGAGGCGGGCGAGGCGCGGCATGAGGCCGCTGATCCTAGGCTGTGGCGATGGGCGGCCTGTGCAGTCGCGTCCGCCGCACGTGCGCGCAGCTCGCTGCCACCGCGCGCCACGTGCGCATCGACGCCGAGCGCGAGATCGCGCCGGGCGGCATCGCCGGGCTCGACCCCGAGCTGCACTTCCTCGAGGGGCCGCCCGAGGACGTCGCCCGCTACGTCCTGATCCTCGACGCGATCAACTTCGGCTCGGGCTGGTTCGGCGAGCTCGGCACCGGCACGAACGCGCTCACCGAGCGGCTGACCGCGTACACCCGCGCGCGCGGCAAGCCGTGGACCGCGGCGGAGCTGCGGGCGCTCGTCCCGCCGGAGCTCGCGCGCGTGCTCGGCCTGCCCGCAGGCCACGCGCTGACGGGCCTGTACGCCGAGGCGCTCAACCAGCTCGGCGGCTGGCTCGGCGAGCGCTCCGCGCCGGCCGCGATCGCGGCGGCCGGCGGCTCCGCCGAGCGCCTCGCCGAGTTGCTGGCGGGAGGCATGCCGTTCTTCGAGGACCCCGGCTTCTACAAGCGCGCCCAGATCGCCGCCCACGACCTCACCCACGCCGGCGTCGCCGAGCTCGACGTCAGCCGGCTCACGGTCTTCGCGGACAACCTGCTGCCGCACGTGCTGCGCGTCGACGGCGTGCTCGTCTACTCAGACGAGCTCGCGGCGCTCGTCGACGGCGGCGCCGAGCTGCCGGCCGGCGGCGAGCACGAGCGCGAGATCCGCGGCTGCGCGGTGCACGCCTGCGAGCTGCTCGCGCAGCGGCTGAACGTCCCACCGCCGACGCTCGACAACTGGCTGTGGAACCGCGGGCAGCACCCGCCTTACAGCGAGCGCCCCGCGCACCGCACGCGCACGGTCGCTTACTAAAGGGGGTCAGACCCCGTTTAGGTTCGGACGCCGAGCGTGATCGTTCCGCGGTAGCCGCCGCTGCGCCGGGACAGCCGCAGCCGCGACCGTCCGCGCCCCGCCTGGGCGTAGATCGTGTCCTCGCCGTTGGTCGTGTCGGCCTCGCCGTGCGAGCGGTAGCGCGCCGTGCGGTAGACGGCCGCGCTCGTGGCGTCGGCGAAGAAGAGCTGCCCGGTGTGCACCTCGTCGCCGCCGACATGGACCTTGATGTGGATGTGCGGCGTCCGCCCGCGATACCAGCCGGGGTAGATCGTGTCGAAGCGGACCACCCCCGAGGCGTCGCTGCGCTGATGGCCGCGCAGGAAGTGCCCGCTGTTGCCGGCCACGCCGGAGTACACCCCGCCGGCGTCGGCGTGCCAGAGCTCGACGTCGGCGTTCTTGATCGGCCGGCACGTGCTGGCGTCCTGCACGATCAGGCGCAGGGCGAGCGGGACCCCCGGCCGGCCCTCGGTGATGTCGCGGCGGGTCAGATGATTCGCCACGTAGTACGGACCCTCCGTCACCTCCGGGGTCAGCACGCACGTGGCGGCGGAAGCGTCCGAGATGCGTGACCGGCGCGCCCCGCAGGCGGCGGCGACGAACCCGGCGAAGGCGATCAGCGCGTCGCGGCGGCGCAGGAGTCGGCTCATGCGGCGGAGGATCGCTCGCCAGGCTGGGATTCTCCTGGGAATGCCATCGCCTCGAGCCCGCGCACGAGCAGCTCGAGCCCGAACTCGAAGCGCTCGTCGGCGTCGCCGGCCGTCAGGTCGTCGGCCAGCGCCACGAGGTTCGGGAAGCGCTCCGGCGGCAGCGAGCGGTAGTACCGGCGCAGCCCCTCCACCGCCTCCTCCATCGTCGCCGCGGTGTCGCCCGTCGGCGGCGCGGCGACGCTCTCCTCGAACGCGAAGCCGCCGACGTAGAGCGCGAACATGTCGAGTGCGTGGGCGATCACGCGCGCGGGCAGGCCCGCGGCGGTCAGCACCGCGAGGTTGCGCTCGAGCACCGGCAGCGAGTTCGGGCCGGCGGGGATGCGCCCCATCGACAGCTGCGCGGCGTCGCGATGGCTGGACAGCAGCCGGCGGGCCTCCCGCCCCACCTCCTTGACCTGCTCGCGCCAGTTGGCGGCGTCGGGATCGGGCACCCGCGCCTCGCCCACGATCCGGTCGAGCAGCAGGCTGAGCAGCTCCTCCTTGTCGCGGACGTGCCAGTAGAGCGAGGCGGCGCCGGTCCCGAGCTCCTGCGCCAGCCGGCGCATGCTCAACCCTGCCAGGCCCTCCCGGTCGAGCAGCGCGAGCGCCGCGTCGACGATCGCATCGCGCGTGAGGCGCTCGGCGCGCCGCTCCTTCCCGCGCGACGACCACCAGGGCGGCTGTAGGGCCTCTTCGGCCATTGACACGAACACTGTACCATGCTAGAACAGTGTTCGATATGACTCGTACAGTGTTCGACACCTCGCTCGCGATCGACGCGCGCGGCCTCGTCAAGACCTATGCCGGCGACATCCGCGCGCTGGACGGGCTCGACGTCGGCGTTCCCGCGGGCACCGTCTTCGGCCTGCTCGGCCCCAACGGGGCGGGCAAGTCGACGACGGTGAAGATCCTCACCACGCTGTCGCGGCCCGACGCGGGCAGCGCGCGCGTGGCCGGCATCGACGTCCTCGCCGAGCCCGTGCGCGTCCGCCACGCGATCGGCGTGGTCGGCCAGAAGCACGGGACCGACCCGGAGGCCACCGGCCGCGAGAACCTCGTGCTGCAGGGCGAGTTCTACGGCATCACCGGGCGCGCGTTGAAGCGCCGCGTCGCGGAGCTGCTGGGGCGCTTCGGGCTCACCGACGCCGCCGGCCGCCAGGTGAAGACCTACTCCGGCGGCATGCAGCGCCGGCTCGATGTCGCGCTCGGGCTGATCCACGAGCCGCAGGTGCTGTTCCTCGACGAGCCCACGACCGGGCTCGACCCCGAGGCGCGGGCCGAGATGTGGGCCGAGATCGAGCGGCTCGCGCGCGAGCAGCGGACGACGATCCTGCTCACCACGCACTACCTCGAGGAGGCCGACCGGCTGGCCTCGCGGCTGGCGATCGTCGACCGCGGCCGGATGGTCGCCCACGGCAGCCCCGACGAGCTCAAGAGCGAGCTGCGGGGCGACACGATCCAGGTCGAGCTCGCCGACCCCGCCGCCGCCGCGGCCTACGCCGCGCTCGAGCGCGTCGCCGAGGTCCGCGACGTGCAGCTCGACGGCCGGCAGCTGCGCGCCCGCGCCGACGACGGCGGCGCGGCGATCCCCGCCGTGCTCGCCGCGCTCGACGCGCACGGCGTGCGCGCCGCGGCGGTCACGCTCGCGCGGCCGTCGCTCGACGATGTCTACCTGCGCCACGCCGGGCGCTCGTTCCGGCAGGCCGAGAGCGAGGAGGTGGCGGCATGACCGCCGTACGACAGACCTGGCAGGTAAGCCTGCGCTACCTGCGGGCGCTCGTCCGCATGCCCGCGTTCGTCGGCATCACGCTCGTGCAGCCCGTCATCTGGCTGCTGCTGTTCGGCGCGTTGTTCAAGGCCGTCACGCAGATCCCCGGCTTCGAGGACGACTCCTACGTGAACTTCCTGACGCCGGGCGTCGTGGTGATGCTCGCCGTGTCGAGCGCGGGCTGGTCCGGCATGGCGTTCATCGAGGACATCAACGGCGGCGTCATGGACCGGGTGCTCGTGTCGCCCGTCTGGCGCGGCGCGCTGAACCTCGGCAGCGTCATGCAGCAGGTGTTCACGATCGTGGTCCAGACCGCGGTGATCGTGCTGATGGCGCTCGCGCTGGGCGCCGACTTCACGCTCGGGGGCCTGCCGATCCTGTTCGGCGTGGCGATCCTGCTGGCGGCGTCGTTCGCGTCGCTGTCGAACGGCCTCGGCGTGCTCACGCGCCAGCGCGAGGCGCTGATCGGCGCCGTGAGCTTCGTGCTGCTGCCGCTGACGTTCCTGTCCTCGGCGCTGATGCAGCAGAGCCTCGCGCCGGGATGGATCCAGACCGTGGCGAAGTTCAACCCGGTCAACTGGGCCGTCGAGGCCGGCCGCGCGGCGACCGCGCAGTCGATCGACTGGGGCCTGGTCGCCGGCCGCGTCGGGCTGCTGACGGCGCTCATGGTCCTCTGCGCCGTCTTCGCCACGCGGGCGTTCGGCGCGTACCAGCGTTCCCTGTGAGGTAACCCTCACGCGTGGAGACGTTCGACGCCCTGATGGGCCACCTCGAGTACCCGATGTTCATCGTGACCACCCGAGCGGCCGGCGAGCCGCTCGGGTGCCTCGTGGGGTGTCCGGCGGCTACCTGTTCATGCGCTACCGCTGCTGAAACTCCTCGCGCGCCTCGACCGCCGTGTCGGAGTTGTCGGAGAACACGCCGTCCAGGCCCGTCCTGAAGAACGCCAGGTACTCGTCGAACGCCCTGCCGTAGTCGGCGGGATTCGTGCCGACGCGCAGCGCCGGCGGCAGGAAGTTGTTCTCGTTGCGGAACGTGTAGGCGACCACGTCCAGGCCGGCCGCGTGCGCGTCGCTCACGAACGTCGTCGGCGCGCCCAGCGTGCCGTCGGCCTGCACCGGGATGATGTAGCCCTTGGACGGGCTGGCGATGTCCGCGTACTTCGCGACGTCCCGCAGCCCCGCCGGGGTCGCCATCTGGCCGTATGTGAGCGTGCCGCCCGAGTCGAGCACGTCGCCGGGCTTGAGAGTCGGGGAGTCGAAGAGCTGCACGAGCGGGTTCGGGATCACGCGGTTGAGCGCCTTGAGATTGGAGATCTCGAACGACTGCACGGTCAGCTTGGCGCCGCGGTTGTCGAGGTGATTGCGCTTGAGCGCGGCCACGAACGGCTCCTCGAGCGGCAGCCCGAGCTTGCGGAAGTAGGTGGAGTGCTTGAGCTCGGGGATCAGCCCGATCTGACGGTGCTCCTCGCGCGAGAGCCGGTCGCGCAGATCGATGACCTCCTGGAAGGTCAGGATCTGGTAGCGGCCGTTGTAGAGCGTGTTGTGCTGGCGGATGTCGGGCAGCCGCTCCTTCGCGCGCAGCGTCTTGAGCTCGGCGAGCGTGAAGTCCTCCGTGAACCAGTCGTTCGGGAACTCGATCCCGTCGATCACCTTCGTGGTCCGGCGGTCCGCGAACTCGGGATGATCGGCCACGTTCGTGGTCGCCCCGATCGCCGGCTCGTGGCGCGCCACGAGCACGTGGTCCTTGGTCGACACGAGGTCGGGCTCGATGTAGTCGGCGCCCAGCCGGGCCGCGAGCGTGTAGGACCCGACTGTGTGCTCGGGCCGGTAGCCGGCCGCGCCGCGGTGGCCGTAGATGGTCACACCGTCGGAGTGATGACCGCGCTCGGCGTCCGCGGAGCCGGCCATGAGCAGCAGGATGAGGGCGGCGGCCGAGACCGACCGCGCGCCCCTGCGCAGTGTGGACATGGCCGGGAAGCTAATCCTCCTTGGCCGGCCGCACGGGTGAGCTCCCTGTGACGGTCGGGTGTCTGACCGGCCTCCGGGCCGCGTCGTGACCGAAGCGTAGGGTCCGGACATGGCCGCTTCGCGCAGCCGCTGCGCCCGAGAGGAGCGGGCGCTCTGGCTTCGCGCCCGTGCCGGCGACCGACGGGCGCGCGAGTCGTTGGTGGAGCTGCACATGCCGCTGGCGCGCTCGCTCGCGGTGCAGTACCGCCACGCGGGCGAGCCGCTGGACGACCTCTGCCAGGTGGCCAACCTCGGGCTCGTGAAGGCGGTCGACCGCTACGACTGCCAGCGCGGGATCGCATTCGCGCCGTTCGCGGTGCCGACGATCCTCGGCGAGCTTCGCCGCCATTTCCGCGACCGGACGTGGAGCATCCACGTCTCGCGCAGCCTCCAGGAGTCGATCGCGCAGGTGGAGAAGGCCACCGAGGAGCTGCGGCAGGAGCTCGGCCGGTTCCCCAGCGTCGGCGAGGTTGCGCGCGCCTGCGGGCGGACCTCCGAGGAGGTCACCGAGGCGCGCCTGGCCGCCGGCGCCACGCGGCCCGCGAGCCTCGAGTCCTCGGGCACGCGCGGCGACGACGACGGCTCGCTGCGCGAGCGGCTCGGCGACCCCGACGGCGACATGGAGCGCGTCGAGGACGCGCTGTGGCTCGAGCAGCTCGCCGCGGCCCTCACCGTGCGCGAGCGCGAGGTGCTGCGGCTGCGCTTCGTCGAGGACCTCGTCCAGCGCGACATCGCCGCCCGCATCGGCGTATCGCAGATGCACGTCTCGCGCATCCTGCGCGACGCGCTGAGGCGGCTCGCGGAGGTCGCGGACAAGCGGGTCGCGGCGTAGGCGGGCGGTCGACCGGTCAGCGAAGCAGCAGGTGCGAGTCGCCGAACTCGTGCCAGCGGTAGCCCTCTGCGAGCGCGGCGGCGTAGGAGCGCTCCAGGAGCGCGCGGCCGGCGACCGCCTCGAGCATCAGCAGGTGGCTGGCGTCCGGCTCGTGCCAGCCGGTGAGGAGGCCGTCGATCGCGCGCACCCCGCGCTCGGGCGTGATCGTCAGCGTGGTCCAGCCGGAGGCGGGCGCAACCGTCCCGTCGGGGCGCGCGGCAGTCTCGAGCGCGCGCACCACCGTGGTGCCGACGGCGATCACGCGCCCGCCCGCGGCGCGCGTCGTGTTCACGCGGGCCGCGGTGCTCGGGCCCACGCAGTAGCGCTCGGGATACGGCCGCTCGCCGCGCTCCTGCGAGCTGACGCCGGTGTGCAGGACGAGCGGGGTGAGGCCGATGCCGCGGGCGCGCAGCGCGGCGAGGAGCCGGTGCGTGAACGGGCGCCCGGCGCTCGGCATCTCGGCGCTGCCCGGCTCGGACGCGAAGATCGTCTGATGGTCGGCCAGCGGCCGCGGGCGGGACTCGTGGGCATAGCGGATCGGGCGCCCATGCGCGGCCAGGAAGCGCTCGAGCGGCTCGGGGGTGTCGAGCGCGGCGACCCACAGGCGCCCGGGCGACAGGAACGGCGCGAGCAGCGTGGCGGCGCCGCCGCCGGGGAGCTCCAGGCGCTCGCCCGGAGTGCCGCGGTCGTAGCGGCGGCCGTCGCGGCGCAGCTCGACGACCCAGCGCGGCGGGCCGCCCGGCGGAGGCTCGGGCGTCGACAGGTGCAGCTCGAGCGCAGCGCCGTCGGCCCGCCGCGCCGGGAGCGCCGCGGGGAGGGTCGCCGAGATGTTGACCACGAGCAGGTCGCCGGCCCGCAGATGCCGCGGGAGGTCGCGGAAGCGCCCGTGCACGAGCGGGCGGCCCTGGCGGGCGACCATCAGGCGCCCGCCGTCGCGCTCGGGCGGCGGCTCGCCGGCCTCGAGCCGGGCGGGCAGGGCGAACGACAGCGCGCTCACGCGCGGCTCCGCGTGTGCCGGCCCGACGTCGTCATCGCGCCACCGCTGCGATCTCCCGCGCCTGGTAGCGGCCGCTGGGGAGGTCGCCCTCGATCAGGGCGAGCAGGCCGGGGACGCTCGCCTCCGGCGGCGGCCGGTCGGAGATGTCCTCGCCGGGGAACGCCTCCTGGTGCATGCGGGTGTTCATGTCGCCCGGGTCCACCGCGTAGATCCGCAGCTCCGGGTGCTCGGCGGCGAGCACCGCGGTGAGCTGGTCGAGCGCGGCCTTCGCGGAGCCGTAGCCGCCCCACCCCTCGTAGGCCTCCACGGCGGCGTCGGACGACACGTTCAGGATGCGCGCTCCCGCGGGGAGCCGCGGGAGCGCGAGCTGGGCGAGCGCGAGCGGCGCCAGAACGTTGACGCGGTAGACGTGCTCGAGGATCTCGAGGGGGTAGGCGGCGAGCGCGGGCTGGGGGCTCGGCCCGAGCAGCGAGGCGTTGTTGACGAGGAGGTCGACGCGGTCGCCGACGGCCGCGACGAGCGCGCGGCGGTGCTCGTCGTCGGCGACGTCGCCGGCGAGCGCCGCGACGTCGGTGAGGGCGGCCAGCTCGGCCGCGGCGGCCTCGAGCGGCGCGGGTTCGCGGGCGTCGATCACGAGCCGCCAGCGGCGCTCGGCGAGGGCGCGGGCGAGGGCGAGGCCGAGGCCCCGGGAGGCGCCGGTGACGATGGCGGTGGGCATGCCCGCCACGGTATGGCCGCGCGCGCCCCGGCACCATCGGGAATTGGGCCTAGGCCTGCGGTCTTCCGTCGACGAGGCCGGTGCGCACCGCGTACAGCGCCGCCTGCGTGCGGTCGGTCAGGCCGAGCTTGCCGAGGATGTGGCTGACGTGCGTCTTGACCGTCTTCTCGGCGACGCCGAGCTCGCGCGCGATCACCTTGTTGGAGCGGCCTCTCGCGATCAGGGTGAGCACGTCGAGCTCGCGCGGGGTCAGCTCGCCCGCCGCCGCCGGGCCGCTGCCGCCGTGCGCGATCTCCTCCACCATGCGCGTCGCGATCGCGGGCGAGAGCGGGGACTGGCCCGCGTGGGCGGCGCGGATCGCGCGCACCAGCTCGCCGGGCTCGACGTCCTTGAGCAGGTAGCCGGCGGCGCCCGCGCGCAGCGCGGCGAACAGCTTGTCGTCGTCGCCGAAGCTCGTCAGCACGATCACGCGCACGCTGGGCGAGAGCTCGCGCAGGCGCTTGAGCGCGCCGACGCCGTCCAGGCGCGGCATCACGAGGTCGAGCAGCACGACGTCCGGCGCGGTGCTCTGGGCCTGCCGGACGGCGGCCTCGCCGTCGGCCGCCTCGGCGACGACCTCGATGTCTTCCTGGAGGTCGAGGAACGTGCGCAGCCCCTGGCGGACCACCGCGTGGTCGTCGGCGAGCAGGACGCGGATCACGCCGGCACCTCCAGCCGGACCGTGGTGCCGGCGCCGGGCGTGGAGTCGATGGCGAGCCGACCGCCGAGCTCGCCCGCGCGCTCCTCCATCGACGTCAGCCCGAGCCGCTGCCCGCGCACGTCGCGCGCGGCGGTGTCGAACCCGCGGCCGTCGTCCTTGATGCTCAGCACGAGCCGCCCGCCGCCGTTGTCGAGGCGCACCTCGATGCGCTCGGCGTTCGCGTGGCGCAACGCGTTGCCGAGCGCCTCCTGGGCGATCCGCAGCACCTGCGCGGCCGGCCCCGCCGGCAGCCGGGGCGGCTCGCCGACGCGCAGCTCGATCGCGCGCCCCGATACGCGCTTGAGGACGTCGACGTGCTTGCGCAGGACGGTCGCGAGGCCCTCGGCCTCGAGCGACGCCGGGCGCAGCTCGAACACCACGGCGCGCAGCTCCTCCATCGCGCCGCGCGCCAGCTCGCTCACGCGCCGCAGCTCGGTGGCGGCCGCGGCGCGGTCGCGCTCGAGCAGCGTGGAGGCCGACTCGGCGGCGAGCGCGACCCCGAACAGCCGCTGGGTGACGGAGTCGTGCAGCTCGCGCGCGAGCCGGTTGCGCTCCTCCACGATCGACAGCTCGCGGCTGCGCTCGTACAGGCGCGCGTTCTCGATCGCGATCGCGGCGTGCGCGGCGAGCAGCTCGATCAGGCGCTCGTCGTCGGCCGAGAACGTGGGCGCGCCGGCCTTCTCGGTCAGGTAGAGGGCGCCGATGACCTCGCCGCGGGCGACGATCGGCACCCCGAGGAACGAGCGCATCTGCGGATGCGCGTCCGGCCACCAGCCCCGGAAGCGCGGGTCGGTGCGGATGTCGTCCGTCCGGTGCGACGTGGGCGACTCGAGCATCGCGCCGAGCATCCCGTGCGTGCGCGGGAGCGGCCCCATGGCGGCGACGAGCGCGTCGCTCATGCCCGCCGTGATGAAGCACGCGAAGGCGCCCTCGCCGTCGGGGATCCCGAGCGCGGCGTAGCGGGCGCCGGCCAGCTCGCGCGCGGAGTGCACGATGCGGTCCAGGACCGGCTCGACCTCGTGCTCGGCGGCGATCGCCAGCACGACGTCGCTGAGCGCTCGGAACGCCGTGCTGTCCGGGGCGGCCATGGGACGTTACGTTACGGCGCACGCCTGGTTTCGCCATCGGCCGGTGGGCGGAGGCGGGCCTAGGACTTTGGGCCGATGATCGCCGACCTGCACGCCCACTACCCGATGCACGTGATCCCGCGTGAGCAGGCGGACACGCACGGCGCGGTGCTGGAGCTGGCCCGGCGCGACCGCTGGCGCGCTCTGTTCGTCGACTGGCTCTCGCGCCGGGGCGAACTACGAGGGGCCGGGCGGCGAGCCGGGCGTGACCGTGGCGCTGATGCGCGAGGGCGGCGTGGGGCTCGTGCTGTCGGCGCTCTACTCGCCGCTGGACGAGATGGACCTCTCCAAGCCCTACGGCGCGCCGCCGGAGGATTCCTACTTCGGCTCGCTGCAGCGGCAGATCGCGGCGGTCGAGGAGGAGGTGGCGACGTTCCCCGATGCGACCGTCGCGCACTCGCGGGCCGAGGTGAGCGCCGCGCTGGCGACGGGCAAGACCGCCGTCGTGCACTGCGTCGAGGGCGGGTTCGCGCTCGGCGGGAGCGCGCCGCGGATCGGCGCCAGCGTCGCGACGCTGCGCGCGGCCGGCGTCGCCTACATCACGCTCGCTCACCTGTTCTTCCGCGGCATCGCGACCAACGCGCCGGCGCTGCCGTTCCTGCCCGACTGGCTCTACCGCATCCTGTTCTCGCAGCGGGGCCGCGGCGGGCTGACGGAGCTCGGCCGGGCGGCGGTGAACGAGATGCTCGAGCAGCGCCTCCTCGTCGACGTGACGCACATGAGCGGCCGCGCGCTGGCGGACAACCTGCTGCGGGTGCTCGAGTACTGGTCGTAGCGGGCGCCGGGGGCCGCTACGCACAGAGGTCGCTGGGCCCGACGTAGGCGGTGCGCTGGCCGTTCACCCACACGGCCGTCGGGCCGGTCGCGT
>JBIOTP010000330.1:0-10614 GCA_044865965.1 Solirubrobacteraceae bacterium
CCGGCAGGCGCGGGCCGGCGCCGCCGGAATGCGTCGAACTTCCGGCCGGGGCCTCTAGGGTGACCCGCTCAAGTGCCGTTCGTCGTGACCATGATGCTTGCGGACGCCGCGCAGTCCGTCGCCGGCAAGCTGTACGTCCTCGGTGGTGGCTGGTCGATCACGGGACCGGATCCGCAGCCGTCGGCGATCGCGCTCTATATCAAGGTGCCGTGGGACCTCGCGAACACGCGCCATCGCTTGCTGCTGGAACTGCTGAACATCGATGGCGAGCCCGTCCTCGTAGAGACGCCCATGGGCGAGCAGGCCCTGCGAGTCGAGAGCGACTTCGAGGTCGGGAGGCCGGCGGGCGTCAAACCGGGCACGCCGCTCGACCTCGCCATGGCCTTGAACTTCGGCCCCATCCCGCTGCCCCCTGGCGAGGGCTTCGTATGGCGCTTGTCGATCGATGGCCAGACGGACGAAGACTGGGCGCTGCCGTTTACTACGCGGGCCGCCCCGCTGCCGCCTGCCGGCGCTTAGACCTTCAGGCCTCGTCGAGCGCCGCCTGGCCCTCGGCGATGGTGAAGCGCCTCTCGTAGAGCGCCTTGCCGGCGATCACGCCGGCGAGGTTGACCCGGCGCAGCTTGGCGAGCGCGCGCAGGTGGTCGAGGCCGCCGATGCCGCCGGAGTACAGGAAGCGCCCGCGCACGGCCTCGGCGACGCTGCGCACCCCGTCGAGGTCAGGGCCCTCGAGCATGCCGTCGCGCGCCACGTCGGTGTAGACGAACGAGCCGACCCCGCGCTGGCAAAGCCGGAGGATGGCGTCGGTGGCCGGCATCTGCGTCGTCTGGGTCCAGCCCGCGGTGGAGATCATGCCGTTGCGGACGTCCACCGAGACGACGATGCGCGGCCCGAACGCGGCGAGGATGCCGTCCAGGAAGTCCACGTCGCGGAACGCCGCGGTGCCCACGATCGCGCGCTCCGCGCCCGCGCGCAGTGCGTCCCGCACCGCCCCGAGCGAGCGCAGCCCGCCGCCGTACTGGATCGGGACGCCGGTGCCGGCGACGATCCGGCGCAGGTGGTCGAGCGAGACCGGCTCGCCCGAGCGGGCGCCGTCGAGGTCGACGACGTGCAGGAAGCGCGCGCCCGCCGCAACCCAGGCCCGGGCGGCGTCCAGCGGGTCGTCGTGGTAGGTCGTGGCGTCCTCGAAGCGGCCCTGGGTGAGGCGCACCGCCCGCCCGTCGAGGATGTCGATCGCCGGGTAGAGGATCATGCGACGGCGACCGTGAGGCGGGCGAAGTTGCGCAGGACCCGCAGGCCGTCGCGGGAGGACTTCTCCGGGTGGAACTGCGCCGCCATGACGTTCTCGCGCTCGACGATCGACGCGAAGCGCTCGCCGTACTCGCTCGTGCCGACGACATCGCGCGGGTCGGCGGGCCGGCAGGCGAACGAGTGCACGTGGTAGAAGGCGGCGGCCTCGCCGAGGCCCTCGGTGAGGGCCGATGGGCGGTGGAGGGTGACCAGGTTCCAGCCGATGTGCGGCAGCCGCGGGCTCTCGAGGCGGGTCACGTCGCCGGGCAGTATCCCGAGGCCCCGCGCGCCCTCGTGCTCGCTCGACCGCTCGAAAAGCAGCTGCATGCCGAGGCAGATGCCGAGTAGCGGCACGCCCGCGGCGGCGCGCTCGACGAGCACCTCGCCGAGCCCGGTGCGCTCGAGGTTGCGCACCGCCTCCGGGAACGCGCCGACGCCGGGCAGGATGATCGCCTCGGCATCGCGGATGCGGTCATGGTCGGCGGTGATGACGGACTGCGCGCCGACATGCGCGAGCGCCTTCTCGACGCTGCGGCGGTTGCCCATCCCGTAGTCGGCGATCGCGATCACGTCAGCGTCCCCTTGGTCGACGGCACGCCGGTCTCCGTCGGATCGATGGCGACCGCCTGGCGCAGCGCGCGGGCGAGCGCCTTGAAGCACGCCTCGATCATGTGATGGGCGTTCGTGCCGGCCTGGAGCTCGACGTGCAGCGTCAGCTTCGCGGCGCTGGCGACGGCGCGGAAGAACTCCTCGGCGAGCTCGTGCTCGAAGCCGGCGATGTCGCCCGCCGGGAGGCGCTCGAGGCCGTCGAGGCTCGCGTACGGGCGTCCGGACACGTCGATCGTGCACGCCGCTCGCGCCTCGTCCATCGGGATCACGGCGTGCCCGTAGCGGCCGATCCCGCGGCGGTCGCCGAGCGCCTGGTCGAGCGCCTGGCCGAGAACGATGCCAGTGTCCTCCACGGTGTGATGGGCGCCGGTCTGCAGGTCGCCGGAGGCCGTCACGTCGAGGTCCAGCCGGCCGTGACGGGCCAGCAGGTCGAGCATGTGGTCGAGGAAGCCGACCCCGGTGTTTCGGGTGCCGGCGCCGCTGCCGTCGAGCCCGAGCGTGAGCGAGACATCGGTCTCGCCGGTGCGGCGGTGCATCTGCGCGGTGCGCGTCACGGCGACTGATTCTGGCGGAACTCCATCGAGCGGGCGTGCCACTCGAATCCCTCGGCGCGCGCGATCGGCGCCCCGGCGCGGGCCAGCGCGGGCGCGGCGTCGTTCAGCCGCACCTCGGCCATGCGGCGGCGGAAGTGGCGCACGTTGAGCCCCGACGCGAACCGCGCCGCCCCTTCGGTCGGCAGCGTGTGGTTCGAACCTGCCACGTAGTCGCCAAACGCCGTGCCGGCCTGGCTGCCCACGAACAGGCACCCGGCGGAGCGGACCCGCGGCGCGAGCTTCTCGGCCTCGGCGCCGGCGAGCTGCAGGTGCTCGGGCGCGAGCGCCTCGGCGAACGCGAGCGCCGCGTCCATGCCGGCGGCGTGCACGAGCGCGCCGATGCCGGGGCCGGCGGGCTCGACCCCGGCGGGCGCGGCCGCGCGCTCGCCGCCGGCGCGCACCGCGCCCGCCGCTTCACGGCCCGCCCGCTCGGCGCCGGCGAGCGCGGCCGCCTCGAGCGCCGCGAGGATGCCTTCGTCGTCGCTCACGGCGACCGTCAGCGAGCCTTCCCCGTGCTCGGCCTGGGCCTTGAGGTCGAGCGCGAGCGCCTCGGCGTCGGCGCCGGCGGACGCGATCACCGTGAGGTCGCTCGGGCCCGCGAAGCCGTCGATCCCGACGCGGTGCGCGACCTGGCGCTTGGCCTCCTGCACCCACAGGCTGCCGGGGCCGACGATCACGTCCACCCGCGGCACGGACTCGGTCCCGTACGCCAGCGCCGCGATCGCGTGCGCGCCGGTCATCCGGAACACCGCGTCGACCTCAGAGAGCGCGCACGCCGCGAGGATCACGGGATGCGGCGCGGTCGCCACGAAAACGTTTTCCACACCGGCGACGCGCGCGGTCACCGCGCCCATCACGACGCTCGACGGATAGGGATGACGGCCCGCCGGCGCATACACCGCCGCCCGCCGGACCGGGACCTCGCGCAGCGTCACCGTATGCCCCTCGGGCAGAACGGCGCCCGCCTCCTGGTCCAGACCAGCCTGGGCCACCGCGCGAACGTTCTCGATGGCCACCTCGAGACCGGTCCGAACCGCGGGATCGAGGTCGTCGAGCGCTGCGGCAAGGGCCGCGTCGGGCACCCGCAGCGGAGGCGCCACACCCCGGCCGCGAACCGCCCGAGCAGGCCCCGTGGGCGGGCCGCCGCCGCCGGCGCCGCCGCCCCCGGCGCCGCCGCCCCGGGCCTCGCCGCCCCCGGCCTCGGCGCCCCCGGCGCCGCCGCCCGCGACCTCGCCGCCCCCGCCCGCGGCCTCACTGCCGCCGGCCTCGGCGCCCGCTATCTTCGCGCCCCCGAACCGCCGCTCGTACTCGATGACCGCCGCGTCTCCGCGCTCGCGGACCGCGGCAACGATCTCGGCAACCTCCGCCGCGACCGACGCCCCCGGCGGCACGAGCGCCCGCACACGCGCCGCGGCGTCCGCCGCCTCCTCCACGCCGCACGAGAGCCGCTCAGGCGCCACGGATCCGCTCCACCACGGCGTCGATCTCGCGTGCCTTGACGCGGTACGCGACCGGGTTGGCGATCAGGCGGGCGGTGGAGGCGGCGATCTCCTCGCGGATCACGAGACCGTTCTCTCGCAGCGTCGTCCCGGTCGCGGTCAGGTCGACGATCCCGTGGACCAGCCCGGTCAGCGGCGCGAGCTCGACGGAGCCCTTGACCTCGACGATCTCCGCCTGGCGGCCCGTGCGCTCGAAGAACCGGGCGGCGATGCGCGGGTACTTGGTCGCGATCCGCATCACCCCGAGCCGCCGCAGCGCCTCGGCGGCCGGGTCGTCGCCCGCCACGGTCGCGAACACCATCCGGCAGCCGCCGTAGCCGAGGTCGAGCAGCTCGTAGACCTCGCGCTCACTCTGCTCGGCCAGCACGTCCTTGCCGGTGATCCCGAGGTCCGCGGCGCCCGCCTCCACGTAGGTCGGCACGTCGGCCGGCCGCATCGTCACGATCCCGGCGTCCTCGAACAGCAGCCTCCGGTCGTTGGAGCGCACCTCGGCGGTGTCGACGCCGAGCCCGTCGAGCAGGTCGAGCGTCTCGCCCAGGAGCGCCCCGCGCGGCACCGCCAGCTTCAGATCGCCGAGCATCAGCGGCTCCCTCCGTGGGCAGTCGAGAGCGGCACTAGCGCCCCTCCTGCAGCCGCGCGGCGTGCACGCGCTCGATGTCGAGCGCCCAGCCGCAGGCGGGCAGCTCGCGCCCGAAGCGCCCCAGCAGGTCGTCGTAGCGCCCGCCGCCGCCCATGGGGGCGCCGAACGCGGCGTCATAGACCTCGAACACGGCGCCGGTGTAGTAGCCGAGCGACCGCAGCAGCCCGAGGTCGTAGATCACGCGCGCGGCCACCTCGGGCGCGAGGAGGTCGTGCACGGCGCGCAGCGGCGCCGCCTCCGGCACCCGCTCCAGCACCTCCGGCCCGCCCCGCGCGGACGCCACGGCGGCGAGCTGCGGCGCCCCGGCGCCGTCGAGCTCGCGCTCGAGGCCGACGAGGTCGCGCGTCGCCAGCTCGTGCAGGATCTGCGGCCGCAGGCCCGCCGCCACCTCGGTGCTGTCGAGGAGCCGCGCGAACAGGCCGGCGTCCCCGAGTCCGACGCGGTAGCCGACAAGCCCGGCGGCGTCGAGCGCGGCGCACAGGACGGCGATCGCCTCGGCGGTGCCGTCCGGCCCGGGCGCGCCGATGAGCTCGATCCCCGCCTGCAGGATCTCTCGCGGGTGCCCGCGCTGCGGCCGCACGGCGCGGTAGGCGTGCTGGACGTAGCAGAAGCGCAGCGGCGGCGGGGTGCTCGCATAGCGCGTCGCCACCACCCGCGCGATCGGGATCGTCATGTCCGAGCGCAGCACGAGAACGTTTCCGTGCTCGTCGAAGAGCCGGTAGGCGGGATCGGCCGCGGCCGCGTCGCCGCGCGTGAGAACGGTTTCGTACTCGAGCGCAGGCGTGGCGACCTCGCCGTAGCCGCGTGCGTCGAACACCTCTCGCATCGCGTCGGTGATCGCTCGCAGCTCGCGCAGCTCGTCCGGCAGGACGTCGCGGGTGCCGCTGGGGATGGGGTGGATCACACCACGACGCGCTCGATGCGCGCCCCCAGGTCGCGCAGCCGCTCGTCGATGCGCTCGTAGCCGCGGTCGATGTCGCGCACGTTGTGGATCTCGCTCGTGCCCTCGGCGCACACGGCCGCGATCAGCATCGCCATGCCGGCGCGGATGTCGGGCGAGGAGAGCCGCTGCGCGCGCAGCCGGCGGGGGCCGATGACGATCGCCCGGTGCGGGTCGCAGATCGTGATCTCGGCGCCCATCGAGATCAGCTTGTCGACGAAGAACAGCCGGTTCTCGAACATCTTCTCGAAGATCAGGACCGAGCCCTCGGACTGGGTCGCGAGCGCCACCGCGATCGACGTCAGGTCCGCCGGGAACGCCGGCCACGGCCCGTCCTCCACCTTGGACTGGTAATCGCCCGCGTCGCGCGACACGCGCAGCGTCTGGTTGCCGGGGACGCGGCAGTCGTCGCCGTCCATCTCCGACTGCAGTCCGAGCCGCTGGAACACCATCCGGATCATCCGCAGGTCGTCGGGCACGCAGCCGCGGATGCGCAGCTCGCCGCCGGTGACGCCTGCGAGCGCCATGAACGACGCGATCTCGATGTGGTCGGGGCTGACCGTGTGCTCGCAGCCGCCGAGCTCGCCCATCCCGTGGACCTGCATCACGTTGGAGCCGATGCCCTCGATCGCGGCGCCCATCTTGTTGAGCATGCGTGCGAGGTCCTGCACGTGCGGCTCGCACGCCGCGTTGCGGATGACGGTGGTGCCCTGGATCGCGGCGGCCGCCATCAGCGCGTTCTCGGTGCCCATCACCGACGGCTCGTCCATGAAGAAGTCGGCCGGCCGCAGCCCGCCGTCGGGCGCCCGCAGGGCGATGTCGCGGCGGTGGTCGACGGTCGCGCCGAGCGCCCGGAACGCGTCGAGGTGGGGGTCCAGGCGGCGGCGGCCGATCACGTCGCCGCCCGGCGGCGGCATGACGGCGGAGCCGAAGCGCGACAGCAGCGGGCCGGCGGCCAGGAACGATGCTCGGATGCGCTCGGCCAGCGCGGCGTCGACCTCCGTGCCGCGCACGTTCGCGGCGCGCAGGGCGACGGTGTTGGTGTCGCGGCGCTCGACATCCACGCCGAGCGCGGCGAGCAGCTCCAGCATCGCCTGGGTGTCGCGGATCCACGGCACGTTGTGGAGCACGACCTGCTCGTCGGTAAGCAGCGCGCACGCGATCAGCGGCAGCGCCGCGTTCTTGTTGCCGGCGGGCGTGACGGTGCCCGACAGCGGGATGCCGCCCTCGATGATGAACTTCTCCATGGAGCGGCGGCTAGGCTAACGAATCCATGTCCATCCCCATGACGCGCGACGAGGCCTGGGCGCTGTTCTGCGAGTGGACCGCGTCGGAGAGCCTGCGCCGCCACGTGCTGGCCGTCGAGGCGTGCATGCGCGCCTACGCCCGGCGCTTCGGCGAGGACGAGGAGCGCTGGGGCATGGTCGGCCTCCTGCACGACCTCGACTATGAGCGCCATCCCGACCTGGAGAGCGGCCACCCGCGCTATGCGCTCGCCGAGCTCGAGCGCCTCGGCTTCCCCGACGACATGGTGCGCGCGGTCGCCTCGCACGCCGACTTCCTCGGTGTCTCGCGGGACTCGCTGATGGAGAAGACGCTGTACGCGGTCGACGAGCTGTCGGGCTTCGTGATGGCGTGCGCGTACGTGCGCCCGCAGGGGATCGTGGGGCTCACGCCCAAGTCGGTCAAGAAGAAGATGAAGGCGCCGTCGTTCGCCGCGGCCGTGGACCGGCCGGCGCTGACCCGCGGGGCGGAGGAGCTGGGAGTCGGCTTCGACGAGCACGTCGCGTTCGTGGTGGCCGCGCTCGAGCCCCGCGCGGAGGAGCTCGGCCTGAGCGGCTCTTCGGCGTCCGTGGGGGGCTAGCGATGCTCAAGGTCATCGTCCTCGAGGGCGACGAGACCGGCCAGGAGCTGCTCGACCAGGCCGTGCGCGTGCTCGACTCGGACCTGCTCGGGGTCGAGCTGGAGCTGGTGCGGTTCGACCTCTCCCTGGAGAAGCGGCGGGAGACGGGCAACGAGATCGTCCACGAGGCGGCGCGGGCGATGCGCGATGCCGGCTTCGGCTTGAAGGCCGCCACGATCACGCCGGAGGGCAAGGACGACGTCGGCTCGCCGAACCGGATCCTGCGCGAGGAGGTCGACGGCAAGGTGATCGTGCGCACCGGCCGCCGGATCCCGGGCGTCGTGGGTCCGGTCTCGGGCGTCTATCACCCGATCTCGATCGTGCGGATGGCGGTCGAGGACGCCTACGGCGCCAAGCAGTGGCGCGAGGGCGACGAGGGCGCCGACGACGAGATCGCCTACCGCACGGAGAAGGTCACGCGGTCGACGTGTCGCGCGGTTGCGGAATACGCGTTCCGCACTGCGGACCGGATGAGCGCGAAGGTCTACGGCGGGCCGAAGTGGACGGTCTCACCCGTGTATGAGGGGATGCTCAAGGAGGAGCTCGACGCGGCGGCCGCGCGCCATCCGGCCGTGCCGTATCAGCCGGTGCTGATCGACGCGACGTATGCGGGACTGCTCACGGGGGCGGCGGAGACTCCTTTGGTGATCCCGGCGCTCAATCGTGACGGCGACTGCCTGTCGGACCTCGTGCTGCCGATGTTCGGCTCGATCGCCGGCGCTGAGTCGGTGCTGCTGTCCTTCGACGAGGACTACGGGGTGCGGGTCGCGATGGCCGAGGCGCCGCACGGCACCGCACCGTCGCTGCAGGGCAAGGACCTCGCGAACCCGATGGCGATGCTGCTCGCCTGCGGGTCGGTGCTCCAGTACGCCGCCGCGACGGGTGTGACGGGGGCGGAGCGCGCGTCCCGTGCGATCTATGAGTCCGTACTGGAGGCGACGGCGACCGGGACCAAGACCGTCGACCTCGGTGGGCACGCCACCACCACAGAGTTCACTGACACGGTGGTGGACAAGGTGCGCACCAAGGTCGAGATCTGGGCCACCCTGGGCGCGCGCTAGGAGACTTCGATCGTCCCGGTCATGCCGGGATGGAAGTTGCACACGAAGCTGACGGTGCCGGCCTTCTTGGGGGTCCAGGAGTAGGTCTTGCCGGCGTCCAGCGTCCCCGAGTCGAACTTCGCGCCGGCGGTCGCCGTGACCGTGTGGGCGATCTGGTCGTTGTTGTCGAACGTGACGGTCTCGCCGACCTTCGCCTTGATCTCGGCGGGCTGGAACGTGCTGCCGCGCATCGTGACGACCGGGCCGGCGTTCGTGTCGGAGATCGCCCCGCCGGTCTCGGCGGCGTTCTCGGCGGCGGGCGTGGACTTCGCGGCGGCCGGCTTGTCGTCGCTCCCGTAGGCGCCGCCGCAGCCGGCGGCGATGGCGGCGAGTGCCAGCACCGGGACGGCGCGGGCGAGGATTGGCTTGAACACTGGTTTTCTCCTGGATCTGGTGCTGACACCAGACAGGACGCCCGCGGCCGGGGCCGTATTCCCGCGCGGCTCGCTTCGGGCGGTCCTCGTGCCGTCGGCAGGACTCCCGATCCGGGCGCCCGCGGCGCGGCGAGTCCGGGTCTCGGGCCGCTGCAAGATCGATTGCAGGCCCCGGCGCGCGCATCCCTCGCAGTGCGGCCAAATCCCGGGGGCGGAGCTCGGACGTTGCGGATTCCGTCCGACCCGCGGCATAGATTCACGAACACATGTTCCCCCCGATGACCGCACGTCGCCTGACCAAGCGCTCGCTCCGCGAGCTGGTGCGCGAGGCCGTCGACTCGGCCCTGGAGCTCGCCACGCTGGGAGAGGCAAGCCTGCCGGCGCATGACCAGGCGCCGGCCTCCGCCCCCACGTCCGGGCACCCGCACCGCCGACAGATCGGTCGTCACCCGCGGCGGCGCCGGCCGGGTACGGTCGCGCCACGCATCCAGGCCTGCACCACGCCGGTACATCGCCCGGCGCAGCGGACCTGATCCCCGCGCCCGCCGGCGATCGGCTCCTGGGAGGACCGATCACGCCGGCCGGGCCGCGGTGAGACTCCCTCGCCCTCGTGACCGCCTCCGGGCGGTTACGAGAGCACGCTGTCCACGTCGCGCGATCGGCCCGCTGCCGTCACGACCTCGCCGGGCCGTTCCGAGAGCACGCCGCCCCAGGTCGCGCGATCGATCGCCGCGATCACGACGTCGACGGGCTTGCTCGGGTGCGGGACGACGCGCGCGCGCCGCAGGCCGAGGCGCGCGGCGACCGCGAGCGAGCGCTCGTTCGCCGCATCGATCAGGGCGATCACACGTTCGAGGCCGAGCGTCTCGAACGCCCAGCGCAGACCCGCCTCGCCGCCCTCGGTCGCATAGCCATGCCCCCAAGCGCCGGGATGCAGCCGCCAGCCGACCTCGACGGCGTGGGCGAGCTCCGGAAACCACTCGGGGTGCGACAGCCCGACGAACCCGATCACGCGCCCGGTCGCCTTGACCTCGGCCGCCCACAGGCCGAAGCCGTGCCGCGCCCAGTGGTCGGCGAAGCGCGCCGACTGCGCCGTCGTCTCCGCGCGGGTCATCGGCACCCCGCCGGTCAGGTAGCGCATCGCCTCCGGCTCGGCGTTGACCGCCGCCAGCGCATCGTCGAACACGCCCGCCCGCCAGGGATGCAGGCGCAGCCGCGCGGTCTCGGCGCCACCGCTCTCCACGTCGCCCCCGTCCCCGGGCTGCCGCGGGGGCAAACGGTCCCGCGCCCCTCGGACACGGCGCCCTCCCCCTCGCCGCCGCCGAGTCAACCCCCGCGCCCGTGGGACGCGGCGCCGCTCTCCCCCTCGCCGCCGCCGGCTCGCGCACCGACGATAGAGTCGGGGCCGGTGAGCCGCGTCTATGTCAGCCTGCCCCTGACCGGCCCGGCCGCCGCGCCCGGCCGTGACGTGCTTCGCGGGGCGCGGCGGCCGGGTCGGTCAGGGGCAGGCTGACATAGACGCGGCTCACCGGCCCCGACTCTATCGTCGGCGCGCGAGCCGGCGGCGGCGAGGGGGAGAGCGGCGCCGCGTCCCACGGGCGCGGGGGTTGACTCGGCGGCGGCGAGGGGGAGAGCGCCGTGTCCGAGGGGCGCGGGGGTTGACTCG
>JBIOTP010000331.1:0-5355 GCA_044865965.1 Solirubrobacteraceae bacterium
GCTGTTCGAGACCCGGGCGGCGCTGGAGGCGGCGCCCGCGACGATGGCGGCGCTCTACGACTGCGAGCCCTATCGCGCGCATCTGCGGACCCAGGCCAACCGCCAGACGGTGATGGTCGGCTACTCAGACTCCGGCAAGGACTCCGGCTACATCGCGAGCCAGTGGGCGCTGTACGTCGCGCAGGAGCGGCTCGCCGCGCAGGCGCGCGAGGCCGGCGTGGCGCTGGAGCTCTTCCACGGCCGCGGCGGCTCCCCGTCGCGCGGCGGCGGGCGCACCTACCGGGCGATCCTCGCCCAGCCCGAGGGCACGGTGCAGGGCCGTATCCGCATCACCGAGCAGGGTGAGACGATCTCGGCGCGCTACTCCGACCCGGAGCTCGCCGAGCGGTCTTTGGAGCAGACGATCTCGGCCGTGCTGCTCGCGGGCGCGCTGCCGCGCGCTCCGGTCCGCGCGGCCTGGCGGGCGGAGCTCGAGCGGCTCGCCGAGCGCTCGCGCGAGCGCTACCGCGCGCTCGTCTACGACGACGCCGACTTCGCGCGCTTCTTCTTCCAGATCGCGCCGATCGCCGAACTTGCGGACCTCAACATCGGGTCGCGCCCGCCGGCGCGCCGGGAGGCGGGCGGGATCGAGTCGCTGCGCGCGATCCCGTGGGTGTTCGCGTGGACCCAGAACCGGCTCCTGCTTCCCTCGTGGTACGGCGCCGCGACGGCGCTCGCGGACGGCGACGTCGAGCTCCACCGCGAGATGTGGCGCGACTGGCCGTTCTTCCACGAGCTCATCGGCACGCTGGAGATGGCGCTGTTCAAGGCCGACCTCGGCGTCGCCGAGCGCTACCTGCGGCTCGTCGACGAGGACCTCGCGCAGCGGTTCTGGCCCGACCTGCGCGCGGAGTACGAGCTGGTGGTCGAGCGCGTCCTGGCGATCACCCGGTCGCGCCGGCTGCTGGACGAGACGCCGGCGCTCCAGCGGCGGCTCGAGCACCGCAACCCGTGGGTGGACCCGCTCTCGCATCTCCAGGTCGAGCTCCTGGAGCGTGTGCGGGCCCGGCGCGAGGACGCGCGCGCCCCGCTGCTCGCGACGATCACGGGGATCGCGGCGGGCATGCGCAATACGGGTTAGAAGTAGTCGAGCAGCGCGGGCGGCGGGCCCGCGGCCGCAGCCTGCAGGAACGCGTCGGCCGCGCGCAGGCCGATCTCGGTGGGGGCGCGCAGGCCCGCGAACGCGGTGGTCGGGACCGCCGTCCAGGTGAGCGCGCCGACCTCCTCATACCCGAGCGCCCGGTAGAGCTGCGGCGTCGTCCGGAACAGCGTGCTGATCACGGCGACGCGCTCGCGCGTCGGCGAGCATCGCCGTCAGCAGTCGCCGCGCCGTGCCGGTCCGGCGCGACTCGGGCGCGACGGCGACGCCCGCGACTCCGCAGGCCGGCACGAGGCGTCCGCCGAACCAGTGCTCCTGCCCGCGATCGATCGCCTTCGCGATGAGCCGGCCGTTGTCGACGATGCCCCACTGCCGGCGGCCCGGCCGCTCCTTGAGGTGCGTGGCCGGAGGCTCGCGGTCGAGGCCGAAGGCGAGCCGCGTCATCTCCCATGCCGCGGGGAGGTCCGCCTCCGTCAGCCGCCGGAGCCCGAGCCGCATCACGTCCCATGTTCGCGCAGCCGTGGCTCCCGCGCGGCCTCGTCGCGGTCGGCGCGCGGCTTCTCGCGGGGGCGCAAGCGTTTCTAGACGGGGACGGCGCGCAGGCCCCAGCCGGTGCGCGGGCGGCGGCTCGCGGTGCGGCGGTGGCGCTTGATGCGGCGGAGGATCTTGCTCATCGTCTCAACGGTGTCGGCGGGTCGTGGTCGCACCTTGACCCTAAGCGGGCGGGCCGGGCTTCGCGGCGGGGCCATCCCCCGCTTCCGGGTACGGCTGGCGCGAGTCCGGCGAGTAGGGAGCAGTGCGCAGGAGCCGCTGGCGCGGATCAGCCGCCGCCGCGGTCAGGGCGGCGCGCCAGGCGCCGAGGGCGTCCTCGACGCCGTCGCCGGGCAGGGCGAGGTGGTGGCGTTCGATCCGGTCGGCGGCGGCGAGCGCATCCGTGAGCGCCGGCCGATCGGCGTGGTAGGCCGAGGCGTGCAGCGCGGGCAGCAGGTCGAGGAAGACGTTGGAGTCCCAGCCGGCGTGTTGCAGGTGGGAGAGCTGGGTTGACAGCGGCGCCCGCTCGAGCGCGGCGAGCGCGGGCGGCTTGAGCCTGAACAGGTCGTCGTGGCCGCCCGCGCCGAGATGCTCCGCGAAGGCGGCGGGCATGGTGCCCAGCGCGGCGGCCGCGTCGCAGTGGACCTGCGCCTGGACGGCGAGCGCGCCCGGGACGAGCTCCGCCGCGAGCACGCTGCCGCCGCGGGCGACGGCCCACGCCCCGAGGGCGTGGTAGTTGACGTCGAAGGAGACGCTGCCGTGGCGTCCGAGCTGCGGCGGGCCGCGATGGAGCTCGAGCTGCTCGGGCGTGAGCGCCCCGCGGTCGGCGGAGATCACCAGCAGGCCGCGCGGCGCGCGGTCCGCGAGCCACTCGAGCACGGTCCTGGCGCCCGTCGGGTCGAAGAACGTGGTGCCGTCGGCCAGCGGCGGGGCGGGCGCCTCGGTCGGTCTCAGGCTCCACTCGGCGTGCAGGCGGTCGAGGGCGAGGTGCTCCGTCCCCGCCTTTGCGGCGCCGGCCGGCGCGGACAGCGCGAGCTCCCACTGCGCGAGCCGCTCGCCGGCGACCGCGAATGCGTCTTGCGGCACGCCGTCGAAGACGTAGTTCGCGAGCACGATGAGCGGGTTCTTGGGTGGCTGGGCAAGCAGCGTCTCGCCGCGCGCGCGACCGGTCAGCGGTGCCGGGGCGGCGGCGTCGAAGGCGGCGAGCTCCAGGCGGCCGTCCGCGAGCGGCTCGCGCAGGGCCGGGTGGCGCTCCAGGAAATCCAGGTTCTCCTCGGCGAAGTCGGTCGCCCAGTAGCGCAGCCCCGGGTCGGCCTGCCACGCGGGGTCGGTCGCCCGGTGGCGCGGCCCCGGCTCGGACCGCCACGCGAGGAAGCGGTGGGCGAAGCGCCCGCTGCCGCACCCGAGCTCGACGACATGCACGGGCTCGCCCGGGTCCAGGAGCTCGGCCGCCGCGCAGTCGGCGACGAAGGCGGCCGCGACGTCGGCGTACGCGCGCGCGATCACGGAGTTCGTCGTGATCTGCTGCGGCACGGTGCCCGAGCTCCAGGCGTGGATGCCCTGGGCACGGAAGTACCGGCGCTGGAGGCCCCACAGCGGCGAGGCCGAGAGCCGGACGGGCGGGCCGAGCGCGACGAGGGGCTCGGCGCGATCCGGGGCCACGGCCGCGAACTCACCGACGCGCTCGGCAACCTCGGGCCGTGCCGGCCCGGGGCGGGCCCCCGGGCGGCGCCTCGCGGCCACGCGCAGCGGCGTGTGCAGGACAGGCCTTTGCGCCGCAAGGCGAGCCGCTCGCCAGGCTGCCACGCGCAGCTCCACGGGGTCCAGCGCGCCGTCGCGGTCCAGCATCAGCCGCTCCGCCCCGACCGCGACCGTCGCCGACGCCGCCTCCCACTCGACGACGACACGCGCAACGCCCGCGGGCCGCGGGACGTGCACGGCCAGGCCGTCACCGTCGCGCCCGACGCCGAGCCCGAGCCCCACGAGATGTTCGCGCAATCCGGCGAGATCCGTGATGCGCGCGACGCCGTCGCCCGACCCGCGCGTGACGCCATCGCCCGGTCCGCACGCCACGCCATCGCCCGGCCCGCGCGCCACGACGCGCGCCGCAACTTCGCCTGGCCCGCGCGCGTAGACGCGCACGGCGCCCGCCGGGCGGGCTCCGGCCTCCTCGAGCCGCCGCCGCAGCGGGGCGTCGGCGCGTGGCGCGGCGGTCACGAAGCGCCTCGCCCCGCGCCCGCGGAGCAGCCGCAGCGCTTCGCGGAGCAGCGCCCGGTCGACGCCCTCGCCGTGGCCTCGCACCACGCCGAGTTGGACGAGGATCCCGAGCTTCTGGTCGCTCGCGTCGAGCTCGGCCAGCGCCACGCCCACGGGCTGGCCGTCGGCGAACGCGACGCGCCACAGGCCCGTCGCCCCGTCCGCCGCGAACAGCAACTCCGCAAGCTCCTCGAGCGGTGCCCGGCCCAGCGGCGTCGGGGTCCCCGTCCAGACACGCTCCAGCACCCGGCGCAGCCCACGGGCCCCGACGTCCGCATATGCCAAGAGTGAAAGAGCGCCCGCGGTGGGCGGCGCTGCCACGAGCGCGCCGCGATAGCGCACGTGATCGGCGGCGAGGCCGAACCCGGCCTCCGCCAGCGCGCGCTCCACGCCGGGAGCGATGCGCTCGGAGTCCACATGCGCTTCTAGGCGCTGGCCCGGGAAGGCGGCGATCGCCGTCGCGAGCATGGCCGGGAGGCTGCCGTGGACGGCCTCGAGCCGGACGCCGCACGCTGTCCCGCGGCCGAGCGCCGCGGCGACCACGCGCCCCTCCTCCACGGCGGCGAACGCGCCCGGCTCGGGCTGGTCGATCCAGGCCTGCAGCAGCACCGACCGCTCACCGTCGTCCACCGGCAGGCGATCGCCCCATGCCGGCTCGAGGACCGGAAGCCGCGTCCCGGGGTCGAGTTGCCGTAGCTCCACGCGCGCGTGTCATCGCGGATGCGGCGCGCCGTGTCAAGGCGCGCGGGGGTCGACGCAGCTCACTCGATCAGCCTCACTTCGAGTCCGCCGCCGGGGCCGATCGGCTGGCCGGCGCCCGACATCAGGCCGAGGATCCGCGCGACGTAGCCTCGGGTCTCAGCGATGGCCGGGATGCAGCCGCACGCCGCCACCTTTGCCGACCCGGCGTCGTAGGCCGCGAGCGCGAGCGGGACGGACCCGAACTGCCGCAGCAGGTCGCGCATCATGTGGGCCTGCGCATCGATCGCCTGCTCGGCGTCGAACGGGTCGTCGAGCCCGTACGCCTCCGCGGTGCCGGGCATGAACTGCGCGATCCCCTGGGCACCGGCGCGTGAGATCGCAAACGGGTTGAAGTTGGATTCGGCATACAGCTGCGCCGCGAGCAGCGCCGCCGACACATTCCAGCGCTGCGCCGCGCGCGCCAGGACGGGTGCGAACCGCGCGGGCACGAAGCCCGGCACGGCGCCGCGCGCGACGCCGGCCGCGCCATCCCCGAGCCCCGCCGCCGCCCCCGCATCGCTCGCCGCCCCGGCCCCCGCGGCCGTCCCGGTATCCCTCGCCGCCCCGGCCGCCCTCGTGTCTCTCACACCCCCGGCGCGCGGGCTCGACTGCGGGTTGAGCGCGTACCCGTAATGCCAGGGCTCCCACGAGTAGCGCTGGATGAAGTGAAACGCGCCCGCGTGCGCGGC
>JBIOTP010000332.1:0-8275 GCA_044865965.1 Solirubrobacteraceae bacterium
GCAGGCGCACACGTGCCACCAGCATGCGAGCGCCTGCCGTGCACCGGCAGGCACGACCCGGCATCCACCGGGTTATGCGCCGAACTTCCGGCCGGAACCACTAGGTCATCTTGGCCTGCAGCAGCGGCGACTCGCTCGGCGCGTCCGAGCCCCCGGGCGGCTCGGAGGTGACGAGCACCGCGTCGACGTCCGAGAGCTTGCCGGGCACGCTCGCGGTCGCCGACCCGTCGCTGCGCGGCGTGAACAGCGTCGACGTCGGCTCGGGGGCCTTCTTGCCGCGCCGCATCAGCCACACCTGGTAGACGCGGCCGTTGCGCGGCGCGGGCAGGTTGCGCGCCACGAGCGTCGCGCCGTCGTCGCGGACCTCGAGCTCGACCTTCGCGCTGGCCGCGGCGCCGGACGGCGCGAACGGCACCTTGTGCATGCCCTCGCCCCCGCCGAACAGCACCCCGCCGGCGCCGAGGCCGACGACCAGCGCCGCGCACGCCAGCGCGGCGACCGCGCCGGCGGGCACGCCGAACCACTCGCGCCAGCTCCGCCGCCGTGCGCGCGGCGGCGGCACGGGCCGGTCGGCCTGCGGGCCCGCGGCGGCGAGCAGCGCCGCCTCGCGCTCGACCTCGGCCATCAGCCGCGCCTTGAGTGCCGGCGGCGGCACCATCGGCGGCGCCGCGGCGGGCAGCGCCTCGGCGGCCACCAGCAGCTCGTCGAGCTCGGCCCGGCAGGCCTCGCAGGCCTCGAGGTGCGCCTCGAACCCGGCGCGCTCGGCGTCCGCCAGCGCGCCCAGCGCGTAGGCGCCGGCGGAGTCCTCCCAGCGCGCGTGGTCGGGGGCGGTCCTCATGTGCCCACCGCCCCGTGCGCGAGGGTCTCGCGCATCTTCTTCAGGCCGAGCCGCATGCGTCCCTTCACGGTGCCCACCGGAGTCTCCAGCATCTCGGCGATCTCTACGTGAGTGAAGCCGCCGAAATACGCGAGCTCGATCACCTGCACCTGCTCGGAGGGAAGGGCGCCCATCGCCGCGCGCACGATGCCGGCCTCCTCGCGCCGCGCGACGTCCTCCTCGGTGCGCTCCGGCGCCTCGAGGCGCTCGGCCGCCGTCTCGTCGTCCGAGCGCCGGCGCGAGTGGACGGTGGCGCGCCGCAGCGCGTCGATCGCGCGATGGTGGACGATGCCGAGGATCCAGGTGCGGACCGAGCCGCGGCCGCGGTCGTAGTGGGCGCCGGAGCGCCACAGGTTCATGAACGCCTCCTGGGTGACGTCCTCCGCGCTCGCCCGCGTGCCCACCATCCGGTAGGCGAGCGAGTACGCGGCGCCGCCGTGGCGCTCGTACAGGGTCTCGAACGCGCGCGCGTCGCCCCGTGCCATCAGCGGCACCAGGTCCTCGTCCGCCAGGGCGCGTACGTCCACATCACCCCTCTGCGTACGAGACCTCCTCCCGGATCACCGGTCCGGCGTGATGTCGCGCAGCACGCGCGCCGCCTCCTTGCGCGCGTCGCGGAAGGTCCGCTCGGCGAGGTCCAGCGCCCCCCGCGCCTGGGCGCGCCGCCGGTGGCGCTTGCGCTGCGTGCGCAGCACGACGAGCCCGACCGCGGCGCCCGAGCCGATCACGACCGCGGCGGCGGGCGCCAGCGCGGCCCGCGGCCAGTTGCGCGGGTCCTTGATCGACGACAGCTCCCATGCCTCGAGCTCCTCGGCCGCCGCCTCGAGGATCGAGTCGAGCGTCGCCTCGATGCGCTTCTCCAGCTCGGCGGGCGGGTCGACGGGCGTGAGCGCCTGCGCCAGCCGCGCCTCGAACTCGAACGCTCCCTCCTGCGGGCTCACGTCAGCCCCCCGGCTTCGATCCGTTGAGGTCCTCCTGCACGATCTCCTCGAGCTGCCGGATGGCGCGATGGATCAGCACCTTCGTGGCGCCGTCGGTGCGGCCCAGCGCACGCGCGATCTCGCGGTTGTCCATGTCGAGCGCGAAGCGCATGATCAGCGCCTCCCGGCGGTCGTCGGGGAGCTCCTGCACCCCGCGGAGGATTCGCGCCAGGTCCTCGCGGTCCTGCACCAGCCCCTCGGTGGTGTGCGGCGTCGAGATCGCTCCCGCGTCCTCGATGTTCGTCTGCGGGCGGCGCGAGCGGTCGCGGTAGTAGTTCGCCGCCAGGTTGTGGGCGATCCGGATGAGCCACGGCCGCAGCGGCCGGCCGTGAGACTCGGCCTGCGCGCGCTCGAAGTGCCGGTAGGCCTGCAGGAACGTCTGCTCCGTGAGGTCCTCCGCGTCGTGGTGGTTGCCCACCCGGTAGTAGGAGTACGAGTAGACGTCGCGCAGGTGCGCCCGGTAGAGGTCGGAGAAGGCGGCGTCCCTGCGCGCCTTCGCCTCGCCCGAGGAATCGGACGGAGCGGCCATTGGTCGCGGACACTATCCCCGTCACACCCATCCAGGCTAGGCGGCCCTCGCCTTCGCCGCCTTGCGGGCGGGCTTGGGCGCGGTGAGCGAGGCGGTCCAACGCGCCGCCTCCACGCGCCCCTCGATGATCCCGGCCAGCCCGCCAAGCACCGGGGCGTCGACGCCGCCCTCCTTGAGCCGGGCGGCGAGCAGCGGGATCGACTGCACGGCCTCCGAGCAGTGGCCGAGCGCCGGGCCGATCTCCTCCGCCGCGACGCCCCGGGCGAGCAGCTCGCCGGCGCGGCGGTCGGCCGAGCCCTCGGCCAGCACGGTGGCGACGAGGTCGCCGGCGCCGGCGAGGCCCGCGAACGTCTCCGGCAGCGCGCCGCTGCGGAGCGCGTAGGCGTCGATCTCGGCGAACACCTTGCCGGCGGCGGCGCCGGCCGCGTTCGGACCGGCGGCCGCGGCCGTGGCGACGGCGAGCGCGGCGGCGTTCTTCGCGCAGCCGGCGAGCTCCACGCCGATCACGTCGCCTGTGTGGGTGACGTCGAGCCCGGCGGCGGCGAGCGCGTCGGACACCTGGCGGGCGAACGCGCGGTCGTGCGCGGCGAGGACGAGCGAGGCGCCGTCCGTCAGCGCCTCGGCGGCGTTGACGGGGCCGCCCAGCGCACCCACCGCCCACGCGCGCGTGCGCTCGGCGACGAACGCGGCGGGCAGCGTCCCGAGCGGCGGGACCATGCCCCGGGAGAGCACGAGCACGCCCGTGCGCGGCGCGATGCCGGGGGCGTGGGCGGCGACCGCGGCCGGCAGGTCGGCCGCCGGGACCGCGAACGCGACGAGGTCGTGCCGGGACAGCTCGAGGTCGGCCGCGCGCGCCGGGCGGACGCGCTTGGGCAGCTCGACGCCGGGCAGGTAGCGGTCGTTCTCGCGCGCGGCGGCCATCAGCTCCGCCTGGGCGCGCGTCCGGCAGCCGAGGTCCACGTCGATGCCCGCGCGCGCGAGCATGACGGCGAGCGCGGTGCCCGAGGCGCCGCCGCCGATCACCGCCACGCGGCGCAGCGGCGGCAGGCCGCCGAGCCACTCCCACTGCAGCATCACGTTCGGCCAGATGCGGTCGGTGACGGCGGCCGCCAGCGGCGTGCTCGCCGCCTCGACCTTCGGGAACGTCAGCGGGCTGCCGGCGCGCACGCGGATCTTGTGCGGGCGGATGCGCCAGCCCTTGCGGATCGCCTCGGTGCCGAACAGCGCCATCGGGACCACGGGCGCGCCGGTCTCCAGCGCCAGCCGGCCCACCCCGCGCTTGGGCTTGCCGAGCGCGCCCGGGCGCGTGCGCGTGCCCTCCGGGAACATCACGATGATCTCGCCGCGCGCGAGGATCGCCTTGGCCGTCTCGACCATGTCGGCGTCGGCCGCGCCGCGCCGCACCGGGAAGGCGCCGAGCGAGCTCAGCACCCAGGAGATCACGGGGTGGATGCGGAAGATCTCCGACTTCGCGACGTAGTAGACCGGCCGCCGCGTCATCAGGCCGATGATGAAGGGGTCCAGGAACGACCGGTGGTTGGCGGCGATGATCACCGGGCCGGTCTGCGGGATGTGCTCCCGCCCGATCCGCGACAGCCGCCAGTAGAGGTGCGCGACCGTCTGCAGCACGGCGCGCGCGAGCCAGTAGATGATCGGATTTACGCCTCGTTCGCGGGCGCGTGCGTGCAGGCTGCGTTGGTCCATGTCGGGTGTTCTCCTCCTCCTGGATCCGTACCCGCGGCCCAGAGCCGCGTTACAGTGCCGCGAATGGCGCTGGATCGCACGACGGCCCTGCGCGGCGCGCTCGCCGGCGCCGCCGCGGCCGGGGTCTGGGCGGCCCAGCAGCCGTTCGACAAGCGCGTGTTCGGCGTCGACTACGACGACGTGGACCTGCTCGGCCGGCTCGTGACGGGGCGCTCCTCCTACGGCGTGGGGCTGGCGCTGCACCTCGCCAACGGAGCCGTGTTCGGCGCGCTCTACGCCGCCGCCGCGCCCGCGCTGCCGGTCGCCGCGCCGCTGCGCGGGCCGCTCGCCGCGCTCGCCGAGCACCTCGCCACGTGGCCGGCGACCGCCGCGCTGGCGCGGGCGCGGCCGGACCTGGCGCCGCTGTGGCCTTCCAGGCGCGCGTTCGCGCAGGCGACGTGGCGCCACCTCCTGTTCGGCGCCGTGCTGGGCGCGCTGGAGCGGCGGCTGAACGAGCCCGAGGCGCGCCCGGTCGACCCCGAGGCGGTCGCGTCCAACGGCCACGGCTCCGCCGAGCACCTCGTGCCGATCGGCCCGTGATCGCGCTGATCACGGGCGCGTCCGGGTTCGCCGGGCGCCACCTGGCGGCGGCCTGCGCGGCGGACGGCGACGAGGTGCACGCGGCGCCGCGCGCGGCGGAGGCGGACCTGCGCGACCCAGCAGCCGCCCGCGCGGTCGTGGCCGAGGCGCGCCCGGACGCGGTCTACCACCTCGCCGCCCGCGCCCACGTCGGCGCCTCATGGCAGGACCCGCCGGCCACGCTGCGCGACAACCTGGCGATGACCGTCAACGTGCTGGAGGCGGTCCGCGCCGAGGCGCCCGAGGCGGTCGTGGTCGTCGTCGGCTCGGGCGAGCAGTACGGCCCGCCGAACGCGCTCCCGGTCGGCGAGGACGCGCCGGCGCGCCCGCAGAACCCGTACGCGGCCTCGAAGGCCGCCGCCGACGTCGTGGCCGGCTTCTACGCCGACGCCTACGGCCTACGCGTGGTCCGGGTGCGCGCGTTCAACCACGCCGGCCCGGGACAGGAGCCGGTCTACGCGATCGCCACGTTCGCGCGCCAGGTGGCGGCGGCGGGCGCGGGGCCGGCGCGCGTCGTCACCGGCAGCCCGGACACGCGGCGCGACTACACGGACGTGCGCGACGTCGTCCGCGCCTACCGGCTGCTCGCCGCGCGCGGCGAGCCGGGCGTGTTCAACGTGTGCTCCGGCGCCTCGCGCTCGGCGCGCGAGCTCGTGGCGGCGCTCGGGGAGGCGGCCGGCGTCGAGGTCGAGCACGTCGTCGACCCGTCGCTGGTGCGCGCCAACGAGGTCGCGGAGATCCGCGGCTCCGCGGAGCGGCTGCGGGCGGCGACCGGCTGGCGGCCGGAGATCCCGCTCGAGCGCACGCTCGCGGACACGCTCACCTGGTGGCGGGAGGAGCTCAGTCGGTAAGGCGGTCGAGCGCGGCGCCGAACTGCTGGGCGACCACCCGCGCGCGGTCGACCTCGCGCGTCGTGAACGCCTGCGGGCGCTCGCGGTAGACCTCGAGGACGGCGAGCACGCGGGCGCCGAAGACGACCGGCACCATCAGCAGGCTCGCCATGCCGACCTCGTCCAGCGCGGCGAGCTCCGCGGGATCGCCGGCGGGGTCGCCCGCGACGACCTGGCCGGGCGTCCGCGTGTCGAGCACGTGCTGGGTGGCCGGGAAGTCGGCCAGCCGCCAGCTCTCGCCGCGACCATACTCGAGGTGGTCGGTGAGCAGCTCGAGCGTCCCGGCAACGTGATCGAGGCGCAGCAGGCCGACGTCGTCGGCGCCGAGCAGCGCCGCGGCGCGCCGGTTGGCGGCGCCCAGCTCGGCGATCCCGGCCGCCAGCGAGAGGTCGCCGGCGAGCTCCGCGAGGCCGCCCGCGAAGCGCCCGGCGACGCCGCGCGGCGCGGTCGCGACGCGCATGCCGGCCTGCGTCTCCGCGGCGGCGGCGGCGGTCGCCTCGGTGGCCGGCGCCGGCCAGCCGGCGGCGGGCCGCGCGAGCGCGTAGCCCTGGGCGTAGGTGACATCGAGCTCGGCCAGCGCCCGCAGGTCCGCCAGGTCTTCGACGCCCTCGCCGCAGACGGCGGCGCCGGTGCTCGCGGCGAACGAGATCAGCGCCTCGAGCAGCGCCTGGCGCGACGGGTCCGCGTGCGCGCCGTGCACGAGCGTGCGATCGAGCTTGAGAATGTCGGGGGCGACGCGGATGAGCTGCTGCAGGCCCGCGTAGCCGGCGCCGGCGTCGTCGAGCGCCACGCGCGCGCGGCGGGCGCGCAGGCCGGCCAGGTTCGCCTCCAGCTCGCCCTCGGCGCCGAACAGCTCGTGCTCGGTCAGCTCGATCACGATCCCGGAGAGGTCCTCGGGCAGCGCGGCGGCGACCGGCTCGGACAGCAGCGCGCGCGGGGACACGTTGAGCGCGAGGAACGCGCCCTCGGGGCGGCCGGGGACCTCGAGCGCCGAGCGCAGCGCGAGCGCCTCGAGCTCGGCGCCGAGGCCCGCGCGGTGCGCCTGCGCGAACCACTCGTCGGGCCCGCGGGCGGGCTCGGCGTCGAAGCGGGCCAGCGCCTCGAAGCCGCCGGCGCGCCCGGTGGCGAGCTCGACGACCGGCTGGAAGACCGTGCGGATCGCGGACGTCCCGCGCTCCAGCAGCGCGGCGATCTCGGTTCGCTGGGCCGCCTCGGGGCGGACCGCGCCGCGCCCGTAGCGGCGCGTCTGGCCGCGGCCGGAGTGCTTGGCCCAGTACAGCGCGGCGTCACCGCTCTCGAGCAGCGCGGCGGCCTCGGTGCCGTCGGCGGGCGCCGCCGCCACGCCGGCGGAGGCGGCGAGCGGCCGGCCGCGGACGGTGAGCTCGGCGAGCGCCGCTCGCGCGCGCTCGGCGCAGTCCTCCGCGCCGTAGGCGTCGACGCCGGGGAGGATCAGCACGAACTCCTCGCCGCCGAGGCGCCCGACGGCGTCGCTCTCGCGGACGACGGTCCGCAGCCGCGCGGCGGCGGCGGCCAGGATGCGGTCCCCCTCGGCATGGCCGTGCGCGTCGTTGATGACCTTGAAGTGGTCGAGGTCGATGAGCACGACGCCCACCGGCCGCCCCTGCGGGAGCGCGGCGGCCAGATCGTCGCGCAGGCGCTCCTGGCAGGCGCGGTGGTTCAGCAGCCCGGTCAGCCCGTCCGTGCGCACCTGCTGGCGCAGCGTCTCGCGCTGGCGCGCGGAGTCGTACGCGAGCGCGGCCATCGTCGCGAAGCGCTTGACCAGCTCCACCTCGGCGTCGCTGAAGGCCATGTCCGCGCCGCCGCGATACACGTTCAGCGCGCCCACGACGCGCTCCTCCACGAGCAGCGGCACGCACACGAACGCCTCGGGCTCGTGCGGCGTCCCGGCGACGACGTTCGCCAGCGGCTCCTTCGTCGTGTCGGGCACGTTGCGCGTGCACCGGTTGCGCACGCACCAGCTCGTGACGCCCGTGCTCAGCGGCACCGGATCGGCGAGGATCTCGTCGACCCAATCGCCATACGCGTACACGGGCCGCAGCAGCGCCGCCTCCTCGTCGATCTCGTAGACGGTGAGGTCGGTGTAGACCAGCAGCGCCCCGAGGTGGTGGGCGATGCGGGCGAGCGTGTCCTGTAGCGAGTCGGCGGCCAGGATCCCCGCGGCGGCGTCGACCAGAGCTTCGAGCGCCGACCCGCTGCCCGCCGCCGGGCGAGCGTGAGCGGTCGTCACCCCCATGTCATCGGTCGCGGGTGCGGCGAGCTTGAAGCGCCCTACACTCGGTCAGCCCCGCCGGAGTAGCTCAGCTGGTAGAGCAATCGCCTTGTAAGCGATAGGTCGTCGGTTCGAGTCCGTCCTCCGGCTCTGCGCGAAAGCCCTGCTCCTAGGCGGGTCCCTGTCGTCGGCTCCCGCTGCGCTGGGTCTGCGGAGCGGTCCTATGGAAGCAATCTGGAAGCAAAGGCCGCGCGGCGGGGGTTCGACGTGCCACTCCGGTCGACCTCCGGTCGGCAGGCTCCGCCTGCCCTCCTACCTTGCCCAAGAGCGGAGCCGGAGCCGGCTGTCAAGGGACGCAGTCCCGACCCCGAGCAAAGCGAGCGGGTTGACTGCCGGTGGAGGCGGAGCTACCTGCGGCCGGACGGCGGGTTGAAGCGAGCGCGCGGG